>JAQYAV010000109.1 GCA_029338675.1 Lachnospiraceae bacterium
TGTTAAAAGCTATAGACGGATTTGATACTACTAAAGGTTTTAAATTTACTACTTATGCATGGGAATACACTCAAGGGGCAGTATTATTAGCAATGAGAAGAGGTGCAGAGGGGAAATGCTTCAGAATAGGAAGAGAACAGAAAAAAGCTTTTATAGACATAATGGATACTGAAGACAGATTAAGACAAACACTTATGAGAGAACCTACCACAGAAGATATAGCTAAAGAGTTAGGAAAAACACGCCAAGAAGTAGAATACTTAATTAATCTTAATAGTAATCACTCATCATTAAACGAAGTAATATTTGAAAGCAATAAGGGTAGTGATGGTGACATATATGTACAGGACAAGGTAGAGGATGAGAATAGCATATCAGAAGATCAAATCATAAATAACACATTATTGCGTGAAGCAATATCACAATTAGACCCAAAGAGACAAAAAATATTAAAAATGATATATGTAGATGGATACCCACAACACGAGATAGCAAAGAGACTTGGAACGTCACAATGTTATATAAGCAACGAGCTTAGAGCTTCTATAAAGATACTTAGAAGAATACTTACCGGAGAATTTGAAAAACCAGTAGAACAACGTGATCTTAACTTTGCTAAAGGTAAATCAGTTAAGATAAGATGCAGAGAAACTGGAGATATATTTGAGTCAATGAGGGATGCTTCAGAAGCTTACGGGGTATCACATAGTAATATAAGCAGATGTGTTAATGGAAAGATATATTCAGCTGGGAAACATCCAATAACACACGAAAAATTAACATGGGAGAGGGTAAACTATGATGAAAAATTTAGTGACTAACATAATAACGATTTCAGAAATAATATGCATATGTTGGTTGATATATAAAATATATAAAGAGAGGGGATAGATATATGTTAAGAGTATTTGAGGCATTCGTGGGGTATGGGAGCCAATCAATAGCACTTAGAAATTTAGGAATAGAACATGAGGTAGTAGCAATCAGTGAGATAGATAAATATGCTATTAAAGCTTACGAGGCAATACATGGACCTACATTAAATTTAGGAGACATATGTAAAATTAATCCTATCGACATACCAGAACACGATTTATTTACTTATTCATTTCCTTGCCAAGATTTATCAGTGGCAGGGAAACAAGCAGGATTAGGTAAAGGAACAAGAAGTGGGCTATTATATGAATGTGAAAAAATAATAGAACACTGTAGACCTAAATATTTATTACTAGAAAATGTCAAGAACCTAGTAGGTAAAAAATTTAAACCACATTTTGATGAATGGTTACAGTACTTAGAAGGGTTAGGATATACAAACTATTGGAAAGTACTTAACGCCAAAGATTATGGAGTACCTCAAAATAGAGAAAGAGTATTTGTAGTATCCATATTAGGGGAACATAACCCTTACGAGTTTCCAAAACCTATCCCTTTAGATAGATGTATCAAAGATGCATTAGAAGATGAAGTAGATGAAAAATATTATTTATCTAATGAATATGTTGATAGATTTAAACAAAGTATAAAAAAAGATAAATACCCTTTTGGTAAAGCATATAGTGTTATAGGAACTACGGTAGATAACGAAGAACAAAAAGGAACTAATAGTAGAGGGTGGGTATATGATCCTAATGGCTGTATATCAACATTATCAGCTACAGATTATAAGCAACCAAAGCAAATAGCAGAAATAAATCAACTAGGAATGTTAGATATCAAAGGAAATGAACAGGTTAGAAGAGTTTATGGGGCTAATGGAATAAGTCCTACCTTAAATACCATGCAAGGTGGAAACAGACAACCTAAGATATTAGAGAATAAAAATGATTTGTTTAGAATAAGAAAGCTAACACCTAGAGAGTGCTTTAGGCTTATGGGAATGAGAGATGACGACATAGATAAGATACAAGCTGCTGGGATTAGTAATACTCAACAATATAAGATGGCAGGAAACAGTATAGTGGTAGATGTATTAGAGGCAATATTTAAAAATTTATTTATGGAGGGGTAATATGAAAAAAGATATTAGGAGAGGAAAAAGTAAAGCATGTCACTTCTGTGGAGGTGAAATGTATATAATATTAATAGGCAATAAGAAGTACGCACAATGTAAGAAATGTGGGGCATTAACTAAAGAAATACCAATATATGAAACAAGAATATGGGAGGGATAGTAATGATAATA
>JAQYAV010000110.1 GCA_029338675.1 Lachnospiraceae bacterium
GAATAACCGGAGGATCTGCTCTGCTAACGGTGGGTTACCTCCGATGGTTAAGCGACAACAATACTATGCTTCACTACAGGAGGCTGCATAAGGTCGAACATTCTTGAGAATAAAGTGTAAACCAATATTGACAATATCATAGTCTAAACGGAGCAACACCTTTTGATTTAGCTGCTTTACTTTTGGACAAAAAAATCCCGGCATTAGCAGGACAGTTTAAAGTCTCCCCAGACGATGTCATGCTTAAACCGGAATTAATCGAACATCGTGATAACTAATCACGATTAAATTTATGAGCAGACAAATAACCACTCAAGCCACACAAAAAATGATGATAGACGGGTGGAATTTATTTTTTCTCAAACTGCTCCAGTCGTCTGTTTGCTATGCGCAAAAACAGACTTCATGCTACGAATTATAACACTTTTCAGGCTATTTTTATATAGGGTAGCTTTGAAAAAGTTGCTTAAAATCGAAAATACGGGGTCAAAAGGAATCTAAGTGGAATTTAATTTTTCATTTGACCCCTGGATTTTGACCTAATTTGACCTTAAATTTACTTTTTTGAAACCATTTTCTTATGCTCCTCTACACATTTTTGAGCATTATATCTTGATAAATTAAAGTTTCTAACTGATTCACTATTATGTCTATTTAATGTACCATCTATAATAAAATAATTTTCAAACATCTCCTGATTATCAAACTCAATAATTGCACCTGCTGCATCAGAAGATAATCTATTCAAGTAGTTATAATCAAGATTTACACCATATTTCTCACTGGCATATTTATTATACTTAACAATAAAATAATCCATATGGCTGAATGATAAGCACACGTAAAGTAATGAAACCACTGCAACAATATATCTGAATAGCTTAAAGTTATCCTTAAATATTTTTATCATAACACCTACTAAAAGTACTGCGATAAGAACTAACGCCCAAAGAACCTTCACACGAAGTCTAGTAAGATTATATTTTTCCACATATAAAATCATTCTATATGCACTTGAAGCAAGCATTACATATGTACAAGCCGATACAATAACTAAAAGAATTTTTTCTACCTTGTGGGACTTGAACATATTTTGCACCAAAAGTACCATTATCAAATTGATTATACATACAGCAAGTAACTGAAAAAAGCCTGTTCTTGCATAGGTTGCATAATCATAATTTTCAGGAAGAGCCCCGCCAAATAAAAATACAATTTGCATAAGTGAGAATACACCATACATAAATGCCATTGGCATAAGCACTATGATAGCTATTAATGGATTAATCTTTTTACAATCTGAAAATTCCTTGCTGTCATCATTTTGACTTACATATCTTACTGTTCCATACAATATAGTTAAAAAAACACAAAATGTGAAAGTAATACCAACTACTGTTCCAATATTAAAATTCTCTAAAGAAATATAATCAAATGCATAAAAGATTTTTACAAAGAGCTTAGCAAACATTTCATCAGCCGAACTTAGCAATGCTCCAGTTACTAAAAGCATTGGTACTGCAATAACGATACCTATAGCTACATATATTACATTTCGTGGTATCCTTCTTTGCTTTTTTACCTTAGCTAATTTGAGATCTGATAAAAACAATAGCCCTCCATCGGCAGTAGCAAAAAACATCTCTGTGCATGTGTAAATGCTCTTTAACATATTCCAGTTGGTTTCTCCCATAAAGGTATATATAACCAACACAAAAAACATTAATAATATTCCAAGGTTATTGTAAAAAAGAATTTCTACATCTCCAGTAAGAAAATCAGATATCGCAAGTAGTCCCATCACTCCTACACATAACCAATTTCCAACCTTCCATTTTTGCTCAAGTTTCTTTGTTGAATAATATACATATCCTACTACAGCCGCAACAGCAAACATCATACTTATTCCACTAAGACTTTTATATAAGCAGAAGGTGAGAATTGCAGCAACTACAAATGCAGGTATACCTACATTTTTAAAGAAACTTATCTTCTTCTCAACTTTGGCATTTTCCTCCTCACGTATTCTATTTACAACCTCATCATACTGAGCATATGTCATGGTATTTCCTGTTTTGTTCATGCCGCTCATGTCTTCAATTCCACTCATGTCGTTCTTCTCGTCTGTGCCATTCATTTCGTTCATATCATTTATGTTGCTCTTTTCATTTATGCTGTTCATTTCGCTTATGTCTTTCATTCCACGCTTCTCATCCATGCTATTCATTTTGTTCATATCATCTATGTTGCTCTTCTCATTTATGCTGTTCATCTCATTCATCTCATCCACCTCCATATTATTACTAAGTTTTTAGGCAGTCATCCTAACTCCCTTCTACTTTTCTCCTTATCTATCATCTAAGAGTACCCACGCTGTAACAAACAACCCTTCCTGTTTTGGGATTTCCAACTATTCCAAAACCTGTAGTATGACTTCCTTTCGGAGAATATACAATCACTTTATATTCGCCAATATCATCATCTATTACTTCTTTGAATTTTAGATATTTCGGAAATTCATCCAACTTATAGAGTTCTTTATTAATATCCTCAACTTTCATGTTGTACCAATAATCATATCCATAAGGTTTATTCTCATCTTTCTTCTTAGGATCTATGGAATATACTTCCATGCATTCATTAACAAACTCTTGATATCCAACCCCATCTAATGTAAATGCATACATATCAACTCTCCTTAACCCTCCATGAGAAAACATATATTTTATATCCTTACCTTGCTTTGGTATTTCTCTAATTACCACACCTTTTTCAGCCTTATATTCATCAAAATCTGTTCCCATTTTTACACTTGGTTTCACCTTCAAATACACTAAAAACAGTAAAATTACGCTAAAAAAGGTCAAAAAAAATAACACCCTCAAAAAACGGCCTATTTTCCCCATAAAAACTGCTCCTTTCCACGCTTCAACCTATATCTATAGTCATCCATATCAAAATCAATATAAAGAGTATATTTAATGTGTAACTCACCTTAAACTCTACATCACAGGCACTACATCATATATGTTGAAGATATTTTCAAAAAGGTTAAGTATGCTACAAACTATATAAAATATAAGTGGCACAGGAAACACTGAAATAATACAACCTATGATACTAGCAACGATTCCATCTAACCACAAACAGAATATATCCGAACCCCTCTCACAACTTTCTTTTGCTAAATATATTGTTTCCCTAATCATATAACACCAGAAGAACAAACTCGGTATGATTACAAAAGAAAGCACTATAATTGTACCTATTGTTGTAAACTCTGTTGTCTGACATGGGGCTCCGAAAGAAAAACTCTCAAATGATGCAAATGCTATCCACAGAAAAACCGAAAAATTAATTGCTGCAACTAAAAGGGATATCCAAAATGCTTTTCGAAATGAATGCCTTTCCTTTGTAACAGGCGGCTTCCATAATATGTCATTTGTTATTTCTAGATTATCCATTTTTACACCTCCAAATATATTTTTTAATTTCAAACTCTAATTATATATCTATTTCTGTAACTGATATCCTCTTATTGATGCCTTTTAATTAATATTTTTTAACTGTCATCCTTTATCTGATTTCCTTTAACCGATATCTTTCAACCGATACCGTATAACTGTCATCTAAGTGTCTAGCTATCTGCTCTATATTCTAGTATATCTCCAGGCTGACACTCTAATATCTCACATATCTTATTAAGAGTATCTAGCTTAACAGCCTTGGCCTTCCCATTTTTCAGAATAGAAACGTTGGCCATTGTGATTCCCAACTTTTCCGATAGTTCCGTTACACTTACCTTTCGTTTGGCAAGCATAACATCTAGATTTATAACAATCATTTCTTTTCCTCCTTAATTATTATATAGCTGCAGGTCGGCTGAACCATTCCTATATAGTCAAATCATTTTCAAGCTTTATCTCATGAGCATTCTTAACCAATCTTGATAAGCACTCTGCTACTCCAAGAAATGCAATTCCAATGAAAATCATAATAACATTGTATCCAAGAGTTATTACTCCATGAGTTCCTGATACCAACTGAAATATTTCTCTAATTAGGTAGATCATGCTATAGGCTCCACCTAACATTGCCATTTTATGTAAGCCAGAAGCATTCTCGAGAGAAAATGAATTATCAATTCCAATCTCATGGCACACACCTAGGAAGAAAAATAAAATCGCCATACATACAATGATTGAAATTCCCGATGCCACAACTAAACTTGTGTCAAGCAAGGTATCGAAGTCTGCCGAAAGAAGTCCTTCATGATTGTACTTAACAATTATTATTCCTCCGAAAAATGCGATTACAAAAACTGCAACCACAAAATCAAGTAGCTTTAACGCCTTTGATAAATTCTTTTGTTTTTCTGCTTTATCCATAACAACCTCCATATATAAAATCCATATTTAGCCACCAAAATAAAGTAGCCTATATCTCATCTTTTTCACATTATATACTCGCCATTTTTAAAAGTCAATACATTTTTATCGTTTTACGATAAATTATTTTTATTTTTCAATATAGTTTTATTGTAATCAGCCTTTTTATCTTAAAAGTAGCAAAAAAATAACCACCTTTGCAATCTATAATCGCAAAGGTGGTTACCAATTCTTAGTACATCTATTACTTAAACTAAATATATTCGACAGTCAACCTTTAATACATTTAACCTTAATTACCCATTAATTTTCTTTTTAACAATGTCATATCTATTGCATTTACTTTCCCATCAGAATTCATATCTGCAATTCTTTTTTAGTAACTAAATTTAATTATTTTACCAAAGAACACAAGCCATTTACTCGTCATAAAATGTGAACTTAACAGAACCTCTAGCGTCTGCTGTTCCTGTGATTATAAAATAATATTTTCCTTTTTCTAATCCATAATTATCTATATCAATAACAAATTCTCCAGACGAATCAATAGTCTCTCTTTTTATTTCAGCTACTTCATTTCTCTCAACATAATCTTCTATTTCTTTAATCTCTATTTCTTTCCCGCTATTTGATACACTAGAATATGTAGCAAAAACAGCTTCCCCTGATGTTAGCTGCACCTGCAACTTAGTTTTCGCCTTCTTGTCATCAAATATATACCACTGTATAGGAATTTCTTCTTGGCTATCTTCAGTAAATCTAATTTCGCTACTATATGTTATATTCTCCACAGCTATATCATCACTATTCTTCGTGCCTTTCTTTAAAATCATTGGCAATAAAGCAGCAACCATTATTAAAATAGTAATCAATGTTATATATATTTTTTTCTTCATAAATTCCTCTCTATACTGTCCCATCAATCAATTCCAAAATATAATCACACTCTCCAACCACTTCTTTATCATGAGAAACCATAATAATTGTTTTCCCTTCTTTGTTAAGTTCTTTCATAATACTAAGTATCTCTCTTGTATTTTTATCATCTAAAGCTCCTGTAGGTTCATCAGCTAAAATATATTTACAATCCATCGTATACGCTCTAGCAATAGCAACTCTTTGTTGCTCTCCTCCTGATATCTCCTTAGGATATTTATCCAAAATACCATTTATTCCTAATCTTTTTGCTATATCAATAATACGCCTTGATTTTTCATTTCTTGAAATACCTCGTACATTCATAGGCATTTCAATATTCTCCCTAACAGTATACCCTTCCATAAGCTCATAGTTTTGGAAAATAAAAGCTATTTTTTCTTTTCTCAACTTATCCTTTTGTTTTCTAGACAAACTATTTACACATATATCATCCAAATAGTATTCTCCACTATCCATACTGTCTATACATCCAATAATATTAAGCAATGTACTCTTTCCACACCCCGACTTGCCTACCAAACCGACAAAATCACCATCATTTATCTTTATACATACATTTTTTATTACATTTGTTTGGTATGTGCTACCTTTATACGATTTACATACATCTTTCAACTCAATCATATTTCCAAACCTTATCCCTTTTTTATAAAATCAACAATTTCTTTTTTTCTCATTAATAATCTTATAATCAAATTGCAAAGATAACTCACTAATATAATTACCGCTAAATTTGTAATAAAGAAAACCACTAAAAAGAATTTATTTCTATTTCCAAAAATCTCTAAATTCACCATCCAATAACAGCTACCAAGTACAAATGCAAATATATTTTTAATTACCATTTCAAAAAAATATATATCACAAACATCTTGATAACTTAGACCATAAACCATTAGTATTCCAGCATCTTTTCTATTATTAATATATGATATCATCTGAACAATTAGTAACGAAAGTACAGCAATTACAACCAATACAACTGGCATGAGGTACTTTTCTCCACTTTCCTCCAACGATTGTTCTCTCCATATTTGACCGAGTCTACTAACACTATATATCTTATCAATATCCAAATCAAAATCTTTTGCCTTATCCATAATCATTTTTTTTGTTGTTTCATTATCATAATTATCGTTTATCACATAAAAAAAATAATTTATATATTCGCATAAAAACACTTTGTTCTTATTGACATAACTAGTTACATTAACAACAATACTTTCATCCAATTTTACAATTTCATTATTAAACTCATCATTATCAAGGGCAATAAATTTCTTCCCCCCCTTTATCTCACCCTCAAACTCAGCGTACTCACCATATTGGGGAATAAATATCTTGTCACTTTTTTTCATTCTTTCACCTATATAGGCACACAATTTTTCTTCTTTAGAACAATCAAGCCCATACAATTTTCCAATATTACCATACAAGAAGAGCATATTTTCATCATAATCATAGTTATATGCCCCACAACATTTTATTTCAGGTTGATTTTCTAGCCAACAAAAAAATTTTTCAATTTGGTTATATTCTTCATTTTCACCATAAATATATCTAAACATATCTATCTTCATTATGTCATCTGTGTTTTCATCAATATTATTCTTTATTAGTAAATAATTATAATGACCATCTATATATATTTTCTCCGCATACATTATCATTATGATTCCAATTGTCATCATAACCAATGTCAATATTGATAATATTTTTCCTTTTAAGATCTGACAAATTCCGTAAAATATATTTGTCTTCATTTTTTAATTGCTCCTTACAATATTTATCAATTCTTCCTTCCTAAGCTGAACAGCAGGTACAATCATTACTAGCAAAACTGTTGATACTACATACTTTAACACTCCTACAACATTATCGCTTATTATGCTTTTTATATCCGATACAACAGCATCTAAGCCACTAACCAATATAACTAGTCCTTGACTAAGTATTACCCCCATGAAAATGTATATCATAAAAACTATAAATATATCCCATAACAATTTAAAGTAAGAATATCCAAAAGTACGCTTTATTGCATATTCCTTTCGCCTAATAATATATGAATAATACATTACTAAAACTATTAACACCACAGAAAATAAATATATACACATCGCCATAATCCTATATATCTTCTCTTTCTGCCCACTAGCAAAAAAAAGCTCATCCTCAGTCCTTACATAATTATTATCAATTGCATTGTTCTCAATTTCATCTACTGCATCTTCAGATATGTCTGACAAAAAATGCACCATTACACCCATTTTATCCCCATAATAATATATATCTTTTTTTATCTCCTCACTAACATTAGAATAAAATAGAATTACAGAATAATCTAAAATATTTGACGTTTTTAATCCTATATACCCTGTGACAATATACTCTGAATTATTCACTAATATATAATCATTATCGTTTTTTCTATATGTATACCGTTTCATGGCTTTTCCTAATACAAGACACGGTGTATTTTCGTTTCTCAAATCATTACAGTTTGGATATCGTCCTGTTATAATTGGATACTTATATATAGAATCAGTCATCGATATTTCTATCAATCTTGGCATTTCTATTTCGCCAACGTATTCTGTCAACCCATTAACAATAATATCTACATTTTTTATGTTTGCTTTACTTATGCTATCTATA
Source organism: Lachnospiraceae bacterium (assembly GCA_029338675.1). Taxonomy (GTDB): domain Bacteria; phylum Bacillota; class Clostridia; order Lachnospirales; family Lachnospiraceae; genus Coprococcus_C. The sequence goes on from JAQYAV010000110.1 coordinate 7,986, forward strand.
ATCTCACTATCACCATACACCAAATACGGTACGTCAACCAAATATTTACATCTATCTATATCTTTTTTTTCATCCCTTATTATTTTATTTGCAATATCGCAATATAAAAAGGCAAACAATGATACAACTATACTCAACACAATAAACAATGATATTGATATTCGCCTGCAAAAGCGGCTACATACTCTCATTATTTTTTTCATTTTCATTCCTCAAAAATATGTTATATATGCAGGAACAATATACACATCATATATTGTTCCCTTAATTATATTTGCTCTATATATCAAACAAATTATTTATATAATACAACTTGCTTA
>JAQYAV010000111.1 GCA_029338675.1 Lachnospiraceae bacterium
CGATAGCTCTTAAATCCGTATTAGAAGTAGAACTTGCAAAGAGAAATGAAGCTACAAAGATTAATATGGATGATATTGCTGAATGTGATATTTATGAATAGGAGGATGGATCATGAACAATGCTGAAATGATTAATCAGATCGCTCAAGACAAGAAAATAGTATCAAAAATTAATGACTATTTAGACTATTTGAGTGAAATATGCACAAAAAGGTCAATCAGTATTGACAACAGCCCTATAACAAATAATAATATTGAGAGTCAGTTGCTTGAAAATAACAGAGAGATTATGATGTTGTGCAGTATTATATACGCAAAGAGAAAAGCTCTTGAAGAATGTATACTGGATGATTAAAAAAACACCCAATGGGTGTTATAATGTTAGCAGGAAGTTATGACGATAACTTGAAAACTTAATACTTGAAGGGGGAATATATATGAAAAAACTGATGACTTTTTTTATGATAGTATTTTTGGTTATAGGTATAATACCAGGAACCTTAACTTTAAATGCAGCACAACAGAAAATTGGAATGAGTGGAAGAGTTCACATACAAAATTTTGGTAATAGGGATGGCAGGATTGTTAATGAAAAAGGGATTAAAACCTTAGTTCTAGGAACGAGAGGAATGTCAAAGAGATTAGAAAGTGTTGCAATTAAATTTACAAACAACACTGGATACTTTGGAAGCATTGAATATCAAGTTCACGTTCAAAATATTGGTTGGATGCCTTGGGTTAGTAATGGACAATCAGCTGGAACACAAGGACAATCGAAAAGACTTGAAGGAATTAGAATAAGACTAACTGGAGATTTAGCGAATTATTATGATGTAAGATATTCTACACATATTCAGCTTTATGGTGATGCACAAGGTTGGGTGTACAATGGTGGTTTAGCTGGAACTACTGGAGAATCGAAAAGACTTGAAGAATTAAAAATACAGATTATTCCGAAGAAAACAATTAATGAAGAACCATATGTAACATATCGTACACACGTTCAAACTTATGGTTGGGAAAGAACTTGGAAAAAATATGGGGGAGTTGCTGGAACAACTGGACAAGCAAAAAGACTTGAAGGAATTGAAGTTAGATTAAATGACAATACATATGGTGGTGGAATAGAATATAAAACTCATATACAGAGCTATGGATGGCAGGGATATTGCAGAAATGGTGAAATGAGTGGAACACAAGGACAATCGAAAAGACTTGAAGCAATAGAAGTTAGATTAACTGGAAATATTGCAAATTATTATGATGTATATTATAGGGTTCACGCACAAAACTTTGGATGGATGGGATGGTCCAAAAACGGAGAAAGAGCTGGTACAGCTGGTTACTCATATAGACTTGAAGCAATACAGATTAAACTAATAAGAAAAAATGGTGCAGCTCCCAAAAATGATGGAAATATAACAGCTAAATATAAGGAAAGAAAATGGGTTTCTGCACATTATGAAAATAAATGGGTTGTTGATAAGGCGGCTTGGGATGAACCAGTTTATAAAGAATTTGAATATGTGGTTTGCAATGGTTTTGATAAGGCTGTAATTATTAATGGTGAAGTAAGAAAAGCTGATGGGGCAAAAGATTGTAATAAAAAATTCTACACAAGGGACTATTATGAATGGAAATATGGATATTATGATGAAAACGATCCTAATATGAGTACAACAGCACACGCAATATATGAGAGGAATCATAACACTTGTAACTTTTCACACGGAGGTTATCACGGAGGTGGATTGTACGATAAATTCAAGGTTGGAACAGTTCATCATAAAGAGGAAGGACATTATGAAAAAGTTTATGTAGAGGGATATTGGAAAGAAATTTATTAAGGGGGCATTTTTAATATGGGGTTATTTACTAAAAAAAGAAAATTGAATAATGGTTCACTAAATAAAAAAGTTAATATGCCTTTTGAGTTTGTCCAACTAGCACAATTTTCGGCATATAATGGAATTTCACAAGAAGCTGCAAAAAATGGTTTTTGTATATATTTCAATGAAACAAAAGATATACTTACAGCAGTTTTTGATTTTGAAGGTGCAAAGATAACTGACGAATTAATAGAATTTATAAAAAACTATGGATTAGGTGACTATAAATATGAGGTTGGTCAATATGCATTTGGATTGTTTATAGATTGGAGAAATTGTGTATGGTGTGAAGATGAAACAAGACACGTGGATGAAAGATTCATTGATGTTAATAGGCAGATAAAAGAACCGATAAGGCAAGTGCTTAGACATCTTGGTTTTGTTCAAATACCAAACAATGGACAACATAAATTAGTTGACATTTATGAAGAAGAAAATCGATTAAATCCAATACCAGGTAGAACAAGATAATAAATACTAAAAGGATATAATAGTGATATTCATTATTATATCTTTTTTATTTGTTTTTAATTGCTAAAAATAATCTACATTTATGTAGTTGATATAGATAAATAATTAAGGAGGAGAACAAGATGATGTTAGGTAGGAAAATCTTGGCAATTTCATTAGCTTTTACAATTGGAACTACAAGTGCAGCACCTAATTTTAAATTTGAAAAAAGGTCAAATGCAATATATTATGAAATTAATACTAGTGCTGAAATTGCAATTGATTCAGATTCTAAAACAACTGAAGTTGTAGCAGAAACAACAGAAACAACAGAAGAAGAAAAAGGAGTTTGTAAGGCTGATGATGGGGAACACGATGGATATCCATCAATCTATTCAATTTCAAACTTTGTAGAGTCTTATCTTGTGAATGATAAGCTTCATTTAGAGTTAATTTATTAAGCATTAATTGGGGAGGCATAAAATGATTTCAACCAGAGGAAGATATGCAATTAGAGTAATGTTAGATATTGCACAGCACCAAAAGGATGGATATGTTCCGATGAAGGAGGTTGCAGGTAGACAAAACCTGTCACTTAAGTATTTAGAACAAATCATTCCGCCATTGAAAAAAAATAATATGGTGGAAGGGATTCAGGGAAAAGGTGGAGGATATCGACTTGTAAGAAAGCCAGAGCAATATACCATAGGTGATATCCTACGTATTACAGAACGAGATTTAGCACCAGTATCTTGTTTGGCGGAGGGAGCAGAAAAATGCAATCGAAGAGACAAATGTCAGACAATTGATTTTTGGGAAGGGCTAAATTCCGTTGTTAATGACTATTTGGACAGTAAAACCCTTGCAGATTTAATGAAATAACAAAAAATAATTATAGAAATTAAGTAAACCTGTTGCCATAGTAGGTAATAGGTTTTATTATATTTGCAATACCTACTATGCTGATAGGTAAAATAAGAATGGAGGATGTTTATGAATATATATGCAGATAACGCGGCAACAACAAGGATGAGTGATAATGCACTTAAAATATGCCAGAACCTTCCTAATAAGGATATATTTTTTATACCTGATCAAAATTTGGCAAGATACATAGCTAATAAGCTTCCTGAAAAAAACTTTATTTTTAATGATGGATTTTGTCATGTGCATCATGGAATAAGAATCGCAGATGTAAACAAAGCAAAGGAATTATTTCCAGATGCAAAGGTACTAACTCATCCTGAATGTAGACAAGAAATATGTGACATCTCAGATTTTGTTGGAAGTACAAGTGAGATAATTGATTATGCAACAAAAAGTGAACATAAGGAGTTTATTGTGTGCACAGAAATAGGCGTATTTTACGAGCTTCAGAAAAAGAATCCTGAAAAAGAATTTCATCAGGTAAAGATAAGTCAGATATGTCCGAATATGAAGAAGGTAACGTTAGAGAAAGTTAAAAATGCAATGCTTGAACAAAAGCAGGAGGTTATTTTAAGTGACGAATTAATGAAGCTTTCAAATCTTCCACTTGAGAAAATGTTAGAAATTGCAAAATAAAAGTCCAGCTAATAAATGTCAATAAGAAATTTAAAAAATATCGATTATATTTTAGGACTAAAAAAGGGCGCACTTATCCCTTGGTGAAAATATCTTGTTTTAAAAAAGATATAGATTCGGGTAATTCAGTATTTTATGCAG
>JAQYAV010000112.1 GCA_029338675.1 Lachnospiraceae bacterium
ATCTAATCATGGCCAAAGATAAAGCTGAACCTATATATATTTTCTAACAGTATATGAAAAACGGACCCTAAGAAGCCATTATCACTTCTTAGGGTCCTATTTTTTACTGATTTACTCTTTGGATGAGCTTTGCCTTAAATCAATAATTCTAGAGGCAGGTCTTTCACCTTTTATGTTCCTCTGCATTAAAGCTTCCGCTTCTGGGCTTAATTCAAAAGGCTTAGCTTTACCTTCACCTATGCTTTCTAGCCTAAAATCCACTATTTCTTCCAACAACAATTCTACAGAATCCCCATAGAACTCAACTTTTTTGGTCAGTTCTTCGATTTGGTTTATCAGTGTAGCATACTCTTTGAAAGTAACGCACTGCGCCATTATTTTATCCACGTTATTCTTAATAATCTCAAGTATCTTGTTTTGTTTTGATTCGGAATAACCCTGAACATTCCTAATTGCATAATCTGGCAAAACACATTCAAGGCTATGAAAGCCATCTATTACATCAGGTGTTTCCACATAAACAATAATCTTCCCATCATCCTGTAAATCAGTATAGGTAAATTCCGTACCATCATATAAACTGAGTAAAGGGTATATCATAGTTCATTTTCCTCCTTCCTCGACAATATCTCACTTCTTAAAAACCAAAAACTTCATTTCTTAGCTCGTTATTGGCCATCAAAGCGATAAACCTACGCATGCTCTGGCGTCCCTTATTGAATTTATACTCATCATCCAACCAAAACCAGTGGTCACATCTACGCGAGGTGCTAATCTGTGGATGATCAATTTCAAATAACACACTAGCTGCCTTTAAATTCTCAGGAACATGTAAAACTTCATCAAAAAGCTGCCACAGGGCCATATATTTGCTATCCACTATGTGCTCCATTGTTTCGTTGAGGAAGTCATTAAAGAAGTAGGCCTGAAAATAGTGTTCTTCAGCAAAATCCATGATATTCTTAATCCGCTTCAAAGGCGAATGCATATCAACACCTTGAGCCATTATTTCATTAAATCTGATTTTAAGGCTATGCAACCATTCTTGCATTTCGTCACTAAAATCAATTGGCTTTTCCCTTCTCCAATAATAAACTAAATCATCTTTTGATACGAAAAACATTTCATCAGTTTCAAAAGCATAACTTGCATGGTCATTGGGCTCTCTTTTAGCCACATCTTTAATACGTTCCCAAACTTCCCAAAAATCCTTTGAGTACACATCTGCAATAATACGCCCAATTACACCGGTATATCCATATATGAAAATCCTATAATATAAAACATCTAAATCATTTGCTTCATACTTTTCCAGAATATCCTTATCATAGGAAAGAATGAAGGCATTCCTTACTAAGCTAATCATATACTCATACTGCTCTTGAACAGGCACAGTACTGCTATCTTTGAATTGGTTAATTTTTAAAAGTAAAAATTCGATATCTTCCTTCCTTTCTAATCTAAATTTATAATTGCTATCACTTTCATCACTTCTTTGAGGTTTGTCCAATTCCTCAATTAGAGCAGGGATTCCTTGCGTAACAGCTATTATATCCATCATTCCTCTAAATCCATTTAACATATCCCAGAAGCATGTAAAATTATCAGCCGAATAATTATTTTCTTTTCCTAATTCCTTTAAAATCAAGTACTGCTCCCAAGGATCATCATGTTTAAACTTATAGCTTTCTCCTAGCGCTGTATTAACCCACATCAAAGAGCCCCAACAAGTTCTTATGCTCCCATTTAAATCAATTATTGGTATGCCAGATAAATACTCTCTTTCTAATGTATAGCCAGCTACTACAGCCAATCCAAACTGACTATTTCCTATTTTATTACTCCAAAAATATCCCTTTTTTTCATTATACCCTGCAGATTCCCAAATATCATCTTCAAAATAATTATAAGTAAAATAGAAACCGTTATCATTAAACTGTATAGGTTTAAGCGTTATGTACTTTTTATCAAATAGGCTGAAATAATCGAGTACCATCATACCACCCATAGTCATGAGTCTATAAAGCTTTTCACCTAATTCTTTTCTTTTCTCTTGAGGCACTTCCACATTATCTCTTTTAATCCTACTAATAAATGTATCCATAATCCGTGCTCCTTTCTAGATTGCAAAATGTACTTATAATAAAAAGGGCATCTGCCAAGCTCGACAGATGCCACCAATCGTATGTCCAGACAATACCTACCTCATAAAGAGAATTGGT
>JAQYAV010000113.1 GCA_029338675.1 Lachnospiraceae bacterium
GCTACAAAAGCCATTAGCATCACCTCGATATTTGATACTTATATTTTACCAAATATCGATGTAGTTTGGTATATCGTGTTAAGTTTTCAAGGTACAAATATATATCAAAGGTCAGTGACCTTTTGACACCCTAATCCTATAAAGTAAAAAAAAGCTTCAAAACAATTATGTTTCAAAGCTTCAAGCAGGGGATGAGAGAATCGAACTATATGTTAACAGCCCTCAACCCCTTATTTTTCATACCTTTTGTCCATTTCACTTTGAGAACCCGTGAGAACTTTTTACATCGAACTATAGTTATTAAATGCCTGTAAAGCTCCTGTAATCTGTTCAACTTTTTTACAATCCGATTTATTACTATAGTAATAATATTTTCTAGTTGTAGATATATCTTTATGGCCCATCATTTCAGCCACAGTTGCTTCATCAACATTACTATCTAATAGTGTTGTTCCATATGTTTTTCTAATTTTATGCATCGTTCTCTTATTTATTCCCAATGCTGTACAAACTCTTCCAAGCTTCTTATTAAATGCGTGTCCTCTTATTCTTTTGTTGTTACACATAAACAAGTATTCGCCAAATGGATTCAACTGTCTAATCTGTCTTATTAATTCCATTACATTGTCATTAACAATTATATTTCTTACTCCTGCATCCGTCTTTGGATATTCCTGTACATCAACTATCCATTTGCCATCACAACCTCTGTATTTAATTTCAGTTCTTTCTATATTAATGTAATTCTTTGCAATATTACTATCCTTTAATATTTTTGAATTAATATCTGAAATTTTTAATGCAGATAATTCTCCAACTCTAACACCTGTCAGAAAAGCTAACAGCAAGCCTTTACTATGAATATCATCACGCTTCTCAAGATATTGTATAATTTGCGGTATTTCTTCCTCCAAAAATATTTCATCTTCAACACGCTTTATCTTCTTGCTAAATATATTCTTAGAAAGTTGCAAATCTCCCATAAAATATGAAATACTCAATTGTGTGAATTTTTTTCTTTTGGCGTATTTAAAAATTCCATTAATTAGTATTCTCATATCTGCATATGCTTTTTGAGACAATTCTAATTTTGAAATAGTTCCTCGTATGAATTGCTCTAACATATCTTCTGTAACATATGCTATTCGTGTTCCATCAATACTATAATATGGATTTTTGAAAAACCTAATAAAATTATTCTTATACTTTGAATATGTTTGCTTAGTAATCTCACCATATTCTAATTTTTCATCTATCCACATATCAAAGACTTTTTCAACAGTTGGATTAGTTTCTTGTTTCTTATAATGCTTAATTATTGCATCCTCAATATCTTCTCTAAAGCTCTTTTTTACCTTCTTTCTCTTATTAGATAATTCGTCAACTGGTAAATAAGTATAATATTTCCCATCATTTCCTTGCCAAATCTTAAATCGTTCAGAATGAATATCAAGATATTTTTTTCTTTCATTCACTTCAAGATTTTGTTCAACTAACGTAATATCGATTATACCATCTTGAACAGCTTTTAACAATATTTCATTAACTCTCAAATTACTATTGTTCACTATAGTATCCTTTCTAAATAATAATTTAAGAATTTTGCGCGCAAAAAAGGCCCACATTACAAAATGTAATGTAGACCTCTATAATTCTTTACTATATACTATACCCATTTGTAGATTGACATCAACGGACACGATAGGACTAATTGTAGCAATATATTTGTTTTGTTTTTTTTACAGAATTAATTCTAATTTTTTTTAATTTTAATTGATAATATGAATAATTTTGGTATATAATCATCAAGATGCATTAGTAGTATAAAGTATATAAGTATTGCTTTTATATACTACATCTTATTTGACATAGTTGAAATTATATACTAAAATCGAATTTAAAAAATAAACTATGGGGGTAAAATATAAGATATGGATAACAATTTCAATAATCAACCAGGGCAACAGTATCCAAACGGTCAGCCCAATGTTCAACAAAATCAAGGCGGAATGCCAAACCAAACTATGCAGCAACAAGATATACAACAGCCCATGCAATTTACTGCAGAACCACCTAAGAAAAATAATAAAGGTCTTATAGCGGGAATAATTGGGGGCGTTGCAGTAATTGCGATCATAGGTATAGTTGTTCTTAATAATAAGGGGAATGGTGGCATAGATGACGTTTCCAAATTAATGTCTGGTAATACAACTGAATATAATACAATTAGTACAACAACTGAGGTGTATGAAACAACTGAGGTATATGTAGATGAAGATGACACATCAGCTCAGGAAGAGGTAATTAGAAATATTATTAGTGCTGCTAACAAGGGTGATAAGGCGGAATTAGAGAAATATGTTTCAGATGACAACCCAGAGAAAACTAGGGCGAGTATGATTAGAACATTAGAAACGGAATTTACTCCTGAAGACTCAGTTGGTAATGAGGAGGCACATCTTATTGTAAGAGAAAGTGGAAACTCTGAGAGAGAATATTACAGAGTTACATTCTATTATGAATATCAAGATACAACGTATAAATATGATAAAGATGGAAATAAGATAGAAATTCCTTATGCGGTTCCATTTGGCAGAACAATGGATTATGAGTTCTACTTGGATAAAACTTCAGATGGTTGGGTTTTATGGGATTATGAGTATATTTCTGGTTCATATAAGGATGGCTATATTGCTAAGAGCGCTCCAAGTGTTAATGATGAGGCTGATACAGACGAGGATATAGAAGCTCAGAAGAAGGTTATAGAAGAGTTTT
>JAQYAV010000114.1 GCA_029338675.1 Lachnospiraceae bacterium
GTAATGCTTCTCGGAAGCCTTTCTATTCTGTACTACACGCATAAATACTTCTGGACCTATTCTTATATAGCCATCCTTTAAGAGGAATTTTCTAAGCCGTGCATATTCAGTCTTTGTCCCCCACTTATCTGTTGGACTTAGTATTGCTATTAACCTCATTCTGTAATACCTTCCATGCTCTCTATCGGCAAAACGATGGGAAGAATTAATTTCTCATCACTGTCATCCAATATAATTCGCTTTAAGCTTTCAACCATCGTATCGATAGCTGACATCACGTTTACTTTTGCACCATCTATCATACATGCATTATGTAATACATGCGCAATTTCTCTTCTTTCATTTTTTGAAAGCTGTATGTTTGAACCAATGTTGTTATGTGCAACTATATCCACAATAGCTCTATATGGCTCTATAAGATCATCTGCTAAATTAAAGGCGTTAAGCTGGTTATCATGATGTATTCCGAATGTAGGATGAAATCCCGCCTGTCATCCTAAAAAAAGTGAGGTTATCAAAGGTCATGAGGACCTTAACGCAGACTACGCTCTTACATATGGCTAGATTCGTGCAATTCTAAAGGCAAAGGATGTAACACTTATTCCAGAAGAAAACATTAATCAACAGGCAAGTGTTTACGGCAAACGTTTTGGAAACGTTGGAGGTGTTTCAGCTGCTGTTTTATCGGCAATGCAAGAAGCCGGCACAGATACAAGTAATATAACAGTAGAAGTATGTGATGGTGCAGATGAATGTAAGAAAGCTCTTCTTATGCTTAAGGCAGGCAAATTACCAGCGGACTTTATCGAAGGAATGGCATGTATAGGTGGTTGTGTCGGTGGTCCAAGTCGCCATACTGATATTAATCAGGCCAAACGTGCAAGGGACATTCTTATATCTCAAGCAGATGACAGAAGCATTGAAGATAATATCCATGCTTGTAATCTTGAACATATTCCTATGACTAAAAACAAATAAAAAGCTAGAACAATAGAAGGTAAAAGCTAGAACAAACAAAATTGCTTGTTCTAGCTTTTTTATTTTATAATTTATTTTTCAATATATTTCTTTAATGCTTCAATATTCTTCTTAGCATCAGATATACCTAAGTCATATACCTCTTGCAGCTTATCTATATCCTTTTCTAATCGACCTATATTAATTGGCTCTGAAGGTCTGATGACGAAAATTTCTCCATTTTTTTCCATCTGAATAATATCTTCAACCTTAGCATTATATTTGGGATTTCTATCATTAATAGCCTTTACTAATCTACTATTAAACGGATAAAATAATCTGTTAAAAATCTTAAACAATATTCCAACAGGTTGCTTTCTATAATTAATATCTCTTGTAAGGATAAGTATTACCTTGTCACAACCCATTTCCTTCATTTTTCTAACTGGAAGTCCATCTGCTATACCTCCATCTAAATATTTTTTTCCCTTCCACTTAACCTTGCGAGAAACAAACGGTAATGCTGAAGAAGCTCTGAGTATTTCCATTTCTTCTAAAACACTATTTATTCTTAAATATTCTGGTTCACCTGTTTTTACATTTGTTACTGTTCCGTAAAACTCAATATTAGATTTCTTGAAGGCTTCATCATCAAACAAATCCAGCTTCATAGGGACTTCGTAAAATGCAAACTTTTTATTTACTATATTGCCTGTCGTAAGAAGCGAATATAATCCCATATATTTTTTATTCTTAATGTATTTTTTGTTATATCTTAGTGCTCTGCCTTTTTGTTTTGAAGCATAGTTTACTCCAAATAAAACCCCTGCTGAAACACCTATAATCTTATCAACTGGAATGTCTAAATCCATCAAAACATCTAAGACGCCTGAGGTATACATACCTCTCATTGCTCCACCCTCTAAAACAATACCTATCTTCATCACATACTCCTTAACAGTTTATATCAGTCTTAATATTATCTATCCTTGAAAATGTCTTGATAAAAATGCTTTCAAACGTTCATTTTTAGGATTAGCAAAAACCTCACTAGGTATTCCTTCTTCCATTATTGTCTTGTTGTCAATAAACATTACTCTACTTGCCACATCTCTTGCAAAAGCCATTTCATGTGTAACCACAACCATTGTCATACCTTGCTTAGCCACATCCTTCATAAGCTCAAGTACTTCACCAACCATCTCAGGATCTAATGCTGATGTTGGTTCATCAAATAACAATATGTCAGGATTCATTGCAAGTGATCTTGCAATAGAAACCCTTTGTTTTTGTCCGCCTGACAACTGATTAGGATAAACATTTGCTTTATCTAGAAGACCAACTCTATTAAGAAGCTCGTCAGCTTTTGCACTAGCCGCTTCCTTAGTCATAAGCTTTAGCTTAACTGGTGCAAGCATAATATTATTTTTAACAGTAAGATTAGGAAATAAATTAAAATGTTGAAATACCATTCCAATTTTTCTTCTATAGTAATCTATATCAATATTAGGATCTGCAAGGTTTGTTCCTTTGAAAATAATTTCACCCTTCACAGGAATTTCTAGCATGTTCATAACCCTCAAAAAAGTTGATTTACCACAACCGCTTGGTCCAATTAGCGAAATAACTTCTCCTTTTTTGATTGTTGTATTAAGATTTTCTAAGACAACATGACTTCCGTATGCCATAGTTAAATTATTTATTTTAAGTATAACATCATTAGAAGCATCTAATTTAGAACTCTCTAATTCAGAAGTATCTAATTTGTTATCTAACACTGCTTCATCAATTACCAATAATTGTTTTTTATCGTTCATTCTTCTTAAGTCTCCTCTCCATGCAATTTACACCCCATGTGAGAATCATAACAATGATAAGGTAAAGCAACGCAACCGCAATGTATGGCATAAACGCCTCCCAGGTTGTACTTCTTATTATATCTCCACCCTTTGTAAGATCCTGTAATCCAATATAACCACTTATAGATGTTTCTTTAATAAGAGCAATAAACTCATTGCCTAGTGCTGGTAATGTATTCTTTATAGCCTGCGGCAAAATAATATAAATCATTGTTTTATTAAATGATAAACCAAGACTTCTTCCTGCCTCAAATTGTCCCTTATCAATAGACATTATTCCTGCTCTTACTGCTTCCGCTACATAGGCAGCAGAATTAAGACCAAAGGCTATTACCGCAACTAATATTTTACTAACATTTACAGATGCAAATATAACATAATATATTATAAGTAACTGAATAACCGCTGGAGTTCCTCTCATTACAGTAAGATAGAGCTTGCAAAACCAATTCCATAATCCAAAAGAACCATTCATATTATTTCCTACTCTTATTATGGCTATAATAAATCCTAAAATAATACCAATAATAGCAGCAAACAATGTAATAACTAATGTATTTTTAAGTCCTTTAACTAAATATTTCCATCTTCCATCATTAATAAAGTTTTGCTTGAATTTCTCCGTAAAGCTTTGCTTACTCAAGGAACTGCCATTACGAACAATAATAACCTGCTTAGAAGTAGCATATGATTCAGAGAAATCTATATTCTTAAGTCTATCAGGTGTTACCGACATTCCTGCCATACCGATATCTGCTTTTCCAGAGCTTACTGCAACTATAATAGAATCAAACTCCATATCTTCAATCTTAAGCTCCATACCAAGATAATCAGCAATAGCTCTAGCTAAATCCATATCAATTCCTTTTGGCATATTGCTTTCATAATATTCATATGGCGGAAAAGCAACATTAGTAGCTACTGTCAAGGTGCCATTGTTTCTAGGAATATCCTTAACAACATATGGCTCATAAGTACCATCCTCGTTGTTTAAGTAATAATTATATATTTGATCCATTGTTCCATTTTTAGATAGTTCTTCTAAAGAATCATTTATTTTAGCTAACAACTGATCATTACCTTTTCCAACACAAATAGCATAATCCTCTACTGTAAATTCTTCCTCTAAAATAGATAAATCATCATTTTTCGCAATAAAGCTCTTTGCAGCAACTTCATCAATTACAATGCAATCAATTTTACCTTGCTTGAGAGCCAAAATCGCATCAGCACCCTTGTTATATTTTTCAATAATTGTTCCTGCCTCATCACCCTCATAATCAGAAACATATATGTCACCAGTAGTTCCAAGCTGTACACCTATTTTTGTCCCTGCCAAATCTTCTACCTTATTGATATCACTAGGTGGTATTGTAGCTTTCTTATTCTTATTGCCAGAATAAAAAAATAATCCTGCAATAATCGCACAAACAACCAAAAATGATATATTAGATAACAATAATTTTTTCTTTTGTCTATTCATTTTTAATGTTATTCTCCCATTACTTTTATTCTTTATAACGTTTTAGAAAACAGATTATTCTATAATTTTTTTCACAACAATATTAATTTAACACCATAAATATTAACACAAAATCTTACATATAATCAAAATATAATTTTATATTTTATTTTATAATTTTATCTTTTCCATTTATAAGTAATTTGTGTTCTATAAGAAATCTTTTATTGTTTTATAAGAAAAATTTGATATTTAAGTTAATTTGATAATATTTCTATCGCTTTCGATATTCCTTAGGTAATACACCATAGTAGGCTTTAAATGCAGCAGTAAATTTACTCTGGTTTTCATATCCAACTCCTCTAGCAATCTCTGCCAGGCTCATATCCGAATCAGACAACAGCTTTGCCGCATGCTCCATTCTATGCTCCTTTATATGCGCAGCAATAGAATTTCCATAAACCGACTTAAATACTGTTTTTAATGTTGTTGGATTAATCAAATATTCCTTAGCTAACTCTTCTATAGTATATCTATTATCAATATTAATAACCAGCTTAGAGTGAATCTGCCTTACAATTTCCACTTGATCTAATTTATACTTTGAATCCTGAGTAATTGGAACTGGCTTCATATCTAACAAATAAAGCAAAAGTTCAATAATCTTAAGCTTGCAATATGGTAGCTTTAGCTTTTCTGCTTCTACAAAAAAATACGAAAATATCTTATCTGTAAGCTCATTTCCTGCAAAGGATGAAAATCTACCCTTACTACAATAATTCTCATATATTTCATTAATGCATATATCTGATTTTTTAAATATATCTATTGAATCACAATCTATCTCATCTAAATCAATACTTATTCTTATTCCACTATATTGCTCATTTTTTGTCTTTATCTTAGAATTAGCGCAAGACATCATAGTGTTAATTGAATAATCCCCTGGTCCAAGATACATTTTGCTTCCTGAATTAAGTTCAATACATATCTTTCCTTCTTTGCAATAATTGATTTCCATAACATTATCTAAAGGCTCATGATTATGGACTAAATTATTAGAATCAGTATTAATATATGAAAGTTTTATTCCCTTATACAATAAAATACTATCCAAATTATTATTCCTCCAAAAAGATTTTTTATTTTTCTTTAAATAATTCTTTAAATAATTAAAAATACTAATTTGGACAGGTTATTTCCATAACCTTTTCTATCATCTTATGCAACAAAACACTTTGTTCTGTATCAGCTGCTTTATAAAAGACCTCTTTTCCAATCCTATGACTCACAATAAGTCCACTATTTTTAAGGGGTCTCAAATGATGTGAAACAGCCGGACTAGACATCTCCATCATCTCCGATATATCCAATACACATGCTTCATGATGGCACAACAGCCAAAATATTCTAACCCTCGAAGTATCTCCCAACTGCTTAAAAACCTCAGATACCACCCTAAAATTATCCACCTTAGACAAATGCGCCTTAACCTGATCATAATTAAATTCTTCTTTATGCTCCATATCCTGATTCCTCCAACAAATTAACTTCATAATTCCCTTAAAATGTTTGTGATGGGATTATGTTTTTTTAACCCTCCACACAAATACTATAGTTACGGATATTTAAGTATATTTTGTCCCAATTAGAAATGATTTTAGCCTCTTTGGAAGGGTATTGTCATATTCTATTGACTTATTTGAATAAAATTATTATATTTCAATCATAACAATTAAACAAGTACTTAATCGTTTAATTATAAAAATAATATAAGGAGAAATAGTATTATGGCAAAAACATACGAAATTGAAGTTGATTGCGCAAACTGTGCAAATTTAATGGAGGAAGCAACTAAAAATGTTGACGGAATCAAGGCTGCAACTGTTAACTTTATGACTCAAAAAATGATTGTAGACTTTGAGGATGGCGCAGACGAGAAAAAGGTTATGAAGGCAGTTCTTAAAGCTTGCAAAAAGGTTGAACCTGATTGTGAAATTGAGCTTTAATCATCCTATGCGTTTCTCATTTATGAAACGCATATTTTTTTAACATAACAAGGGAGGTATAAAAACATGAAAAAAAAGCAAAAGAAAATGCTATTTAGAATTATTCTTTCCTCGATTCTTTTAGTTGTACTTCACTTTTTACCTATCACAGAAATTGTACAGCTACTTGCTTATCTAGGTGTATATATAATAATCGGTTATGACATTTTAAGGAAAGCATTTCTCGGAATAATAAACGGAAGGGTTTTTGATGAAAACTTTTTGATGGCCATTGCAACTATTGGTGCATTTGGTCTTGCAATATACGAAAAAAGTGGTGATTACAATGAAGCTATTTTCGTAATGCTCTTTTATCAAATTGGAGAATTTTTTCAAAGCTATGCCGTTGGAAAAAGTAGAAAAAATATTAGTTCCTTAATGGATATAAGACCTGATTATGCCAATATTGAATCTGAAGGAAAGCTTATAAAGGTATCACCTGATGAGGTTGCAATTGATAGTGTTATTATCGTACAACCAGGTGAAAAAATTCCAATCGACGGAATCATTATTGATGGTACTTCTTCTCTTAACACTAGCGCTCTTACAGGTGAAAGTCTTCCACGAAATGTCCATCCAGGTGATGAAGTTATTAGTGGCTGTATCAATCAAAAGGGTGTATTAAAAATAAAGACAACAAAGGAATTCGGTGATTCTACAGTTTCCAAAATATTAGAATTAGTTGAAAATTCAAGTTCAAGAAAATCAAAATCCGAAGCTTTTATTTCCAAGTTTGCCAGAATTTACACTCCAGCAGTATGTTATAGTGCCTTAGCTCTTGCAATACTACCACCTGTAATACGAATTCTTTTTATGGGTCTTGCTTCTAATTGGAGTGTATGGTTATATAGAGCCTTAACATTTCTTGTAATTAGCTGCCCTTGCGCTTTAGTAATTAGTATTCCGCTTAGCTTCTTTGCAGGTATTGGTGGTGCAAGTAAAGAAGGTATTCTTATCAAAGGATCTAATTATCTTGAAACTTTATCAAAAACAGATATTGTTGTATTTGATAAAACAGGAACTCTCACAAAGGGTGTATTTGAAGTAAGTGATATCCATCACAACAAGCACGAAGCAGAGCTTTTAATTGAATATGCTGCTCTAGCAGAATGCGCTTCTTCTCATCCTATAAGCAAGAGCCTTAAACAAGCTTACGGCAAAGAAATAGATAGAAATCGTGTATCTAACATTGAAGAAATCAGTGGTCATGGTCTTATTGCTACGGTTGATGGCAAAAAAATTGTTCTTGGAAATGATAAGCTTATGAACAAGCTTAATATATCATACAAAGAATGCCACAGTGTCGGAACAATAATTCACATTGCAATTGATAACGTATATGCTGGTCATATTGTTATATCTGATGTTGAAAAAGAAACATCAAAAGAAGCTATTTCAAGACTTAAAAAAGCAGGTATTTCAAAAACTATAATGCTTACAGGTGACGGTTCAAAAATAGCTAATTCTATGGCCAAAAAATTAGGTCTTGATGAAGTAAAAAGTCAACTTCTCCCTTCCGACAAGGTAACTGAAGTTGAAAAGCTTCTAGAAAACAAATCCCAGCTTTCTAAGCTTGCATTTGTAGGTGACGGAATCAACGATGCTCCTGTTCTCACTCGTGCTGACATAGGAATTGCAATGGGAGCTATGGGTTCTGACGCTGCAATAGAAGCTGCTGATGTAGTTTTAATGGATGATGATCCATTAAAGATTTCCAAAGCAATAAACATATCAAAAAAATGTATTCGTATCGTAAAAGAAAACGTTGTTTTTGCGCTTGCCATCAAGTTCCTCTTTCTTGGATTAGGAGCAATCGGAATAGCAAATATGTGGTTTGCTATTTTTGCAGATGTTGGCGTTATGATAATTGCAATACTTAATGCAATACGAGCATTAAATGTAAAAAATCTATAAATAACTTAACAAAAAATAATCCTCTTGTATATAATTTTGCTCAATATACAAGAGGATTTTCTATATTATTTTCCAAATTAATTTCTTCACATTAAATACAATTAATGATATAATTTAATCAGTATTTTTCTACAAATAATGGTAGAAGGAGAGACATGTATATGAACAATCGTATTGCCATATTTACTAGTGGTTTTAGTAATGAATTTATCCAACATGTAATAGGCGGAATTCGTGAAAAAGCTAAAGAAGATAGCATGGATATTTTTACATTTGTTACATACTGTACAAACATTGATTCAGAATTCCAAAACAAATGTCAACTTAATATGTTTCATCTACCTAATCCTAAGGATTTTGATGGTGCAATTATGTTCACTAATACATTTTCATCAACTAGTGAGCAAGAAATAATTTGTGCCAGATTTCAAAAGGCTGGCATTCCAATGATATCTCTTGAGGTTGAGATTCCTGGTATGTCCTTAATAAAAACTGACAACTATCATGGTATGTATGATTTAACTGAGCATCTTGTTACTGTTCATGGTGTAAAGAAGCTTATATATATTAACGGATTTGAAGGCAACGTAGAAAACTCAATCAGAAAGCAGGCTGTTATTGATGCCTTAGGAAAATATAATCTATCTCTATACGATGATCTTCCTGGTGATTTTAGTTTCTATGGTACGTATATTAGTTTTAAAAACAAACTTGAATCAGGCTACGATATGCCAGATGCTATAGTCTGCGCAAACGATAATATGGCACTTGGTATCTGCACATTACTAGCTGAAAAAGGTTACAAAGTTCCAAATGATGTAATAGTAACTGGATTTGATATGATTCATGAGGGACGCTATACTTTCCCTATTATTGCAACAGTTTCTAAGAATCTTCATACATTAGGTAAAGCTACATATTCTAGGTTAATGTACCAAATCCAACACCCAGATGATATTTTTGTTGAGAGCTTTTCTTCTGAATTTATTCCTTCTGAAAGCTGTGGCTGTCAGGCCTCACAAGAAAGTATAGATTATCGTTTTGAAACAATTAGAAGCTTATATTTTAGTGATATAAAACGAACAATATTAGAGATATTTTTCCAACGTCTTCAGTTAGCTGTTTCTGATTCAATCCAAAAAGAAGACTTTTTCAATAAAGGAAACTCTGTATTAGATGAAGCTCCCTTATTAGGAAGCGATTACTGTATATGTACAGAACCTTCCTTCTTCGAAGATGAGGACGTTAATGCCGATGGTCCATCTAGCAGAATACGTGGCTATAGTCGTAAGATGGATGTTTTATTTGAAAAACGTAACGGTATAAGTATTACACCATATATATTTTCTTCCAAAGAATTATATCCAGGATATTCTCACAAAAAGGGCGAATCAAACCATTATATTTTTGCTCCTCTTAACCATAACGAATACATAATCGGATATGTTGCTATAAAAAACGACGAAGAATTATTATTTAATCAACGTTTAAGGACCTGGATTATAAACATGAATGCTATCCTCTTTAATATGAGAAGATATATATTTGCCAACAGAAACAATATTAGATTAAACGAAATATATATGACAGATGCACTTACTGGCATATACAATCGTACAGGTTGTGAGAATATACTATATAATTATGTTAAGGAGCAAAAAGCTAATAATAAGATTTCAATTTTAGCATTTGCTGATATTGATCGTATGAAAACAATTAACGATGTATATGGTCACTTAAATGGTGACTTAGCAATAAAGGCTACTGCTGATGCTTTCCAGAAATTCTCGCCTAAGGGTTGGATTTTCGGACGATATGGTGGTGATGAATTTATTGCCGTGGGCACATGTGATAATCCAAACTCAATTGACGCGGAGATTAAAAATATCGTTAATTCGATGTTCGATTATTTTTCAACACTTAATCTTTCATTTAAGCTCCATGCAAGTATCGGATATACTATCATTTCTCCTGATGAAGAAGGTACTATAGAAGATTATATTAAGAGAGCTGACGAAAGCATGTACGCCGAAAAAGAACGTATCCATAAAATAATGGATTCTACAGGAATATAAATCTGATATCCATGAATATAGATTGGATATTCGTAAATATAAATCTGATATCTATGAATATAGATTGGATATTCGTAAATAAAAAGTCATCTTAATTGATATGTACTCTTGACTGGTTTCACCAGTAGGCTTAATACACTTCATCAACTAAGATGACTTTTTATTATTATCTTATATTAATATAAATATCTTGAAATATTGCATTATAGCTATACTATAACTAGTCAAGTACTTCCTTAATTGCAGCCATTAACTCATCATAAGTCTCATAAGCTGGTAATTCTGGGTTATCAGCCTTAATTTGTTCTGTACTCTTGAATAAGAAACCTGCTTTACTAGCCTTAATCATTCCAAGATCGTTGTGGCTATCACCACTTGCAATTGTATCATATCCAATTGACTGTAATGCTTTTACAGTTGTATACTTAGAATTCTCACAACGCATCTTAAATCCTGTTACTTCTCCATCTTCTGCTACTTCAAGTGAATTACAGAAAATTGTTGGCCAACCAAGCTTCTCCATTAAAGGACCAGCAAACTGAGTAAATGTATCACTAATAATAATAACCTGAGTTAATGAACGTAATTCATCTAAGAATTCCTTTGCACCTGGAATTGGATCAATCTTAGCAATTGTCTCCTGAATCTCCTTAAGACCTAAGCCATGCTCTTTAAGAATTCCAAGTCTCCACTTCATAAGCTTATCATAATCTGGTTCGTCTCTAGTAGTTCTCTTTAATTCTGAAATTCCACTTTCCTTAGCAAAAGCAATCCAAATCTCTGGCACCAATACACCTTCAAGGTCTAAACATACAATATTCATAATACTCCCTCTATTTCTTTCCATAATAATATAGAACAATTATGTACATTCATTTCATACAAGTAATTCAATATAGAATAATTATGTACATTCGTTTCATACAAGTAATTCAATATAGAACATAACCATATTACTCTGTCACATACATTCTACGTGACTTATTGTAATATAAAAAGTATATATACACAAGATTTTTTATGAAAAAAAAGGCTACTACTCTTTTACCTTAAAAATGTTATTTCTTTACTTAAGTTTTTGCCCATAAGCATTGACAATACCTTGATAATGGTGTAATTTTTTTACTAGTAAATAAAGGAGATATGTGGTATATGAAACTACAAAATTTAGTTGGAACAAGATTCAAAGAAAAACCTGCTGACTGCGTAATAGACAGCCATGCTCTTATGTTAAGAGGTGGCTATATTAAAAACGTGTCAAATGGTATATATTCACTTTATACACCTATGAAGCGTATAACAGACAAGATTGAGAACATCATCCGACAGGAAATGGATGCTGCTGATTCACAGGAGGTTCTTTTTCCTGTTGTATTACCTGGTTCTCTTTGGGAGGAATCTGGAAGATATCAGAGTGTTGGTGATGAATTACTTAGATTCAATGATCGTAACAACACACCAATGGTACTTGGTATGACTCACGAAGAGGCTGCTGTTCATTTAGTTAAAGAATACGGAAACTCTTATGCTAAGTATCCTTTCTCAATTTATCAGATTCAGACAAAATATCGCGATGAAGCAAGACCACGTGCAGGTCTTATTCGAGTTAGAGAGTTCACAATGAAGGATGCTTATTCTTTCCATACTTCTCAGGAGGATTTGGAGAGATATTATGATATTATGGCTAACTCATACTTCAGAATATTTCAGCGAGTTGGTATTCCTGAAGTTGTTTCTGTAAAGTCAGATTCAGGTATGATTGGTGGTAGTGTTTCACATGAATACATGTTACTTACTGAAGCTGGTGAAGATTCTATCGTATTATGTGAAGAATGTAATTATAGTGCTAATATGGAAGCTGCTGATACTACTGTAGATAACTCAAACTGCTCGCCAGCAAGAGAGCTTGAGAAGGTTCTTACTCCTCATTGTAAGACAATCGAAGAAGTATGTACTTTCTTAAATAGCAAGGTTGAAGAGTCATGTAAGGCTGTTATGTATCAGAAGAATATGACTGACGAATATGTTGTTGTATTCTTACGTGGCGACTATGAAGTTAACGAAACCAAACTTACAAACCTTTTGGGTGAAAAAGTACATGCTGCTGTTGTAACTGAAGAATCCGGACTTGTAGCTGGCTTCTGCGGTCCTTATAACCAGAATGCAAAATGTCAGATTATTTATGATAAATCTCTTGAAGGTATCGAAAGCCTCTGCTGTGGTGCAAACGAAGTTGATTATCA
The DNA here is from genome assembly GCA_029338675.1 of Lachnospiraceae bacterium. Classification (GTDB taxonomy): domain Bacteria; phylum Bacillota; class Clostridia; order Lachnospirales; family Lachnospiraceae; genus Coprococcus_C. The sequence goes on from JAQYAV010000114.1 coordinate 12,559, forward strand.
CTATGTTGGTCTTAATATCAAGCGTGATATTGGTGATGTTACATATGTTGATGTATCAAAGATTCAAGATGGTGGAATCTGTCCTTGTTGCGGAAAGAAATCAATCAAAATTAGTCGTGGTATTGAAGTAGGTAATATCTTCCAACTTGGAACAAAATATTCTAAGCAGATGGGAATGACTTATATTGACAAAGAAGGTAACACTCAAATTCCTATAATGGGATGCTATGGAATTGGTGTTGGTAGACTTGCCGCTTCCGTTTGTGAAGCAAAGCATGATGATTATGGTCCAATTTGGCCAATTTCTATTGCTCCATGGCAGGTACACTTATGCTGTATGAGAGCAGATGATCCTGCTTGTAAGGAGGCTGCTGATAAGATTTACAAAGAGCTTTTAGCTTCTAATATAGAAGTAATCTATGATGATCGTGAAGTAAGAGCTGGCGCAATGTTTGCAGATGCAGATTTGCTTGGTGTTCCAGTTAGAGTAATTGTTGGTCCAAAGAATCTTGTCAATGGTGAAGTAGAGCTTAAAACAAGAGATAAAAAGGTTTCCATGAATGTAAGTGTTGATAACATCATAGACGAGACTAAAGCCTTAATTGAGCAATTATTTGCTGAAATCAACAGTAAGGTTCAACCATAAATATCACATAAAAAACTCCAGAGTTTCATATGCCCCAAGCTTTTTTTCTAGGGGCACATGAAACTCTGGAGTTTTTATTATCTTGAATAATTTATTTGCCCATCATAACACGATAAACTTTTCGTGCTTCTGGACCTCTAACATGTTCTGCCTTATAGTACCTGTCACTAGGAACTTCATACTTTATACAAACTACTTTTCCCGCCTCAAATGCAGCCTGCTCCTTTGAAGTATAATGCTGATTTTTCCACGAATTATAAACATAGGAATAATTACCACTTAATTCATTACTAAGCATCTTTCCTTCTGCCTTTGTCGCCTGATCTAAATTAATAAAATATCCATCATCAGAATACTGTAAATATATATCAACTAAAGTCTTTGTTCTTGAACCTGTCCACTGTACACATCCAAGCCCAAATTTTCCATAATTCCAATTATCCGATTCTAATTGCGACATTAATTGAGATAGATACACTAATGAAACCTTTGTTATATTATTACCAGAAAAATTTCTGGCATAATCATACTCACCATCCATATACTTTAAGTATTTTGGCTTGCACTGTGGATATGCAGCATAGTTTGATGATTCAAATTGACCAACATTTCCTTCATGAATAATATTGCCTAAAACACCTGCTACAAACTCTGGCTCGTATCCATCCTTTAACATTACTTCTGCCATAGAAGCTATTGCATATTTTTTCTCTTCTGAAAGTCCTAAAGACCTATTTAATCTTAATCTGGCAACCATTGTTGCAATCTTAGTATTCGTTTCAGATTTCTTTTCAACCTTCACTAAAACAGATATTGTTTGTCCATTGCTAGCTTTAGCCTTAACATAAGTCTTTCCTTCTCTTATTCCCTTAATATATCCACAATATGAATTAAATACAATTCCTGTATTAACATTTTGTTCAACAGTACCTTGCACCTGCGCTATAGATGTATTATCTGATGACCATTTCAATGATTTATCTGATGCATTATATGGTTTAATATGTACATACAAAGGTGCCATTTCACCAATGTATACAGTTATTTCATTTTCTTCTGCATATATTTCAGATACTGAAACTGTTGCATTATTTGAATTAGCTTCTGCCTTTACTGCTTGAATATTTCTTGATATTTCCCCTGCCTCAGCTTTTAAATATTTAGACTTCACAAGCTTTCCTTTTTTTAATAAATCAAGCAATATCATATCCTGTGAAGCAAGGCCTGCGTAATCATGAATTCCATTAAGTGCAGCAATTTTAACTCTTGAAGACATACAAGAATCAACATCAATGCTATCTAACGCATCAACAAATGAAGTATATCTTGAATTACATTTTGGAAAATATGTATAATGCACATCTGCAGCTTGCGCCTCAATTGAAGTTAAATTAACACCTGCTAAGCTATCAATTCCACTTACACATATAAGTGATGCTGCTATTATAGCAGTAGATATCTTTCGCAAAATCTTTCTCATTAAAATACCCCTTTTCGTAAAACTATAAATCTCCTAATTTTCTTACAGTTTTATTTTACATATTTGGCACGAAGAGTATCAAGCTGCTCCTCATAAACCTTCTGTTGCTTATCACGTATAACAATACTCTTTACCTTGTTGCTTACTTCTTCAAATTCTGGAAGTTCTCCGTCAGTTCTGTTATCAACATAAATCAAATGGAAGCCAAACTGAGTCTCAACTGGTCCAAGAATCTTATTAAGCTCGCCTTCAAATACAGCATTATCAAATTCCTTAACCATCTGTCCTCTACCAAATGTACCAAGACTACCACCCTTTTGTCCTGATGGACAGCTAGAATGCTTCTTAGCTGCATCCTCAAAAGTAATCTCTCCTGCTTCAATACTTGCTTTAATTTCTTTTGCTCTCTCATCATTATCAACAAGAATATGCTTTGCTGAAGCAGATGGTCCCTTTGCAAAGGATGCCTTATTGTTTTCAAAATATTCCTTAGCTTCTTCGTCTGTTACTTCGATATCTTTAAGAACATTGCTCATGGCAAGTTGTCCTGTAATATCACGCTTTGCAGCCTTGATTGCATCTTTATACTCTTCCATCTCTTCCACATTTTGTTCTTGTGCAAGCATAGCAAACAAGCAAATCTCTTCAAGTCTCTCTAATACCTGACTACGAAACTCTGGCATTGTTCTATACATCTGCTGTTCTTGTCCAAGAGTACCAATAAAATCATCTATATCCTTCTCAGTTAACTCATAATCTCCAATTGTCTTAATTACATTACTCATTAATATGTCTCCTTAATCTTTATTTACTAGCCTAAGCTAAAACATGAAATAACTATTATCAGTGTATATTATAATCCAACCATAGATATATTTTTAAACACGTATGATATTATATCACAAAATGACACATTATGGCAAAAAAATATTGGCTAATTAAAGCCAATATTATATTTTTGATAGTTCTTAGCTTAAGAATTAACAACAAAAATTCCATCGTTCAAATATTACAAAAAATATACTATGTCGTAAGAATTATCAAATAAACTAATACGCATTAAAAACAATCCAAATTATGCCTTTACTTCTTTTAATATATCCGAAAACATATTGTTATTAAATATTCCTCTTTTGATCATTTCTATCTCGTGTTTATATGGTGCATATGATTTTTTCTTATCTTCTTCATCCTTAATATAAGGTGTTTCCAAAATCTTAGGTACATTTACAAAATCAGGATGATTTACAATTTTAATTAAAGCATCAAAACCTATTGTACCAAAGCCAAAATTCTCGTGTCTATCCTTTGCTGCTCCTCTTTCATTCTTGCTATCATTTATGTGGAATACTGCAATTTGCTCCTTTCCAATTATTTTATCAAATTGGTTAAGTACTCCATCAAAATCATTAACAATGTCGTATCCTGCATCATTAACATGACAAGTATCAAAGCATACTCTTAATTTATCATTATATGTTACTTTATCAAATATTTCAGCAATCTCTTCAAAGCTTCTTCCTATCTCACTACCTTTTCCTGCCATTGTTTCAAGAGCAATATAACAGTCTGTATCTTTAGTCAATACGTCATTCAAGCCTTTAACTATCTGATTTATTCCCACATCTACACCCTCTCCAACATGAGAGCCTGGATGAAGAACTAAAATATTAGAGCCCATAGCCTTCGCCCTTTCTAGTTCAACTGCAAGGAACTCAACTGCAATGGCATAAGTCTGCAGATTAACTGCATTAGCAAGATTAATTATATATGGAGCATGTACAATAAATTCATTAATTCCACTTTCATCCATTAATTTTCTTGCTTCATCAATTCTAAGCTCTGATACATCTTTACGTTTTGTATTCTGTGGTGCACCTGTATATAACATAAATGTGTTTGCTCCGTATTTTATTGCTTCCTTAACTGATCCAAGCATCATTTCTTTTCCTGACATACCAACATGACATCCTAATTTCAACATACTTACTCCTCTTTCTTATATATCGTTTTCATCTAAAATTCATCTAAACATTTTATCCGTACGTTTCTACTTTATGGTCATTGAGTGTGACATCACTTCATCTTATTAGCTGATCTGTTCCCTCTCCTGGAATTCTCATAATATATTTTTTTGCTTACATGTAAACAAAAAAGACCTATTTGTTCTTTCTGTTACAAACAGGACAATTTGGATTTATCTTAGGAAATTTTGCCACTCTTGTGTTCATTGTTAAACCATCAATAATAAGCATTTTTCCAGTCAACAATTCTCCCGCACCTGTAATATACTTTATGGCTTCCATAGCCTGAATGCTTCCGATTATTCCAGCAGATGCACCTAAAATTCCTACTTCTTTGCTAGTCGGAACTTCTCCTTCTTCAGGAACATCATCAAATATACATCTATAACATGGCCCCATACCAGGAACATAGGTTAAAACCTGTCCATTGAATCTAATTACTCCACCATGAATAAATACTTTTTTTTGCAAAACACAAATATCATTTACCAAAAATCTAGTTTCAAAATTATCAACCGCATCAATAATAACATCATAAGATGATATTATATTCTCTGCATTTTCATTAGTAATATAATACGGATAACAAATCACATTAACATCAGGACAAATTTTCTTAAGCCTTTGCTTTGCCGATTCAGCTTTATTAATTCCAACATTGTCAGTATCATGTATTATCTGTCTATTTAAGTTTGACTCATCTACAGCATCACCATCAACAATACCAATAGTTCCAACTCCAGCAGCTGCCAAATACATCTCAATAGGGGAACCTAGTCCACCTGCACCTATTACAAGCACCTTACTATTTTTTAGCTTTTTCTGCCCTTCTACACCAATTTCTTTGATTATTTCCTGTCTTTCATATCTATTCATAAATTAAAGCTCCATATAATATGACATTTTACATATTCCATCTGCTCCTGCATCTAAACATAGCTTTTCATTATCATCATTTATTCCACCTAATGCATATACTGGAATAGATACGCTTTGTTTTACCTGTCGTAAGTACTTTAAGCCTCTTGGTTCAAGTCCCTTCTTACAGTCAGTTTCAAAAATATGGCTTGCTGTAATATATGTTGCACCAAGCTTCTCACATTGTATTGCCTCCAAAACTGTATGAGTAGAAACACCGATTGTAGCAAAATACTTTTTATCTTCATCACTTAATAAAAGAAAATCTTTCATTGTTAGATGAATATGTGGATGATTTATTTTTTTTGCTACATTAACAAAGCTATGTAATACTAACAAAACATTTTTCGCCTGACATAATTGGTTAACTTCATTAAATATATTTTCATAGGTTAATTCGTCCAAATGCTTTTCTCGTAAAATGATTATATCAACCCCATATTCAATCACTCTTTTTAAGGTTGAAATAAAATCATCATGCACTAAAGTACTATTTGTAATACAAATTCTTTTATACATACACATAATCATTTAATACTGGCTGAAGACCATTATTAGACATATCACTATACATCGCATCAAAGCTTCTATTATCTGCAATTTCAAATTGCTCATCTCCAACCTCTTCACAGTCAGTTCCACTATACTTTGACTCGTGATCGCCAATACCTGTTGAAACTCCAGCCGACACCTTTGTAGCAGCAATCTTAACAATACCGTCTCTAAAGCTTTTAACCTCACGTGAAGAAACTGTAATACCTACAAATGGCATAAATATTCTATATGCACAGATTATCTGACAAAGCTCCTTTTCATGTACATCTAATGGATCTATCTTTTCATTGTTTACAATAGGTCTAAGTCTTGGACAAGATAAAGAGAACTCAGCATGCGGATATTTTCTCTGCAAATAATATACATGTAATGCACTTGCCAAGGCATCCTTTCTAAAGTTTGACAGACCTAAAAGTGCTGAAAAACCAACTCCACGCATTCCACCCATAAGAGCTCTTTCCTGCGTTTCGAATCTATATGGCCAAACTCTCTTTGGTCCCATCAAATGATAGCTCTCATATTTTTTTCTATCATAAGTTTCCTGGAAAACAGTAATATAATCTGCACCACACTCATGTAAATATTTGTAATCGTCTATATTTACTGGATATATCTCAAGACCAATATTCTTGAAATATTTTCTTGCAATCTTACATGCTTCACCAATGTAATCAACTGGACTCTTACTCTTGCTTTCACCTGTTAAAATAAGAATCTCTTCTATTCCAGAATCAGCAATAATCTTCATCTCTTTTTCTATTTCTTCGTACTTTAACTGTTTTCTTCTAATCTGATTATAACAGTTGAAACCACAGTAAACACAATAGTTCTCACAGTAATTTGCAATATATAGTGGAGTGAAAATATATACTGTATTACCAAAGTGCTTACTTGTTTCATATTTTGCCTTTGCAGCCATCTGCTCAAGAAATGGAGCTGCAGCAGGTGAAAGAAGCGCCTTGAAATCATCAATTGAACATACCTCACTTGCCAATGCTCTTTTGACATCAGCAGCTGTATATGAATCTGGATCATAAGAATCCATATGTCCAATTACCTGCTCCATAACATTAGAGTCAATTCTATCCATATCGTCATGATATTCCATAAAATCACTTCTATAAGATGGATCAGTTTCTAATTTGTGCTTCTTATCTAATTCCTCCTTGCTTAGCAAATCGGAATTAATTATATATTGATTCTCCTTCATAACTATTCCTCTCAAAATATCTGCAGTTTTAAATGTGCGAAAGTACCTTTTTATTTCCAAGTTTTTTTCATATGTGATTTGGCACTATCATAAAGTGTATTTTGTATTAATCACGCAAGAAGCCTGTAAGTGGATCTGATGCACTTGCGCCTCTTTCTAATACTCTTCCAAGGCCTGCAAGATGTGCCTTTCTACCAGCCTCAATTGCATCCTTAAATGCTCCTGCCATGCTAGGAATGTCTCTTGCTGTTGCAATTGCAGTATTGCACATAATTGCTGCTGCACCCATTTCCATAGCCTCACAAGCCTGTGAAGGCTTACCAATACCTGCATCAACAATAATAGGTAAATCAATCTCATCTATTAAAATCTGTATAAATTCCTTTGTAGCCAAACCTTTATTAGAGCCTATTGGAGAAGCAAGTGGCATAACTGCCTGAGCACCAGCCTCCTGTAAAGCTCTTGCTGCATACAAATCTGGATACATATATGGAAGTACTACAAAGCCCTCATTTGCTAATATCTCTGTAGCCTTAATAGTCTCCTCATTATCAGGAAGAAGATATTTACTATCTCTCATTATTTCAATCTTGACAAAGTTGCCACATCCAAGTTCTCTTGACATTCTTGCAATTCTTACAGCTTCCTTAGCGTCTCTCGCACCAGAAGTATTAGGTAGCAATGTAACATTATCAGGAATATAATCTAATATATTTTCTGTATCTTTAGTATTTGTTCTTCTAACAGCCAAAGTTATAATCTCTGCTCCAGCATTCTCAACTGCCGCCTTAATTAAATCAAGAGAATACTTTCCTGAACCTAAAATAAAACGTGAAGTAAATTCTTTTCCGCCAAGGCAAAATGTATCTTTACTCATAATTATTATCCTAATATCCTTTCAAAAAATAAATTAAATAATTCAAAACAACTAAAAATGTTTCTAACATTTTCACATGCAAATATTTATTAAATTATCAACCCCCACCTACAAGGCTTACAATTTCTACAACGTCACCAGAATGTAAAATAAAAGATTCATACATAGATTTTGGTACAATCTCTTCATTGCACTCAATGGCTATTCTAGTAGATTTGTAGTTATTCTCTGCTAAATAATCAGTCAGCTTAAGTGTATCTTTATCAATTATTTCACCATTGATTTTAATCATATTCTCCTCCTTGTATTCTCTATTATCAAAAACAAAAAACTCGCCAGATACCTGACGAGTCTACATATCTCATAGTGACACTTCCTACGGCAGCATTGTCTGCATCAGGTATATGGATCAAGATGTAGGCATCTACTCTCAGACTCCCCTTATGAGCCTCTCCAGTATCTAAATCATTTGTTTTTCGTGATTATACTATACGCTTTTATCTTGTTTTTTTCAAGTATAAAATATTCGTACAGCATTAATATAAATATCCATATAGCATATATCTAAATCAATTTCACATGTAATAGAACAATTTCTAACTATCTTATTATCTTTATATTATATCATATTAGCCTATAATAGACGACCATTCTTTAATAATTTCTTCGCATTTGTCTATATCAAACTGACTAATTGCTTCATCAAGACTAGTTACATATTTTCTTTGTTCCTTGAAATCATATTGTTTAAGTTTATGACAAAGGTCTTCCATAGTTGTAGTATCTAAGTTTTCCATTGCTTCATTAAGCTCTTCAAATATATCTCGAATCTCATCTAAATTAACAGGAACAAGTTTAATCTCCTCATCCTCGCAAATTATATGCTTAGATAATTCCTGTTCTAAAGCATCAATTGCATCAATCAAAATATGATGCTTATCTCTAATGCAATCCAGATTATTCTCATTACCTGCATTTTCCAAAGAGGCAGCTAAATCACCTAACTCCATTGCCCCTATTTGTCTTGATGAACTCTTAAGTGCATGAACGGCTATTGTATACTCTTTCCAATCTTCCATATAATAAGCTTCTTCTATTTTAGCTCGCTTACTAGGAATGTACTTATAATATGTCTCAATAGTTGTATAAAGCATCTCCTTGCTTCCAATCAAAGATATGGCACGTTCAATATCTAGTCCTTCAATATCTAAATTTATTTCTTTTATAGGTTTATTTTTTTGTAAAGTAGATTTGTCTACCTCCTGTATTTTGTAATTAGGCAGCCAATTTCTTAGCATTGTAAATAGATTCTTTACGTCAATTGGCTTAGCCATAAAATCATTCATACCTTCTATCAAAAACATACTCTTTGCTTCTGAAAAAGCATTTGCTGTAAGAGCAATAATTGGAACAACATCATAGTTTTGATAAAATCTTCTAATAATTCTTGTTGTTTCAACTCCATCCATCTGTGGCATCATATGATCCATGAAAATCAAATCATATTGAGTCTGCTCAATCATCTCGATTGCCTTCTTACCACTTAAAGCTGTATCCACCTGCATTTCTAATGGTTTCATAAGACCAACTGCAACTGATAGATTAATTTCATTATCATCAACTACCAAAACCTTTGCATCTGGAGCAATAAAATCATTTTCAAATATTTCATCTACTGCTTTAACAGTTGATAACTTCTCATGATTAAATAGCTTTATTAAGTTATAAGTATATATTGGTTTTTTTATTCCAATAACATTAGGATTATCAGTTGTCAATTTATTTGAGAAATCAAGTAAAACTGCAATAACGATTTTATCAGAATAAGAATTTAACAATTCCTCATTTGCTTCATAAAATTCATAATCGACAAAAAGATATCTTATAGGTAAAGCCTCCATATCTAACACAGACAAATCGCTTATTATATCGCAAGCTCCACCTAATCTTTCAATATCATGTACAAGATTGTCACTTACATATTGATTTTCAAGAATACAAGCACATTTTACCTCTTCAATATTCTTAACTCCAGCGACTTCCTTATAGTTAAGAACAATTTGAGGAATCCAAAACGAGAATAGGCTTCCCTTTTCATATTCGCTTTCCACCGAAAGCTTTCCACCCATAAGATTAACAAGCTGTCTTGATATAGCTAAACCAAGACCTGTTCCCTCAATATTTCTATTTCGCTTACTGTCAACCTGTTGGAAAGATTCAAAAATACGTTCAAGTTCATTTTTCTTTATTCCAATACCTGTATCCTCAACACCTACGTATAACTCATACATTGATGCAACCGTATTCTTGCAAGTAATTGTAATTTTTACTCTGCCCTCATTGGTGAACTTAACAGCATTGTTAGCAAGGTTTGTTATTATCTGCTTAATTCTGTTTTCATCGCCCATTAATACCTCTGGAATTCCTGGTTCAACATCAATTATTAGCTCAAGATTCTTATCGCCAATTCTAGTCATAATTATATGAGCAATGTCTTCTATTACATTAACTAAAGAATAATCAGCAAGGGCAATATCCATCTTTCCTGATTCGATTTTAGAGAAATCTAATATATCATTAATCAGATTTAGCAAAACCCTGCCAGAACGCTTAATCTGTGTTATATATTCCTTTGCTTCCCCAGATAATTTTTCTCTAAGAGCCATATCAGCCATACCTATTATTGCGTTCATAGGTGTTCTAATTTCGTGACTCATATTAGCAAGGAAGTCAGATTTCATTCTTGCCGCTCTCTCAACCTCTTCATTAGCTAATAACACCTTATTATTACTGCTAGCAACGTCAGCAATGAGGCTTGCAATGCTATTAATTAATTCAAGTGATTCCTGCAATATACTATCATCAGCTATTGGAATGTTCTTAGTAGCTTCATACATGCCTTCTACATCTTCTATTTCATATTTTGCGGCTAACCTTTCTACCTCGTCTCTCTTAATTATTTTATTACATATCTGACCACCAATAATAAAACCGTACATTTCCCCATCAATAGTAATTGGCGCAACAAAATCTATTAATCCTGCGTGACAAGTATAAGAAATAGCCTTTCCTTCTTCTACTGCCTTATTTGCATATTTACAATCGCATTCATTACACATTCTTTTTCCTTCTGGCGATTTCTTTATATACTCCTCACAAAATGGATTTAGTTGTCCTGCATTTGTAAGATATTTACCTTTATCGTCAGATATTCCAATTGTAATGTTATTTAACTTAATAAAGAAATCCAGCATTTCCTGAAGAATATGTGAATCGACAAGTTCAGTTAAATGTCTCTTTACCATACTAACCCCCCAATACTTTTGAAATTTCAGATATCAATTTGCTTCGTACAATCGGTTTCAAAATGTAGCCTTGCGGATTAAGTGCAATAGCCTTAGCAATTTTGGCAGAATCTGTTACTCCTGTTAAAAAAATTACCGGTATATCCTTTGTTGTACTGCTGCCCCTTATTATTCTAAGAACACTATCTCCGTCCTGACCTGGCATTTCATAGTCAAGCAATACAAGGTCAACACTTTTACTGTTAAGGAATCTAAGAGCAATACTTCCACTTATTGCAGTAGCCACAGAATACTCTGGTTCTAAGTGTCCCTTTACAAGCTTAAGTACATTTGGATCGTCATCAACGATTAGAATTTTCTTCTTAGTGTCTAATTGTTCCTCAACTAATTTTTCTTCTAACTGCCGTTGCTCCTTAAGTCTTTTTTCAATCATAAACTCATTTATTCGATTAATAATTGCAGTATTCGTTAACGGTCTTTCTAAAACTATATCCACCATTCCCGCAATAGGTTCTAGAAATCTTTCTAGATCCTCTTTTTCGCCTAAAACAACAAGTGAAATATCATTATCTACAAGCTCCTTCTTAAGCTGATAAATAACTCTGGCTAAATCTATCTCTTCATCCTTTATACATACAACAAGTAAATCAGGTTTATATAGCTTAATATGCTTTTGCACATCTTTACTTCTACTAGACGAAGTAATACAATTAAAGTTTCCATCCATTCTAAAGAAAAATTCATCAATAGCCATACTATTTGAGCCTACTAATAAAGCATTATATTTCATATATATCACCTCCGATTTATATAATATCGTAATTATATTTATTGACACTTATATTGTATTTATCGTATAAAATCATTACACCTATTATACCATATTGCTGTTATTTTTTCTATTATTCACACCAAAAAACAAATCTTATTCCCACTAATAATCAAATCTTATTTGCACTAATAAAAAACTATTTAGCAAAAAACTGCAACATAGAATATGAAAAATCATTCTATATTGCAGTTTACATAATTACTCTATAATATTTTTAATTATATTTAGATTTCAAACATATCACTATAAACCTTAAGTGCTCCATCAGTCTCATGAGCAAGTACCTTTTTAGCAAGAACCTTTCCTAACTGAACACCCTCTTGATCGAAGCTGTTAATATTCCATAAGAAGCCCTGGAACATAACCTTGTTCTCAAAGTGTGCTAATAATGCACCAAGTGCTTCTGGGTTAAGCTGGTCACCAACAATAATACTTGATGGACGTCCACCCTTGAAATTCTTGTTGCTATTCTCATCCTTCTTACCACATGCAAATGCAACTATCTGAGCTGCAACATTTGCACAAAGTTTCTGCTGGCTTGTGCTATCCTGAATATCAACATCAACACCCATCTGATTATTCTTAAATCCAATAAACTGAAGTGGCACAATATCAGTTCCCTGATGAAGCAACTGATAGAATGAATGCTGGCCATTTGTACCAGGCTCACCAAAGATAACAGGACCTGTCTTATAATTTACTGGCTCGCCAAAACGATTAACTGACTTACCATTTGACTCCATATCAAGCTGCTGTAAATGTGCAGGAAAACGGCTAAGAGCCTGTGAATATGGAAGCACTGCTGTTGAAGGATAGCCTAATATATTACGCTCATATACACCAATCAATGCATCAAGCATAGCTGGGTTGTTCATTACATCATTATTAGCACAAAGCTTGTCTTGTTCTGCTGCTCCTTGTAAGAAACGAGCAAATATGTCTGGTCCAAATGCAAGTGAGAGAACTGCTCCACCAACAGCTGAAGTCGATGAGAAACGTCCTCCAATATAATCATCCATAAAGAACGCTTCAAGGTAATCACTACTTTTAGCAAGAGGTGATGTTTCACTTGTAACAGCAATCATATGCTTTGAAGCATCTAAACCAGCTTTAGCAAGTGCATCCTTAACAAAAGATTCATTTGTTAATGTCTCTAATGTAGTACCTGATTTAGAAACTAATATGAAAATAGAATGTGCAACATCTGTAGAAGCAAGCACTGCAGCTGCATCATCTGGATCTACATTACTAATAAACTTTGCGTCCATCTTAAAGCAGCCATTCTTCTTAGCCCAATTTTCAAGTGCAAGATACATTGCACGAGGACCTAAATCACTTCCACCAATACCTATCTGAACAACTGTTGTAAACTTCTCACCAGCAGCATTTGTAATTTCACCAGAATGAACCTTCTTTGCAAAATCAGCAATTTTCTCCTGCTGCTCAACATAAAATATTCTCTTATCAACACCATCTGCTGTTACAGCACTGCCAAGCTGACCTCTTGTAAGCTGGTGAAGTACAAGTCTCTTCTCTCCTGTATTAACAACCTCACCATTATATAAAGCCTCAAACTTCTCTGAAAGCTTTGACTCATTAGCAAGTGCTACAAGCTTCTCAAGAATTTCATCATCAACTTCCTTTGCAGCATAATTATATGTAAGTCCTGCTGCCATAGGTACACTATACTTCTTAACACGGTCTGCACCATTATCTCCTGTCATTGCCTCTGCAAGATTAACCTTCTTGTCACTATTAACAAGATTGTTATATGCCTCTAATGTGTCCAAGTTATTCCAAATAGTCATGAATAAATCCTCCATTTTCACTTTCAAATTGTGGCAAATCATATTTTCTAAACTTACCATTTCATTATTATATTATGCACACTACAATTCAAAATTCAATACCTTTCTTCTAATTACAATTTGCTATTTATTGCTATTTAGCAATCAATATATAGCAATAAATTTTTATGTATTCCCCCAATATTCATATTCCAAAATTTCATATATTTTATTGGTTTATTCATATTTTAAATACACAAATCATAAAACACTATACACAAAAAGCTGGCTGCAAATAACGCAACCAGCTTATGTTAATATTATATCACTATGTATCTTCCCTAGAAATCATATTGTTCTTTCCATAGTATCTAGCAAATTCAACAAACTCTCTTGTGGACAAAGGTTTTGAATAGAAATATCCTTGAATATAATCACATCCACATTCTTTTAGAAAATCAACCTGTTCCTTTGTCTCTGCTCCCTCAGCAACAGTCTTTATTCCTATTTCATGGCATAACTCAATAATTTTCTTAATAATTACTCTGTTCTTATAGTTATGCTCTATCTTTTTGACAAAGGACATATCTATCTTAAGTATATCGAAGTCATATTTTTCCATTATTCCAAAAGAAGAATAACCGCTTCCGAAATCATCTAGCAATATCTTTATTCCAAGCTCCTTAATACTATCTAAAAATTTTTTTCCATCCTGAACCATTGCAGCATAAGATGTTTCGGTAATCTCTAATCTTATGTTGGTATCTCCACCTTTCTTAAGCATTTCTATAATTTCTGCTTTCATATTTTCATCATAGAAATCCATCCATGATAAATTAATGGATATAGGAAGCACTGGCATGCCTTTATTCTTTCTAGAGTCAAGTTGTCTTCGTATTTCTTCTAATACAAACTTGTCCAGCCTTGTAATATATCCATGTTTCTCTAACACTGGAATAAATTTTCCTGGTGGTATCATTCCTTTTTCAGGATGTACCCATCTAATTAATGCTTCAGCAGATACCAATTTATCTGTTGCTGCTTCAATAACAGGTTGTAAATAAACTTGAAATTCTCTCTCATCAAGGCTATTTTGAAATTCATTAAGGATAGATGCCTGATTAATATAGTCATACCCAATACTATCATCATATACCGCATATGGCTTTACAGACACATCTACAATGCTCTCTTTGGCTAATTTAGCCTTATCAATCATAAATTGAACAGGGTATTCCTTATCAACTACATAATAAACTCCAAATCTGGCAAGCATTCTAATTTTTCTGCCCGAAATATCTAAAGTTTGTTCCATTCTGTCCGAAACCTTTTCTGCATCGAAATCCTTCTCGTTAACAAGACAGATAAAATGATCTGCTTCTAGTCTTGATATAAGTAATGGATTTAATGAGCTTCCCAGTAATTCATCATAAAAAATCTTTAATATCTCATCTCCTGCTTCGATTCCGAAAAACTCATTAATTGCCTTAAGATGCGTAATATCAAAAAAAACAAGAACATAGTTTTCATCCTTGTTATTAGGATTCTTAATTATTGAGTTAGCATATTTCAAAAATGCTTTTCTATTATATCCACCTGTAAGTGAATCTCTTTGTTTTTGGTCGAACATTCTGATAACATTCTGTGCTCTACGTTTAATAACATTAGCAACATATGGCTTAGTAAATAAATCAAAAGTTCCAAGAGAATACGCCTTTACAATGGACTCCTCTGATGTATCAGAAGTAATAATAATAACTGGAATCTCATCAAGAAGCTTATTCTTGTTCATATATTCTAACACACCATACCCATCAACTTTAGGCATCACTAAATCTAGTAAAACTAACTGATAATTCATATTACTGTCTGAAATCATAGCTATAGCCTGTTCGCCATCCTCTGCCTCATAACAGTCATATTCATCTTCTAGAATACTTAGCAATATTTCTCTATTAAGTTCTGAATCATCTACTATCAAAATCTTATGCTTTTCGTTCAAAATTATCCCTCTTTATCGCCTTTTTTCTATAACAAACTTCATAAGTTATTACTAAATATGCATACTGTTTTATAATGCAAATCACTAGAATAATTATAGCAAATTCACTGACTTATTTCAATTTAATTAACAACTTAAAATCATAGTTAATCGATTTAATTTTTGTAAATATATCAAAAATTTAAATCCAAAAAAATGCCCCAAGCAATTTTTTTACATTAATGATTATTCATTCTCCAAGCAATATTTCTATTCAGAAAATCTACATACTCATCATTTTTGCACATACCCTTTCCAGGTACATCTGATATCTTTGCCACATCCATTCCATTACATTTTGTTGTTTTCATAACAATATTAAGGGCTGCCTCATCCGTATCATTTGAAATATATGTTCCAATACCAAAAGCCACTTTAACCCTATCCTTAAACATGTTATACAACTTATCAGCTCTTTCAAAATCAAGACTGTCGCTAAACAATAATGTTTTTGTTTTTGGATCAATACCAAGGCTCTCATAATGATTAATCATCTTGTTTCCCCATTCCACAGGGTCACCACTATCATGCCTTACTCCACTAAACAAAGTTGCATAAGTAAGTCTAAAATCACGTAAGAAGCAATCAGTTGTAATAGTATCTGTAAGAGCTGTTCCATTAAGAACTCCGTATTCCTTAACCCAAGCTTCAAGAGCATACCAGTTACTATACGACGGATTATGTTTTCTATTACCTTGACCAACACACATAATCCACTCATGTGCCATAGTTCCAACTGGAAGCAAATCGTATTTTTTTGCCAAATATACGTTAGATGTTCCAACAAATCTCGAATCATTAAATAAATGATTTTTCTCTTTTAATGTCTTCACTGCAAGCTCCTGCGCCTGTGCAGATAATCTTCTTCTCAAACCAAATTCACTAAAATTACCAATGTTTAACTTACTATTTACTCCAATTAAAGCTTCTAATTTATCGTTAAGCTTTCTCTCAAAGCTAGCAAATAAGTCTTCATAATTATATCTACTTCTAAAATACACTTCGTTAACAATAGCAAGTGTAGGGATCTCATACATAGATGTATTTACCCATGTACCATTTGTTTCAATTACCAAACCACATTCTGACTCAGTACCAATATAAAAGTCCTCATATCTCGGATGCCATAATCTAAGAAAATCAATATATGACTGCTTGATCCATTTGATTGTACCCAAATAAGCAAGTTCTTCCTCTGTAAAACGCAAATCACAGTATGCCTTAATCTGAGCTTTTATCTCTTCAACCATATCACTAGTAAAAACTACATCTTTATTTCTACATTTAAAACTCCAGGTTGTTGTATATGATGGGAACTGATGATAAATTGCCTGTCCCATACTAATTTTGTATAGATCTGTTTCTAATAGGCTCACAATAATTTTTTGAAATTTCATAATACCCTCCAATTAAAATTCTAATTGAAACTATCTGCAATCTATTTATATCTTTATTTTATAATTTTTACTCGTAGCATTTATTCCATAAAATTTACTCATAGCATTTATTCCATAAAATTTACTCGTAACATTTATTCTATAAAAATATGATGATGTCAATATATCCATATTGCAATCACCATATTTCAATAATTTATAATATTTCCCTTAATCTTTCTAATTCAGCTTTTGTGATTCTGAATATAGTTCCATGTCTTTTTTTGAGTTTGTCAAAAGAATACTCTTTTTTAGACAAAAGCTTCCAAGAATTCTTTTTATTATCTATATCCTCAATATCAGTAGTAGTAAGTGGTAAATAACCCCCATCAATATTATATTGATCCGCCATTATTCCATACTCTGGTATATCTGGATTAGCCCAATCTTTTCTATTGTATTGAAACAATTCTGGTCCTTCTAACGAACTATTATCTAGTACATCAATTCCAAGCTCAGATACATCTAAACCTAATTCGTCTAAATCTAAAACCTTCTCCCAGCCATCTGGATTTAATAAATCCTTATTCTTTAATATTCTTATGCCGCCATTTTGCTCAGCATTATCCCCATCCTTGGAGGCACTATAATAATACTCACCAATCTTAATAACTGTTGTATCAATAATCTCTCTTTGTTTGCCATCTGTCTCACCATCTGTCTGATTATCTATAAAAATTTTAGGCTCAGAGTAATGAACAAAATCTCTTGTTGCAACATAATATATTGCATTAGGCTTAGATTTATATTTTGTGTTTGGATTCATAATACTCGAAGCAAAGAAAATAATATACTCTCCTGTTTCATCATTATAAATCATCTCAGGAGCCCAAGCCATTCCAGCATTATCTGGAGCAACTTTAATTAATGTTGGCTCTCCCCAGTTCACTAAATCAAGAGACTGCCACAACACCAAATATGAGCTTCCTGTAGTACTTGCATCATAGTACCCTTGTTCATTTTGAAACCATCCACCGCGATGATATATACTAAGATCAGTAGCAACAAGGAAAAATCTATCACCTTCAGGAGAACGATACAAATACGGATCTCTTACACCTTTCTCGCCTACATTACTAATCAATACTGGCTTTCCATTATTCATATCCTTAAAATTAAGTCCATCATCACTTATTGCAAAATATATTTGCTCGCTATTTTCATTTTCTTCCCCTATAAAATGACCAAACAAATATCCCTGATAATCATCCTCATTAATATCCTCTGGCTTCTTAAGAACACATACCTCAATATCCTTTGAAGCAACTTCATCCCCCAAAGTAACCGTAGCGGTAAGAATAACCCTTGTATCTTCTTTTAATCTTGTTACTACACCTGGAGCAAGCTTTCCTATTTTTTTGTCTGAAATAACATTACAATTGCTGCTTGTCCACGTTATACTTGCACCGCCCATTGAAGCAGGCAAATATATGTTGCCACGAATATAATCAGCATTAATAATATTTATTTCATCAAGTATTTTTTTAATATCTACTGAACAATTCATATATCCCCTCATAATTACTATTTTACTTTGGTATATTGCTATTTTACTCTAGTATAAAAACGCACACACAAAATATTACTATATAATCAAGCAATATGCAAAGACTTTAGTAAAACGATAAACTATCTGCAATTGCCACATTACCATAAATATTTCTTTTGGAGTTAATTTAAGCTTTTTTTGTTTTCCAAACATACTTCATGCACCTTCTAAAACAATGACTATCTCATTCGGCTTAAAAGCATTTTTTTCTTATTTTTCTTCTCATCGTACATTCTTTCGTCTGCAATCTGTAAACAAGCAAATACAGATGATGCGTCCTTGTCCGTATTCATGCAAATACCAATACTTGCATCAACATGACATTCATCACCTACAAAACCAGAATTAGACAATGCTTCCATCAAATCGTTTCTAAATTCCGTACATCTATCTCCACTAGAAATGTTAATAACTGCTGCAAACTCGTCTCCACCAACTCTAGCACAAAATTCATCTTCCTTAAGAACACTACATAATGACCTTGCAAGAATAATTAATGCTTCATCGCCCTCAGCGTGGCCATATGTATCATTAATAATCTTTAGATTATCCATATCAATACTTGCAACGCCTATTGTTTTTCCTTCTTTGTTTGCTATGGCATATCTTTCTTGAAGCATCTTGTCAAAACCTCTTCGGTTAAGAATTCCTGTCAAAGAATCATTTTGATACATATCCTTTATCGCCTCAAGATTCTCAAGCTTCTTATGCAAATCTGAATTCTGTATAGCATTTGCAAGAGCCATAATATATCCCTGAGTATATATATCAAACCATTTTTCATCTGGAATATCAACAACCATATATCCTTGAACAATATTCTTAAAATGCATAGAAAATATGAAGAAGTTATTGAATTCATTATCCTTCCAATACTCATTAGGTAATATGTTTCTTCTTGAAAATGGTCTATAAAGACATTTTGCCTCCTTATCACCATCAAATATTCTTCTTAAAATCATATTCTCTGTAAATGAGCATTCCTCTTCTGTTCTACTATCTATCTCCTCAGGATCAGTAAAACAAAAATACACTTTATTACTTCTAATCAAGTGCTTGTATCTATATGCTACTGACATATATTCATCAAACTCAAAGGCATACTGATAATCTGAAACAAGCATAATAATATTCTTAGTATCATCAATGTGTTTTCTTTCGATGGATAGATAATCAACTGTTTTGTCATGTATATACTGTATACCGCAGCCACAGCTTTTGTGAAGACGTAGCTTAGGATTAACTCGGCTAATTTTTTCTTCATTTATGCCATTATTAACATTATCAATTACTTCAACTGCTCTTACTACCATTTGCTCAAAATCCACCTCAAAAGAAGTCAAAGACGGAACGCAATACTTTGCATCATCTAGATAATCAAAGCCTGTTACACAAACATCCTCTGGCACTCTAACCCCTCTGGCATTAAGCTCATAAACTACAGATAATGCCATATTGTCATTAGCGCAAACAATAGCCTGAGGATATGTCTCTCTCCCCTGCATAAACCAATCAACTGCTTCTTTTCCTTTATTATGCCAATAATCCCCATGGAATATCATATTGTCTGTTACTGGAAAATTATGTTCCTTCATAACATTAAGGTAACCTGTAAGACGTTCCTTTGCATCCTCCGCCCCTTTTTTACCAGACATATAGCAAATATCATTAAAACCATGAACATCAATAAAATGTCGAACTATTTCTTCAATTGGCTTAGTATTTTCAGTTAAGATACTGTAACAGCCTTCCCTTGTTGAACGAAGATATACAACAGGACATTTTGCCGTTTTTCGAACAATGTTATATAGCTGATCAGGCATTCCATCTATATCAAACACATCTTCTGTAATAATTATTCCATCAAAGCACGAACAATCTGGAAGATTAATACTATTCTTTTCCCCTTCTGCGTACAAATAGTCTTCTGAATATGAACCATACGAACAAATTGATACAACATCATATCCAAGACTGTTTCCTTGTCTTATAGCAGTTTGAGTAACAATCTTTTGATAATCATGTCCAATCTCCGAAATAAAAACCCCAATTCTTTTATTCATATATGTCCTCCTTTTTGTCTTTGCACATATATTTTCAAGATACACTATTACTGTAATTATACTTCTAAAATCGAATAATTTATACTATTTTTTTATACTTTTTAAGTAAAATATAAAAATATCATATATAAATTTGTTTATTATTTATATAAAAAGAAAAAGGCCCGAAACATATCAAGCCTTATATATATATCTTATGTAATATTATCAAAACAAAAAATACGAACTACACACAAAGACACCCCCTTTGGTGTTTCTTACTCAAAAAAATATAACAGCCAAAATAATGCAAATTAAAAATTAAGTTTATTATGATTAATCTCTTTCATCTCATACATAGAAGCATCTGCCTCTTTGAAATGCTGAGAAAGGGATTCATTTTCATTAGGTTTAATCCGATTCATACCAATACTAACAGATAGTGTAAACATAATATTGCCTTGTTTTTTTACATTTTCTTCAATAGTTTTATTAACTTTTGCAACAACTGAAGCAAAATCAATACCCTTATAAGCTTCTCCTATTGCCAAAAACTCATCTCCACCATACCTTATAAGAATCCAATTTTCCGGTAAAGCTTCAGCAAGAGAATCAGCTACTATTTTAATTGCTGTATCACCTTGAAGGTGTCCATAACGATCGTTGATTATCTTCATCTTATCAATATCGACAATCATAATCACGCCATCTTTGTTATCATTTTTTAATTTGTCTATTAGTGGCAAAGCATATCTATCATATGCAACACGATTATATATACCTGTAAGACTATCTCTTTCAGACAAAGCATGTAATTGCACATTAGCAGCCTTTAGTAAAGCAGATTGTCTAATCTGTCTTACTGCCCCATCAATATTATCTTCGATTGCATTAAATGAATAATCATATATATATTTCAAGCAATCATCAAAAACTATCGCACCGTAGCAATCTCCTAATTTCTGAACAGGAAGAATAATAAAAAAATGATTTTCTCCTGGAGTTTCACTTAAAACTTCAACCATATCTTCTCTTTTTAGCTTAGATACTGGCTTTGCTCCATCAGAATCTACATCACAAATACAATATAGCTCATCATCATAACCATCATGTCTTACTTCTTTTTTACTGTAATCTAAAAAGGATTCATTTACATATAACTTAAATACGTCTCCTAGATATTTGTCTACATCACTCATGGCGCTATACACTGCTTCAGACATCTCGTCTGGTCTTGCAGTATTAACCATTGCATCACACACTGCTGAAACACTTTCTAATGTAAGTACCCTTTCAAGGGAATTAGTATAGTCTTCAACAATAAGATCTCTTACTGCAAAAACAAAATCCTCATCTTTAGAATTATCCCTACAGCCACAACTTTCTTTATATACAGCTCGTGTCTCAAGAAGTATATCTGATTGAGTAATCTTACCAGCCATCTTATCAATTAAGTTATTAACTGCAAATACACCGATTTTACTCCATGAGCGATGTACTGAAGTTAATGTTGGCATAAATCTCTGTCCTTCCTTAAGAGCATCATAGCCTGTTACAAGGATCTTTTCTGGTACTCCAATTCCCATCTCTGATAACTGTGAGCAAACTCCAACAGCCATATTATCATTTGCACATATTATTGCATCTGGAAGATAAGAATGAGTATTAATCCAATTCTCAATGACATTACGAGCAGGCTTATACGAATAATATCCATTCAATATACAATCCTCAGATATTGTTATTCCATGTTCTGATAATGCCTTACTTACACCAATAAATCTTTCTTTGGAGTCTTTATTATCCATAGGTCCACCCATATAAATGAACCTCTTAGCTCCATGAACCTCCACTAAATGTTTACCAATGGCATAGCTTGCTTCTAAATTTTCAGTTCCAATATAATCTATTCCGTCAATCTTGTATTCCAATGATATAGAAGGTACCTTCGACTCCTTGACTCTTTCTCCAAGTTCAATAACAGCCTCTTCTGAATTAAAAGTTCCTGGCAACAAAATAATACCATCAAACTTGCTAAGTTCTGGCAATCTATATATGTTGCTTTCTCCTTCTGATACAAGCTTTCCTCTCACGTCAAAAGCATATCCAACATAAAAATATATATCAATATTAAGTTCATAAGCTCGTTTACGAATTCCTTCTAAAACTAATCTAAGAAATTCAGTGCTCCAGGCATTCGCAAATACTGCTATTCTTTTCTTCATTTGCAACATCCTCTTTTTTAAGCATTTCCATAGCATCTTATGTTAATACATATCTATACATATTTTATCATATTTTATTTTTTTTGAAAACAAAATCAGCAAACTTTTTTGTAACATTTTGTTACTTCAATAAATTTTATTTTACTGAGTTTGCAGCGTTATAAATTTTTTTCCACAAGCCTGGAACATCTTCTGTAACTCTATCATCACTAGAGTTTGTTAAAATAATAATTGTGATTCCTGTATCAAGATCCGTTGACATATAATTTGAAAAACCATCAATATATCCAGCATGCCAAACCTTAGAACCCGTTACCTGTAAACCACATGCATAATATGTTGGTACTTTGTTCGGATCGACCTTAGGTTCTTCATATTCAGTTCCAAGTTCTTGTTTAAGTTTTTCTTGTTCTTTTTCATATCGTTCCTGTTCTTTTTGTGCTATCTTTGTTGTATCAACCATCCTGTAAAATGTATCACTACTAACAACATTTCCCTTAGTTAAATTACGAAGCCATGAAAACATATCAAATACATTAGATCTTATTCCTCCTGCTGAAAACAAGGTTTCATAACTACTTGAAACAAAGCCTTCTGATTGCATATAGCTAACCGCATCCCCTTCTAATGGCTTTAAGCTACTATTATCCATATGGCAAGGCTTAAATATATTTTCAGCTACATACTCGTCATATTTCATTCCTGATACCTGTTCAATAATGCAACCAAGCATGTAGTAATTTGTATTGCTGTATGAATACTTTTCATCAGGAGTGAATTTCAGTTCATCATTATATATGTTACGAAGCATATCATCCCTTGACCATGGATATTCATCCAAGCCCTTATAATCATTATTTTCTACAAAGCTGTCATATATTTCCTTACAGTCACTTACAGAAATAAAATTTTCCATATCATTTAAGTAATCAATTATTCCTGAACGCATTTGCATTAGCTGTAAAATAGTAATATCTTTACCATATATATAATCTGGAAAATATTTATCAATTGTATCATTAATATCTAACTTTCCTTCTTCATAAAGCTTCATTATTGAGGTTGCCGTAAATGACTTTGTGAGAGATGCAATTCCATATCTTGTCATCAAAGTATTATTTATACCATCCCATTTAGAAGCCTTGCCAAAGGATTCTGCATAAACAATATCATCATCTACTCCAACTAAAATAGTTCCTTGTACACTATGATTGTTCATTTCCTTTTGTACAGTAGATTTAATTACTTTATATTTTGGATCTAAAATGTATGTATCATATTCCAAATTGTCATATACATTAAAAAATTTCTCTTCTTGTTCAACATCAGCTTCTTGTTGTTTTCCAGCCATGCTTTCTTCTCTTAAAGACATACTGTCACTAAAGGATGCTATTGTCTTATCAAAAAAAGCATCCACATTCTTATTGTTTAACTCATAAAATCCATAATAAGTAGCTACAAGCATCAAAACAATTCCTATTAAAACTAGTAATATTTTTTTCATAAGTAAAATCCTTTCGTTTCCAGTAAGCGTAACTACACATATCCTTAGGTGGTTAATATTTCACCAGCACTATGTCCCTTTCTTTAGTTAAAATATATATTATATAATCCATTATACAGTAATTCACATCATAAAAAAACGACAAAATATATATAAAAAGCAGAACATATCACCAACCGAAAAACTTATCACAAGATAGAAATACTCATCACAAAAAACAAAATAAAAGGGGCTTGCCAAAACGATATTCATCGTTAAAGCCATAGTCCCTTTTATATATAGGTGAAATTAATATTTGTATTTCAAAATAATTATTCTAATAACTTTATCCTCAATTTAAGTAAATCGCGAAGATCTACCCTACCATCTCTATTCATATCAGCATTTCTCATTTGATCCGCAGAAAGATTAATACAACATAAAATATATTTTTGTAAATATACAAAATCAGCTGCTGAAACTGTTCCATTTAAGTTAACATCTCCCCCCAAAAACTTTGGAGTTGAAGCAGCATCGGCATAATCTGGACGAATATATCCATATATCTGCCATGATCTCGAATCACTCATTTCTACTACTTTTACACTTTTATTTATTTTATTTTGTTCACTTGCATTATGGTAGCCCCAAATGTAGTCAAAGTAGCTATCATAATCCCATGGCTTTTGGCTTAATTCAGTGTAATTTCCCTCGACAGTTTTAATCTTTGCATCTCTTCCTTCTCCAGAAACTTCAACAACAATCGCTATATGTTCTGGACCGTCATAAATGTAATTTACGTAATCCTCATATTGATCATTGTAGCACCATGCATTTTCTTCGTATACCACTAAATCACCTACTCTTGGTGTGAAATATGGATCATAGCACTTAGCAATATTAGAAACACCTCTAACAAATCTACCTGAGTCATATACTTCCCAATCGTTCTTATTATCTGCTACAAGGTAGAAATCTCCTAATTTATTCGATTCGCCATCAACACATCTCTTTACTAACTCAGTAACAGAAGTTGACGAATAACTTGTGTTATATACACCTAAGGCATCGCATACAAAAGCTGCACACCAGCCACCTACACCATAATAATTATACATTTGTCTTCCGCTTCTGTTTAATGCATACTGAGCTGCTTCACTTGGACTTCTTAAACTTTGTTTTGCACTTGCATCTGCCTTAAAAACTGGCATACTAAGCGCCATTGATAACGCTAATCCAAAACATAATAATTTCTTTTTCATTTTTTCCCCTCAATTTCCTTCTCAAACAATTCACTAGTCGAGAACTTTTTCATATTTTTATTTGAGCTCATTTAGTCGACTTGTTAAGTGTATTGCAATTTATTTACAATTTCAATAATTTTTTATTAATTCTTATACTTTTCTTATATGTTTTACAATTATTTTTGTGCATTTTAACTCACAAAAATAAGCATCAATGGTAAAATATTATTCATTTATTGCTTTTTTATTATCTGAATACTTTTTGGCATAAAAAAATCCTCCTGTGATAACTAATAATACCTGTGTTGTTCATTATCATCCCGAAGGATTGTGCATTTCCAATTTGTACCAATCTTAACTTTCTAGCTTTTATTTAATTCATTTACTATCACTTAATTCCCTTAAGATATCCACTGTCCTAATATATTCTTCCTTTACAGCATTAAATAAATTAGGCAAATTAGGGCTATCCAAACCTAATGGTCTTAGTTCTTCTGTTAATTTAGAGCTTATCTCATATAATCTGGTAAATCCTAAATTAGCACTTAAGCCTTTAAGGGTATGTGCTCCTCTAAATGCCAGTTCTGCATTCTTCTTTTCTAAACCCTCTTCAATTTTAGCCAAACTTTTATCCTCAAGAAATTTTAATGCGAAATGCTTAACTAGCTCATCTTTTCTAATTCTGTACAAAATATTATCATAATCAGCCTCTAATTTATCGTAACATTCTTTTACTGTCATACCTATTCTCCTAATCTAATACATACAATAAGTCAAACGCACTATTACATAGATTTTTACATTTTAACATAAATTTTACTATCATATTATCATTTTAACTATACTACAAATAGTCTAGTATTTTTGACTTTTTTGTGTTAAACTTAATTCAGTATTCTAACGATTTTGACAATTATTTTACTCAATTGTTCTACGTGTATTTTAAGGCAAGAAAGGGGTACTTGCATACTATGAAGGCAGTATACATTGATGACGATGCAATTAGTTTAGAAATGGGTGCAACGATTTTGAACAATATTGATATGATATCAGAGCTTCATACATTTCAAACAGCAAACGAACTAATAGAATACATATCTAATGAATCTATTGATATAGCTTTTTTAGATATTATACTCGAGGATATTGATGGCATTTCACTTGCTATGGAAGTGAAAAGACTTCAACCAAAATGCAAGGTTGTTTTCATTAGTTCATCAAGAGATTTTGCTCTTGAAGCATTTCAGGTTTATGCTTCAGGATATCTTGTTAAACCGATTGTTGAATCAGAAGTAGCAAGACTACTTATGAATATTTAACTATCTTGTTTTTTTATTTTAATATTTCAGTATTTATTGAGTATTAAACTTTATTGAAAGGAGTGCTTTTAATGGGGTTTTTAACAGGAAAGACTGCTATTATTACTGCTTGAGGACGTGCAACATTAGATGATGGTAGCTGCGGTTCTATTGGATATGGTATTGCTACTGCTTACGCAAAAGAAGGTGCCAATCTTGTAATCACAGGAAGAAATGTCACTAAACTTGAAGAAGCAAAAGCAGAATTAGAAGAAAAATATGGAATTAAGGTACTTGCAGTTCAGGCAGATGTTAATTCTGGAGCTGATAACGAAGCAGTTATCTCAAATGTTATCAAGCAGACTATAGATGAATTCGGAAGAATTGATGTATTAATCAATAAGAGCTTTTCCTATAAATGGATTAACATAATTTGATATATCAACAAACTCCTATGGTGATTCAACAATTACTGATAAAGGAAATATTCCACCAACTAACACTGCTAGATAAATCACGCCAGCAAAAAATACACCTTTGTTTGATTTTATTTTGTCCGAACTAAATCTAACTATATTCTTTTCATTTAACTTATACATAATAAGTGGTAGCAAGAAAATAATTCCTATTGCACCAACGTAAAGCTTAAATTTCACTATAGGTGTTTTTATATATTAATAAGTCAAACAAAAGTAATAATGAAAAAATACTCAAACGATTTCCATTATGCATCAGCCTTAGTATTTAATGCATATATAACCCATTCAGCTATATTTGTGGCATGGTCACCAATTCTTTCAAAATATTTTGCCACCATCAAAAGATCTACTGCTTCTTCTCCACCTTCTGGATTATTTCTTATTAGATTAATAATATCTCCCTTTGTTGAATTAAATAACTCATCGACTATATTATCATGTTCTATTACTTCTTTTGCTTTATCCCTATCTCTTTCAACATACGCTTCAAGACTGTGATTAAGCATTATTATAGTCTCAGCTGCCATTTTTCCAATATGTTCATAATTATTCAAAGGATTTTTATCCTTCATATATATTGTCATTTCTGATATATCTGCTGCATGATCTCCTATTCTTTCCATGTCTGTTACCATCTTCATTGCCGCAGTAATTGTTCGCAAATCTCTTGCAACAGGCTGTTGTTGAATCAAGAGATTAAAACATATATTTTCAATTTTCTTTTGTTGATGATCAACATTCACATCGCCCTCCATAATTTTTTTTGCTGTTTCCACATCTCCATTATTTAATGCTTCAACAGACTCCTTTATGGAGTTTTCAATCATTATGCCCATATCAATCATTTCTCTATTTAAATTTCTAAGTTGTTCTTCAAACTTACTACGCATATTTTCCTCCCAATCACAAAGCAAAAAATCAACAATATAGTTTATCCAAATCGTCCTGTTATATAATCTTCAGTTCGTTTATCCTGTGGATATGAGAAAATCGACTTAGTTTCGCCAAATTCAACCATTTCACCTACTAGGAAAAAAGCAGTATAATCTGACACTCTAACCGCCTGCTGCATATTATGGGTTACAACAACTACAGTATATTTTTTCTTTAATTCTTCCATTAAGTCTTCTATCTTAGTTGTTGAAATAGGATCAAGAGCTGACGTTGGTTCGTCCATTAAAAGCACCTCTGGCTCAACTGCTAAAGCTCTTGCAATACATATTCTCTGTTGCTGTCCACCTGAAAGGCCTAAAGCAGATTTCTTTAGTCTATCTTTTACCTCATCCCATATTGCCGCACCTTTTAAGCTTTTTTCAACTATTTTGTCTAAGGTTTTCTTGTCTTTTATCCCATGAACTCTAGGTCCATATGCAATATTGTCATAAATACTCATTGGAAACGGATTAGGTTGTTGAAAAACCATACCAACTCTTTTTCTAAGCAAAGTAGTATCCTGATTCTTGTTGAAAATGTTTTCTCCATCAATTTTAACTTCACCAGTAATCCTTACGTTATCAACTAAATCATTCATTCTGTTTAAGGTTTTCAGAAATGTAGATTTTCCACATCCTGATGGTCCTATAAATGCAGTTATTGATTTTTCCTTGATATCCATATTTACATTTTTTAGTGCATGATTTTCACCATAATATAAATTTAGGTCTCGCACCGAAATCTTTACATTATCCATATAAACTAATCCTTTCTAGTCTTATCAATACTTTTTCCTGCAACCATTTTGGTAACAATATTTATTAATAAAACAATAATTAAAAGAACAACAGCAATACCAAACGCTGTATCAAAATCACCTTCACTTGTAGCAGATAGATACATTTGTATTGTAAGAGTTCCTCCCGACTGAAATGGTTTATTAAGCAAGCCCTCTAAACCTTTTGGTAAAAGCTTTGCACTTCCTGCTGTAAAAAGCAAAGCAGCTGATTCACCAACTATTCTTCCAATTGCAAGTACTGTTCCTGTAATTATTCCCGGCATTGCACCTGGAATTAATATAGTCCTAATCATATGCCACTTTCCACTTCCAAGTCCAATACTTCCTGCTCTTTGCGAATCAGGAACTGTTTTTAATGCTTCCTGAGTATTTCTAGTAATTAGTGGTAAAACCATAAGAATCAGAGTAAATGTTCCTGTAAGAATTGAATATCCAAAGCCTAATTTTTCTCCAAAAAACATCATTCCAAAAAGACCAAATATTATAGACGGAATTCCTGCTAGAGTTTCTGTTGCATATTCAATAAATGTAACTAATTTTCCTTTTTTCGCATATTCATTTAAGTATATAGCACTTCCTACTCCAATAGGTGTTGCAACTAACATAGTTAGTAAAATGACAATAATTGTATTAACAATATTTCCTGCTATACCGACAGTGCCTTTTAGCACACTGGTAACTGATGAAAGAAACTTCCAGTTAACAGTACCAATGCCCTTTACAAAAACATATATTATTATTCCTAAAAGAAGAAAAACAGAAAAAGCCGAGCATGTATATATCATCAAATCTGTTAATATATCTTTTATCTTTCGTTTTAGTGTCATTCTGCCACCTTCTTTCTAGCTCTTAGAAGTATAAAGTTAACAATCATAATGAATATGTATAGAACCATTCCAACAGTAAACAAAACTCTTCTATGAAGTCCCTGTGCATATCCCATTTCGCTAACAATTTGTGTTGTAAGTGTTCTTACCGAGTTGAAGAAAAATGGTGCATTTACTGCTCCACCCGCTACCATATTTATAGCCATTGCTTCTCCTAAAGCTCTTCCTATTCCAAGAACAACACCAGTCAATATTCCTGATTTTGCTGCTGGTATTACAACTTTATATATTGTTTGCTCCTTTGTTGCACCAAGAGCTAAAGACGCAGCTCTTAAACTTCCTGATACGGCCTTCATTGAGGAACAGCTCACACTTATTACAGTTGGTAATATCATAATTGCTAGAACAATTATTGCCGAAAGCATATTAGCACCTCCTGTAAACTGATGCTCACTGTCTCCAGCATATATAATTTTTTCTAACTTATACATTGCAGGATTTAGAACCATCATACCAATCAGTCCGTATATTACAGATGGTATTGCTGCAAGAAGCTCTACAGCTCCTCCTACAATACTACCTAATTTTTTTCCTGCCATTTCTGACAAAAATACCGCTGTATTAAGTCCAATAGGAACTCCGATTAATATTGCCATTCCAGTTCCAACTAAGGAAGCAAGAATAATAAACAATATTCCATACATCGGTGAATCTGCTGTTGGCATCCATTTTGTTCCAAACAATAAATCTCCTACACCAATTTCCTTAAGAGCAGGTACACCCTTTATAAACATATAAAGAGTTATTGCAGCCACCGCAAATATAGCTATTACAGCACTTGTCAAAAATATACAGTATGCAATTTTTTCTACTATTGCTTTTTTATTCATCATTTTCCCCTTACTGTGGAATAATTAAACCTACCTTTTTAATTACCTCTTTACCAGCGTCAGACTTAATATAATTAAACCATTCCTGAACTAATTTATTCTGTTCGCTAATTGCACCCTTTGTAGCCATTACAAATGGTCTTTGAAGCATGTATTTTCCTGCCAAAATCTCTTCTTCTGTTGGCTTTGCGCCATCAATTGATACTCCAACTACAGTATCATCAACTACATCTAATGATACATATCCAATTGCTCCTGGAGTTGCAGAAACCTTAGCCAAAACTGCACCTGTTGAATCCAACTCCTGTGCATACGCACATGCATCCTTTAACTCTAAAAGCTCTTCAAAAGCATCTCTTGTACCTGAACCAGCTTCTCTACCGATAACAACTATTGCTTCATCCTTTCCACCAAGCTCACTCCAGTTTTTAATTTCACCCTTGTATATCTTTGCAAGATTGTCTGAAGAAATATCTGTAACAGAATTGTCCTTATCAACAATTACCGCAATACCATCAATTGCAACAATATTTTCAACTGAGCCTGCTGATTTTTCTTCGTCCTTTAATTTTCTTGACGAATTACCAATATTAACTGAACCTGCTGCTAAGGATTCAAGTCCTGCTCCAGAACCAGTATACTCTACAGTAACTGTAATATTAGGGTACTGTCCCATAAAGCTTTCTGACATTGCCTCGCAAAGCTTCTCCATAGAAGTTGATCCAGCTAGTGTTACATTTCCACTAAGCTCATCGCCCTTTGCTTCTTTCTTGCCACATCCTGTAAATGAAACTGCCATAAGGGATATTCCCATTAATGCTGCTATTATTTTCTTTTTTGAATTCTTTTTCATTGTTAAATTATTCCTCTTTTCTCTAATCTGTTTTATTATTCGGCGCCATATATTTTACTCTTCTATAATAGTGACGTAATGTAAATTATAAAATCACTGTTATGTAAAACCTTAGTAAAGCTTATGCGAAATCATGGTTATATAAGTAAATTATTGAGCCATACAAACCAATAAATGCTCCAGGTAGTCCTATAAACACAAGAAGTTCCGAATAACTAGGCCATATATTTTTTCCAACTAATAGCCAGGCAATCCCACCAATTAACATCCAAATTAAAATCATTGAAATTAAAAAAAATCTTATTTTGTTTTCTTTTTTGATATTTAATTCATTTACCTTCACCCATATTTTCTTCATATTAAACACACTCCTTATCACATTTGATAAATTAATAAATTACTTTATTTCACATTTTTTATTTCTTTATTTAGCATAAATAAATATTATTTTTTCTACTATCATGCTTTTGTACAAATTCTGTAAAATAAGAGTAAAATATCTTTTGAAGAAATATTATTTTGTGAGATATTATCATTTTATTTATATTATTTGATAACATATGTGAATTTACTGATGGAAACCTAATATGATATAATTTATCTTAATTTGGATTAACTTGACTATTATAGAAAAATTGAGGTGATTTATTTGTCAACTATACATTATATAATACAAGCTAACTTCATTGATTTAACCATTGTATTATTTATATACTTATTTTTATTGACTAACCATACAATGTCTAAATTAGATAACATATTTTTTCTAATTACTGCTGTTATACTAACTGTTCTAATCGCATCAGATTCTTTGGATTTTTATATGGAGCAAATGGATACCTTATATACTTTCAGGTATGTAACTACTGCAGTAGGATATACTTTACGCCCTATTCCTATTATGCTTCTTGCCACATTGTTAAAACGAGGAACAAAAAGTAAACTCACTCCGCTTTATATAGCTGCAATTGTTAATGGTATTCTTGCTTTTACAAGTATAGTTACAAACTGGATGTTTTATTATGATGAACAAAACAACTTTTACAGAGGACCAGTTTGGTTTGTTCCATTTTTAATTAGTGGAATTTACTTAATTTGTTTATTAATATGGTCCTTTGAAAGATACTATTTTGGCGATAAAAAAGAAGTCATAATAATGTTATTTATTGCCTTCATGTCCGTAGTAGCGGTTTTAGCAGAAACCTTCTTCCATCTTAGATTCATAATTAATGGAGTTGGTGCCTGTGCTACTGTATTTTATTATCTATTTTTACATACTCAAACCTATAAAAGAGATGCTTTAACATGGGCTTTTAACAGGCACGCCTTTTATACTGATAGTGAGCAGTTAGTGAAACAACATATGGTGGTTGTTTCACTTGACATCAATAACTTGAAATTAATAAATGACACTAAAGGTCATGACAAGGGAGATCTTGTAATAGTAACTGTACATAACGTTCTTCGAGAATGCTTCAGTAAAAAAGGAATCATATACCGAATGGGGGGAGATGAATTTATTATTCTCTGTCCTAAGCTTACAATGGAGGACGTCTTATCAAGACTAAAAAAAGCAGAGCAAAAGCTAAGCAAGTACAATTATCAAATTGCATACGGCATTGAAACGTTTATTCCAAATATGTCATTAACTGAAATAGTTGCTAAATCAGATGCAAAGATGTACGAAGATAAAAAGAACAAGAAAAATCTAGCAGCGCAGAGATAACCAAAGGGACACTCTTCGTGACAAAAGCAACGTCCCCATTTTAGCTTGCTAGATCTCTCTTTGCATATATTATTGAAGATACTATTGTTAATATTACTGTAATGCATATTCCAAATATAAGTGCACTGTTAATTTCACTTGCATTTGTAAATATATCACTTGCATTTGAGTATGAAAGCGGCGTTAATATGCTATACTCCTTCAAATCAGGTATTACTCTAGCTATCATATCAAAGAAATATAATATCATAGCTACCGCAATTCCAATTCCAAGCTTATTCTTCCTGCTGCATGCAGAAATAACAAAGCAAATTGATGCAATCTCAACATTCATCATAAATTGTAAAAACATAAATCTGTAAAAATCGCTGCCCATATTATCAGCACCGATGAAAACAAATGATATCTGGTACAATACCATACAAATAATTGCAAAGCTTACAAGATTAGATAGTACTGCTAAATATTTCATAGCGATAATTTTTATCCTGGAAACTGGTAATGTAAATGTAAATTCCGCAGTATGCCCATCCTCCTCTTTTGATAAAATAACCGTTGCCATAGCAGCCGAAAACATTGCACTTCCTAGTGAATGAATGGTACCTATTTCTGTTGCAAAATATCCTCTTACGGTTGCTAAACTAAGCTTATCCATTCCAAATATTTGTGAGAGGGCTCCCATGTCTGAAAAGCTTTTTGCCATATCCGTTATGTTTCCTTCAATACTGTTATATAATATTATACAGAAAAATCCCATTCCACCTACAGATAATGCCCATATTAATAATTGTTTTAAGCTTGCTTTCATTTCATATTTATATATTGATAACATAGTCTTTTCCTCCCTATTATTTTATTCATAATACTTCATAAACACTTCTTCTATTGATGGTTCTTCAATAAGAATATCCTGAATATCATGACCTTCTAATTCCTTGTATAACTCATTCAAATCCTTTTCATATAAGAAATCAAGTTTTTCTCCATCTCGAAGCATTTTTATTCTTTTGGACTGATTCTTTAATAGATTTGCAACTGTATCCATTACAATCAGCTTACCTTCCTTCATAATTGCCACTCTATCACAGTGATTTCTCACCTCTGACAAAACATGTGTAGACAAAAAGCAGGTTGCTCCTTTGGAAACATATTCACTAATTAGTTCAAAGAAAGTATTTTGCATTAATGGATCAAGACCACTTGTTGGTTCATCAAAGATAAATAGCGAAGGTTTATGCTGCATTGCACATACTATACTAACCTTTTTTCTATTTCCCAATGACAAATCACTTATCTTCCTTTTTGTATCAACCTGTAGTCTTTCGCAAAGCATCTCTGCCTCTTCGTCACAATTTATTCCCCTTACATCTGCAACAAGCTTCAAAACCTGTTTTACAGTCATTCCAGCAGGAAACCATGCTTCACTTGGCATATATCCGATCTCTTTTAATATCTTTTCTCTCTCTTTTTTGACATTCATTCCAAAAACTTCAATATCTCCCTGTTTATACCCAATTAGACCAAGCATAGAACGAATCGTTGTGGACTTTCCCGCCCCATTTGGTCCAAGGAATCCAAACACTTCTCCCTTCCTAACATGAAGTGATACATCAACAACCCCTCTTGCCTTTCCATAACTCTTTGTAAGATCTTTTATTTCAATAATATTTTCCAAATCAAAGCTCATATGCACTTCTCCCTTCTATTACAATTTTGCAAACTATTTTTTATATATTAGGTGCTTGTAGATTTTAGCAATCACCCAATATACTTTAGAAATTATACTGAATTGAGCAGGCTGGAAAATCCCCCTACTTGAAACGACATTACTGTGCGTCTTTCCTTTTACACGGGTCGCTTTTCGCTTTTTTATCTTTATATTTTTCTAAAGATCAAATTGCCCTAGAAAACTATGCTATTACCTTTTGTTTTTTAGATATCATTGCCTGATAGAAAAGGCATACTGCAACTATAGCTAGACCAGCAATATCAGTGGATAATGCAGGATGGATAAGAAGCAGCCCACCTGCTGCAATTAATATTCTTATTGGCGTTTTTATCATTGCAAAGCAATAGCCCTCCATAGCCGCAGCCACACCAAATACTCCAACAAAAGAGGTTATGGCAATCTGCACCACCTGCAAAACAGTTGTATCTATAAATAACATTGCAGGATTAAAGCAGAACATATATGGAACAATAAATACTGCTATGGCAAGCTTAGATGCATTAAATTCTAATTGTTTGATTTTTAATGTTATCTGTCCACTCATTTTCTCCACAATCAATTGATAATACATCTAAGCTTGTACCAATCGATGTAAGTGGAGTTTTAAGTTCATGACTGGCATCAGTAATAAATTGTTTTTGTTGCTCATTATTTTTTGCAATAGGTTTTATTGCCGCTCCCGAAAAAATAATTACCAATATTGAAACAATCAGTAAGCTACTTAATGCAACCATCAAAGTAATAAAAAAAAAGAACCTTTTGATGCTGTTAATCCTGCAATATATTAAGAAACACAATAACATTTCCTTTACCATCATTGCCTTTTTGGAAACGATACACATTAATATTTCCTTTGTCAGCTTTCATTTTAATTACTTGAATAGCTAATTCCTCTGTTTTTTTTTTAAGGATGATGCAATATTATCTGCTTCCACGCGAATAATATTTCCAGCATCATCATACTAAGATATCGAAATATATTCCCACGCATCATTACCATTATGAACAATATCAAGAGAATATTTTGCCTTTTCAAAAACATCAAACTTATATACATACTTATAATGTCATTTGCCATTTTACATCCTAACAAGCTCTGGATTTTCTTCCTTCATTTTCTTTTTATTGGCATACATTAATTCATCTGCCTTTTGATACAACGCATCAATCTCGTCCGCTCTGCATTCCCCTGACGCGTATCCCATTGCAATACTTAGTGGGATAGGACTTTCTTTATACTTCTCACAGCTAACACGCACATTTTCCATTTCAGCCTGAACCAAAGCATCATTCGGAGAATGATATACAACAACAAATTCATCGCCACCAACACGATATACATTATATGCAGTTTTTAATTCTTCTAGCAAAACTGCCGCACAAGCCTTGATTAATTTATCGCCTTCTGCATGACCATAGTTATCATTGATTCGCTTTAATCCATTCATATCACAAATAATAAAGCCTATCTGTGCCTTACGTTTAGAATATCTTTTTTCAAAAAAATTTCTTAACTTCTGGTAGCCATTTTTATTATGCAAACCTGTTGCGGCATCCCAAAATGCTTGTTGCGTGAAAGTCTCAGCAGGATTGTTTATCGTTACAAACAAACCTATACATATAAATGTTAAACCAGCGCTGGTAATCAATGTTTCTGGAAATATTGCTTGAACAATTACTGCTATTATCAAAAAAACAGCTACAGGAATAACAGCAACTCTTGTTTTCACTTCAATCTCACTAAATCGAAAAATAACCAAAAGTATACATATAATGCAATATGCTATTACTCCTCCATAACATGCAAATACAAGTGGTCCATAACTATAAGCTGTTGCACATCCTTGAACATAATCAATTGGCAAAAATAATGATAAAACAAAAATACTTGCTAGAGGTATATACTCAAATTTTTTGTAAATGCGCAAAATACGATATGACAATGTCAGCTTTATTACATATGTCATAAATGTTTCCACAAAAAAAACGCCAGATGCAAAGAATACAATATGTGCAATTTTGTTAAACATATCAGGAACATACTCCCTATTATTCACTGTATACACTGTAATCATATCGAATATCACATGTACAATTCCTGCACATGACAGTTTAATATAATAGTTTTCGTCTAATTTTTGTTCACCTAGTCTTCTGTAATATGCATAATAAACCGCCAAAAACAAAAGAACAAACAAGCATACTATTTCTTCTCTAACAATCAAAACATAACTCATCACATACCCCCATAAATAATTTGTAACCCTTAAATTTTATTAGTAAACTCCCAAACATGCTTTATACATTATACAAAATACATAAGCAAAATGCTACTTATATATTGATTTAAGGCTGAGTAATTACCCAGCCTTAATTTGTTTACTTACTGTAATCAGGCACATATTCACCATAACCACCGATATCAACAAACATAAATTATTCCTCTCCAAATGGCATTCTATAAACCACATAATCACCACATATTTCAGCTTTAGTGTTATTTCGGTTATTTGACATTCCACCAGCACTAAACCATGCAAGATAATCTTCCGGTGTAACATTTCTCAATATAAGTCGATCAGTTTCTATTGTTACTCTCATTTAAAATACCTATTTCAAATTATTTTACTTAATAGCTGCGACTTTTAATATCATCTGTGGCAAAACAATATTTCTTCCATAATCATATTTTTCCTCTTCTGCCTCTGTTCTTCCTACTAAAGCTGCTCCTGTAGCTGAATTATCTGATACCACCAAAAGAGCCACTGTTGGTATCTCCAACAAATCAGCCATAAGATACAGAGAAGCGGTTTCCATCTCAATTAAATCAGTATCAAACTCTTTAATTTCATCAAGATGATAATATTCCGTCGCAATTGATGGAGAACAAAATACAGATGCCTTCTTTAATTCAAAACCATTTTCATTTGCTACATCAACCACCTTATCAACAAAACTCATTTTCGGTTCCACCTTTTCAAAAGGAACGAAATCTTTGATTGAATCTTTTAAATATGTATGAGCAAATCCCCCTGCGATGGAAAACGACGGTGTGCACAAATCTCCAAGTGCAAATTCTGGTTTTAACGCTCCCACTGCACCTATAAAAATCATTTTATCAAAGGTAAGCTCCGCACATATTGCAACATGGTCAATCAAATTAGAATCCGATGCCGCCGTTTTTATCCATGCGATTTTTAAACCATCTTTTTCCACAAGATATCCGGTAATATAAGCACCCTCTTTTAAAGTTGTCAACTTACAGTAGCTATCCATTTTAAGCTTATATGGGGAATAGCTTGGTGCTACTACAAGTGCATCGTAATGCTGCTTAACATCAAGTCCAAAAGCAAGATACGCCATATTATCTGAATTATACTGGTGAAATGTATTCATTATATCAAGCATTTTCTTTTTCATAGCAAACCTCCTCTAATATCTACATCGCTTTAATCTTCTTTTTTATCTTCTTCCATGTATATTCCTTTCACTGACATTGTTTCTATGTCGCAGCAGGTTCCGAATCCTGTCAAAACATGCATTCAGCATATCGTAATCCACTTCACCGGTTTCCCTGCAAATAGCAGTCGCTTCCACCGTGAAGTCACCTGCATAGTCATATTGTGCAAGCTTATCAAAAAAGCCTATAAAATCAATCTTTCCCGCTCCGACGGGAAGTGTTTTCAAATTGCTCCAGTCCATGTACCCGCCATTATAGTCATTAATGTGCATGTGCGATACCAGACACTCGCGAAGCAACCAGTCCCACTCAGAGGAAAACAGTTCCATGGTCTGATTGTGAAACTCAGACATCTTGGTGTCATAGACAAAAGTGGCGCATCGGTATGCTTCGTGTACTCTTCTTATGTTTTCGAGAGGATTCTTGTGGTTACATACCACATTTTCAATCATCAGTTCTACCCGGGAAGCTCTCGCCAGTTCATTTAACACGCCAAAGCGTTCGATGTTTTTGGAAAGATTCTTATCAGATACAATACCGTTCCAGAGGTGGAGCACCATTTTGTCAGCACCGAAGGCACCTGCAATCTCCAAATTCACTCGAAAGCGTTCTATCCCGTTTTGGAAGGCTGTCCGATCCTCCTCATCCGTCATTCTGTATTCATGATATCCTGTCTCGTCAAACCAAGCTTTCATACCACATAAAGATTCCCCCAGCGATTTCTGACAGTGCACCACCGGAATCCATAACTTCAGTGGCTTAACGATTTGAATTAGCTTGTGCACATTTTCATACATCGTACTGTCCACCATGAACTCAAATCCATCGCAGTTTAGTTTGTCTGCCATATCACCAAGCGCAATATACTTTTCGGGCGTTGTTCGCGGAAACAATGCCCCTGTCGAACATAGTATTTTTCTCATAAGATGCTCCTATATTTAATGTGTTGTAATACGAATATCGGTCCTCTGATTCTTGATGGCAATCTGAAAATCATCCTCGTAGATGATTTCCCCGGGAATCTCATCACACTCAGACATATATAGCTGCGTCCCATATTTTCTTGCCATCTCCCTGTAAATGTCATTTCAGAATAAATCTGATTTCCCTCAGGAGTATCTTTAAACCAAGTGATAGCCTTGTCCGGATTACCTTCTTCATAAAAGGGAGGCACCGGCAATACCTTTTCGAAATAGGCACGATTCTTCCAGTATTCTGCAGTTTCCTCCTCGGATAGAATACCTGCTTCAACCAATTATCCAATTGCAGTAAAAATTCCTCTCGGCTGTTGCGTGATATATGCTATATCAGCAGTGTGAATACGATAGTATCTCATCCCTCTTCACCTACTTTCGTTAAGTCAATCCAATATCTTTTTATAATAGTTCCTTCAACTTCAATACTTTTTTCAAAAATACCGCCGTTTGAAATAATAGTCTGTTCGCTGGCTTTATTGGTTTCATCACAAGTAACAAGCATTTTTTTGATACCCAAATTCCTTGCATTTCTGATGTTCAAACGAAGCATCTCTTTCGCATATCCTTTTCTTCTTTCTGAAGGGCGAACCGAATAGCCAGTATGGCCGCCCCATGTTCCAAGAATAGGGGGATCAATGTGGTGTCTCAAATCAATAATCCCTACAATTCTGTCATCGCTTTTTCGTACTGCAAGATACATATCTGAAGGTACCGTTGTTCCTCCGTCGTTACATGTTTCCTCGCTATTTCTCAATTTACATATACGAATCCATTCCTCTGCAGAATTACATTCATCAAGACAACCGCATCCAGCAAATTGATTTTCATCATTTGTATCATTATCAATTATCTCCTGACGAAAATTCCAAATGTCTTTAGCATATTTTATTTGAGGTTCTACCAACTCAATGCTCAAGCAATCTGTCTCTATTGTGTATTCATGCATTTTTTATCCCTCACTTTCTGTCTTATTGCATTTATTATTCGGCCCAAATATTAAAAAAGACCACTTACCCAGAAAAGATAAGTGGTCAGCGTATACGTATATCGTATATATTCTGAAATTCTACTCTTCTCTGTATCCACTATCTTTACATACAACAACAAAACCATCCACGTGTCCCGCATGCTTGGCAACCACATTTACGTATGAAGATTTGGATACAAATCTGCTCATCCGAAGAATTTCCTTTCAAAAAATATTAGGTTTAGGTTACTACTGTAATACTCAATTGTCAATCAAATTTTTAAATCATCCGAAAAAATCTCAATGCGTCCGCAATCGCATCCTCTTTCTCTTTCGGACACTGTGGCTGCTTCGCATCCCCTGATTTAGGCAAATTATAGTTCTCACGCTCTATGATTCCATACTTAGCCTTCACTTGCGCAATATAAAGGTTAGAAACCTTCATCCCATCATTATGCTCCGCCACATATTTCTTAATCTCTTCATAAGTAGCCTTACTTTCCGCAGCTGTCAAATCCATCTCATCCATATCAAGAGTCACACTCACATGATGCTTCGCCTCATGAAGTTTGGACAATAAGCACACCGTCTCCACATGTCCAGTATGACTAAACTGGTCAAATGCCTGCCACTTCACCAGCTCATACTTCTCCTCACAAAGGATCTTCAAATCCCTTGCCAGCGTTGCCGAATCGCAGCTTACATAAACTATCCTCTGCGGTTCCATCTTTAGCA
>JAQYAV010000115.1 GCA_029338675.1 Lachnospiraceae bacterium
TAGAGAAGAAAATAAAGTTGTTTTAAGCTTTGATAAAGACGGTTGGAAGGCTAACGCATTTTACCATAAAGGTACAGCTGATTCGAGATATCATTATTGGAAATCTGGAAAGTTCTATCCTAATTCCTATTTTTATGGGAATGATGATATTGTTAAGGGTTTAGAA
Source organism: Lachnospiraceae bacterium (assembly GCA_029338675.1). GTDB lineage: Bacteria > Bacillota > Clostridia > Lachnospirales > Lachnospiraceae > Coprococcus_C. The sequence goes on from JAQYAV010000115.1 coordinate 167, forward strand.
TTAACCAAAGATATTCAAATTGATGATAAGAATAATCTATTGCTGGGAACAAAGGCTTATAATGAAAAATATAGCTACTACAATTATTATGACCCTAATTACAAAGTAAGTGATAGATTAAATTATGCTTATGATAGAAATGTGTATTCTGTTTTCGCACAATTGGATCATAAGTTTGACGATAAGCATGGTGTTATTATTGGTGCGCGTGAAACATGGACTGGTAGTTCTCCGGATGGAACCAACTATAATGAGTTTACACCGCAGATTCAGTATAGCTACAAAATGACTGATGATACAAGCGTTTATGCTAGTGTAGGTAAATCTTTTACCCTGCCAACTTTAACAGACATGTATGGTAAAGATGCAATTATTAAAAACACATCCATAAGACCTGAAATTGGTAAACATTATGAAATGGGTTTGAAACATGTTTCTGGTGATCACAGTTGGAAACTGGCACTGTTTAAGAGTGATGTAAAGGATTTTATTACAAACTATGAGGATAATAAAACTGGCGAATCCTATGCGATAAATGAAGATACCAAGAACATGGGTATAGAACTATCTAGTGAATTCGTTCAGGAAAATGGATTGAGTTATAATTGGGGTGTATCTTATAGTAATCCCCAATATAGAACACCAAAAGAAGATAATGGTATTTGGAAAAAGAACTATGGTAGATGGTTATTAAATGGTGGGGTAAGCTACAAAGAAGGGAAAATGAATGTTGCATTAAATGCAAGTATGATGGCAGATCGCGTAATGCAAAAATACCAAATTCCTGTAAAGCCTTACCTATATACAAGTTTGCATGTTTCTTACCAACCTGTTAGGGAGCATGAGCTTTATCTAAACGTTGATAACTTATTAGATAGAAAAGATATTACATCTCATGTTTCTTCAAATTATATCAGCTTAGGAACTAATTTCATGTTGGGATATAGATATACATTCTAAATTTTACTACATAATATCTATTTTGAGTAAATATAAGTAAAGGAGTAGTTTTATGCGCTGTCTTGTGTTATTTTTAATGTTTGCTACTATATTCACTGGTTGTGGTTTCAATAATAATAGCAATAAAGCCGAAGTAAATGCTTATCAGGTAACTGACGATAAGAATAATGTAATTCAGTTTCAATCAAAACCTATGCGTGTCTATGCAGCTACTTTAAGTATTGAAGAAGTTTTGGTTGATTTAATAGAACCGGAAAGGTTTGCTGCAATCTCAGAGGATGCAACAGATCGTAATTACTCTTTAATCATTGAAAAGGCAGCGCATATCTCTAAAAAAGTACCAGTAAAACTTAGTGTGGAAGGAGTGTTAGCACTGCAGCCTGATTTAGTAATTGTACAAGAGAATTCAAATCTATCACAAATTGAAGCATTAAAGGATGTTGGGTTAAAAGTTCTTGTTACAAAAGTACCTACTAATTTACAAATGGTTCAAAAAAGAATTCAGCTTATAGCTGACGCAGTAGGGGAACATAAGCGGGGAGAGAATTTAATTCATGAAATGAACGATAAACTTAGAATTGTTCATGAAAAGAATAAAAATCTTCCTGAAAATAAACGCAAAATATCTATAGCATACTCTCTCTTAGGTGCTTTTGGCAGCAAAGAAGGCTTATATCATGATATTTGCATTCAGGCTGGACTAAGAAACGGAGCTGCTATGGCAGGACTAGTTCGTGGGGAACACTTGAGTAAGGAAAAAATCCTAGCTGTTAATCCAGAGATACTAATTTTCCCTCGTTATAGCTCAACGCAAAAGGGGGATGTTGGACGCCTGCGTGAAGAGGTTTTATCAGATCCATCTTTGCAGACGGTGAGGGCAGTGAAGAACAAGAATTTTATAATAATCAATGATAGATATAGATACAGCGCCTCCCAATATATGGCAGATGCGATAGTTCTTATTGCTAAGCAAGCTTATCCAGAGTTATATGATAATGATGAAAAGAAGAAATAAGAGATGATCAAGAAAACTAATCGAAAAAAAGTTGTTCATTGTAATTTAAATGAACTATGTACAAGTGTTGTTTTTAATCCTGATATTGTTGTCTTAGTTCATGCACCTAAGTCTTGTAGTAATATTATATTCAATGGCATAACCAATATGCGTCAGAGAATAAATCTGAGATTCAATAAGAAGCTACCTCCAGCAATCGATAACATTTTTGTAACGGGTATTAGTGATAAGGAAGCCATTTTTGGTGGGGAAAAACTATTGAAAACTAGTATAGAATTACTTGTAAATGAAAAAAAGCCTAAATGCTTGCTAGTAGTTTCTGGTTGTACAGCCGGTGTTATAGGAGATGATGTATCAACGATATGTGAAGACTTGAGTAGTAAGTATAAAATACCTATAACACATATTCCTGGGGCAGGCTTTATGAGCGTCCAAAATAAAGAAGGGCTTATTTTAGCAACAGAGTATTTATATAAGCTTGTGGCTGATAATACAGAAGCAAAAGATGAGAAATTAGCTGTTTTGGTAGGGCTTAATAAATACGTTCAAACATCACAACAAGAAGCGGAGTTAAGGAGATTATTTGAGTATTTTGGATTTACTAAAATTCTGATGCCTCCCTGTGGAATGTCTATGGATGAATTAAAACAAATAAATAGAGCTAGTTTAATAGCAGTACATGCTTTGACTAAAGAAAAGCTTTTAATGAATCAAAAGTTTGGAAAATATTTGTCAGATTATTTAGGGATACCCTTGATTGAAAACAGATTACCTTTTTCAAGAGTTGAATTGCATAAGTATTTAAAAAAGCTTGGAATTGTATGTAATAACAGTTGTTTGGCAGAAAAGGCAATAGAGGCGGAGGAAAAACGTTGGCTTGAAGGGTGTTCAGTTTTAAAAAAAGATATGCTTGGTATTAGTTACATTTTGTCTATAGGACATTCGTTTCGTGTTACTGATCCGTTTCAGATAATAAGATGCATGGATGCAGTAGGAATGATTTTGGAAAAAATTATCTACTTAGATAATTTGACAGATAAGGATATTTTAGAATATGAGAAGCTAGTTGTTGATAAGAATATTTCTGTTACAAGGGAGAAAGAACAAAACTATAATTCTTCGGATTCAAATATATTAGTTATTACTAGTGACTATAGGACAATATTCAAACGACAGTATTGTTATAAAAGAAAAAGGATTGGAGTAGGTGGTGCACTTAACCTTATAGAAGGAGTTCATGATTTAATTACCAATGGAGGCACATTAAAATATGAGTAATCTTAATAATATGAGACTTTGTTCTGGATCTTGCCAGATGGTTGGAGCAGCCGCTGCTTTGTTATGCATTAAAGACTCTGTTGTTATATTTAATAGTCCTAGGTGGTGTGCTTTAACAGCTGAAAGAGAACTGTGTATTGCTAATAAATCTTTTGAAGATAGGTTGTACTGTACAGAAGCTAGGCAGGATACCTTAGTGTTTGGTATAGAAGAAGCATTAAGAGATACATTAAATGAAGTGTTAGATATGCATACTCCTAGTTTAATATCTATTATTACAAGTTGCTCAATGAGTTTAATTGGAGATGATATTAAAGGCATTGCTAAGAGGTGTGATGCCAGTCTAAAATTCATTAATATGGATGCAGGGGGCCTAACTGGTGGATTTGCAAATGGTTTTTCAAAGGGATTAACACAAATTGCCAGTATGATTCGTGGTAATTCCACTAAAGAGAATGATAAATATCTAAAAGTAAATATTATTGGATTGAGTACAGCTTATCCTCATTGGGAAGGAGATTCTTATGAGTTGAGGCGGATGCTTGAACTTATTGGTATAAAAGTAAATGTTGTTCTAGGGATTGATATGTTATCGTTAGATCAAATTGATAGTATTAAAGATGCTTCTCTTAATATTGTTATAGATAAGGAATTAGGGTTGGAAGCAGCTAAGCTATTAAAAGAAAGACAAGGGATGCCTTATATTATATCTTCGTGTCCTTATGGTTTTAAAGGCTCTAAAGAATGGTTGCAATTAGTTGCTACTACTATGAATCTTGATATTGATATGGAAATGATTAATAAGGAGATTTCACGCGCGGAGACCATGATTGCAGAGCATTGCTCTTGGATACAACATAATTTACCAAGGTACTGTCTGAAACAATTAGTTAGTTCATTACCATTAGATAGATTTAGTCCTTTAATAAAGGCTTTTTATGAAAGTGGAATCAATATTTTAAGATTTAATGAAGTATATATTAAAAATAACACCGGAGAGTATAAAAATAATGATATTAAGTTTGTAAAATGGCAGGATGTTTCCCAAATACCGCATCTATTAGCTAATGAATTAAGGATTTTATTAGCGTCTGATAGAGAGAGAATTCTGTTAAGTAGTTATGACAAGACTATATATATTAATATGGACAGTCCATCTCAAAGATTCCATTGCGTATGGACTCCTCTTATGGGTATAAAAGGCTGGCAAACTTTGATAAGTTCTATATGTGAACAAATTATTACTTTAGAGTATATAAGAAACATGTAACCTTTATCATTTTAACCGAAAAGCTTCTCTAAAGTTTTATGCTGGTCAAAAGGAGTATGCTCAGGTTATAATAAAGGTGATTAATTC
>JAQYAV010000116.1 GCA_029338675.1 Lachnospiraceae bacterium
CTATTTGAAGTGCAATTAGCCCTAATACCACAATAAAGGTCAGACCTAACAGACCTTTATTGGCAGAAAACATTTCTTTAACTATTTTTTTGTAGCTTTTCATCTAAATTCTCCTTTATATTATATTTCCCTTTTACAGCCATACACGTATATGGATTTGCATTTCTCCAATCTCCTGTTAGAAGCTTAGCTTCGACTCTACAGTTCTTATTTCCACACTTACGTTTATATATACATCTCTTACATTGCGGTGAAGATTTTGCAAATTCCTTCCTAAAGTTTAGAGTATCACCCTCTGGATGTTCCCATATGCTAGATAATGCTCTTTCTTTTATATTTCCCATAATAAAAATCTCATCTTCAGCTATAGGACAACATTTAACATTTCCATCCGAAGTCAAAACTCCATTTATCACACCTCCATGACACCTAAATGATTTATGCTTAAATAAATATCTATCAGATAATTTTGAATAATAGTCTTCAAATACATTGTCACATATTTTTTTCATTTTAGTAATATCTTCATATCCAAAAGACACGCTACATCCCTTTACCGGTGATATAAGAAACATCATATGTTCAAATTTCGGAAATTCTGATCTTACCATTGTTTCCACTGCTTTTACATTATGTATATTGATTTTTGAAATTGCTGTTTCAACCAACACTTCAACATTTTCATATTTTTTTAATTCTTTCATAGTTGCAATAGTATTCGCAAAAGCCCTCTCATTCCCCCTAATTATATTGTGATAGTTTTCCTCTCCATCTAAACTAATTGCAACATAAAAATGATATCCTCGAGTTCTTTCTAAAAAGCTTTTTATCTTTTGAGTTTCGACACCATTGGTATATATGCCGACTCTAAACCCATTCTGTAAAAAGAATATTGCAATATCTTCAAAATCAGGATTTAAAAAACATTCACCACCAGACAATCTAACCTCCATTGTATGAAGCCTATCCAACTCACTCTTTAAATTAATTACATCATCTAATGAAATAATTTTTTTCTTTCTAGGTGTTCCAAATTTACCATAGCAATGAATACAATTTAAATTACATATATTTGTCAATTCTATCACTAAGCTTGTTAATGGGTATTCACACTTTATTTCTGGCAATATATTTGTATTATAATAATGTGACTCAGCTTCTACAATTATATGCTTATCAATAAGATCTTTTATTACAAATCTAGGAATTTCTTTTTCTAATTCATCAATTGTATTATATTGAGCGCTATTTATTTTTCTTAATAATTCCACAGTGTCTTTCCCCACATCCCATAATTTTGATGTTACACTTGGAATAGATATCCTATATCTTTTAGAATTATATAATTTCGTAATTCTTACATTTTGATTAATAATTAACATTTTTCTCCTAAAATAAACCCCTAGAACATTTTCTAAGGGTTTATCATAAACATCACGCTTTTTACTACTTAGCAGCCTGAGCCACCTGCTGATTTACAAGGACCACCACCTGAACAGTTTGGAATACTAACATTCCTTATTCTTGAACTTAATACATCTTTTTCCATAGATAATACTTTTAAAATCTTTTGCATTTTCTTTTTCTCCTTCTTTGTCACTATTTAGCGCTATTTTTTGACAAGATTACTTTATAACATTCTACCAAAATAGGAAAGGGACACTTTGGTTCTAAGGTTTAGAACCAAAGTGTCCCTTTTCAAATATATTCTGGATGATATAATTATAAAAAAATTTCGAAAAGGATATATATACTTATGAAAAAAACAAAAAAATTACTTATTCTATTTTTATTATCTTTAGTGATTGTTAAATCGTCTGCTACGCCTTCTGTTTCCGCTTCAAATGGAATAGAACTTTTTGAAAACGTCATTCCTGACTATGACATATAATAAATCATACCGATTTCTTCACAAAACTCTATTATTGCTTTATTATCTCGAACCCGATAAAAGAGCCTTGACAAAGCAATCGCAGACTTTAAATACGGTTTACATTGTTCTTTCTTTTCATCTTCTGAAAAATCTGTTTTACACTGCATCAAATTCCACCCCACCTCAAAAACAAAATTATTCAATTTCCCACCTTTACCACTGCTAAAGCACATCCTTATTCCCATCTCTGCCATCTCCAGCGCTCTCTCATATTCATTACAATCTGTCAACAAATTCTTCCAAAATACCAGAAATAGAAGCCGTTCCTCCACATTAAAATCCGTGTCT
>JAQYAV010000117.1 GCA_029338675.1 Lachnospiraceae bacterium
CAGTAATGGGATGTTTACCAGCACTTTTTAATTTTCCTTTTATGCAAGAAGAAATACTACCTTTATTGATTCCATATTTCTCAGTTGCATATGTCATACAATCAAAAGTTTCGTCTAACTGTGGACAATAAACTTTCATTGATCTTGGATTATTGCTACCAGATGTAGTTTCACTTAATTTCTTTAATGTTTCTTTTGAAATATTTTCACGAGAATGAGCTTTACTTAGTTTTTCATGTATAACTTTCTCCCAATCATAATTTTTCCAATATTCCTTTTCTTCATCGGACAAAGAATTATATTCATCTAAATACATATAATTATGTTTTTGGCGACACCATTCAATCATTGTTATAGGTGTAATCCCTTCATGGTTAGCTGCATCTTTAACAAAAGTATATATTTTACCATCTTTTAAAGAGATAACTAATTTTCCAATTGAAGTATTTTCTCCACCAGGAGTCAAATTATATCCTTCTTGATGAGATAAAGAATTGTATTGTTTTATGTAATGAATTTCTCGCTCACTTAAAATATCTTCTGGGCATTTCTCAATGATATAAAACTTAAAATTATCTTTCCCATATTTATTCCATGATGATTGTAAATATTGATTATCATGTTGGTTATGATTTAATTCAGTTCTATGTTCAATCCATCTACGTTTTATATCTCGTGACATGCCGATATATTTTTTATGATTTACCAAATTTTCAATACAGTAAATTCCACTCAAATTATCTTGCATTTATACTTCCTTTGTTATTTATTTTGAAAAATGATATTATTCGGACGCTACTCCGTGTTGGCAAATGCCCTTTAGTTTTCACTAAAGATTAGACTATATCTTCACCCTCTATTGGGGGGCGCACCACTTCGGATTGCCAAACGCTTGCAATCCTACTCCCGTAAAGGGATAGTCGTTGGGGTTTTTCCTATTCGGAACTTACCTGCTGATTGCCTATTTTTATATTCTCCTTTTGTATGAAGAATTTTTGACATTTAGGTTTTAACCTTGTGTCATCTAATTACTTTTTTCTGCTTTCGCCACATTCACGCTTGGACATATTTCATTCCTACGTTGTAGTGTAATTAGCTTTAAGGTTTTCCAGCATTTCAATGCGTTATTTTTTATGGTATATTTGTAAAGCATTTCACAATACTTCGGAGCTAGATTTATTTAACCCCATACCAAGAAGTCTTTACAGAGAATGTACTTCCTGCACCAAGTCTCTGACGGAATAAATCATGATGATTTCCGCTCAACTCAGATACAGTTAAAACGCTCTCATCAGGAACGTAGAACTCATTTGTATCACCAGTGTTCATAGACTTGATTTCAACGAACTCGTTGAAGAATGGGTTATCACCCCAACCAGATACAAGTAAGTTTTCAACAGTTTCCTCAATAACTTCAAACACATCAATCTTGTGTCTACGAATTGCCTTATGTAATTCCTTACGAGTGCAACCTTCCTCTACACCAAGAATTTCAAACATGATTTCACGAATCTTACCGTTTGCATCTTCTTTGGAAATATCTTTCTGCTTTCCACAAGCAGTATCAAACATCAACTGACTAAATTCAGCATAATCCTTATCAGCGAATACTTCTCTAGTATCAGCATTACTAAAATTTAATTTCTTCATTATTCTTTATCCTCCTTTCGATTAGTCTGCAACTTTAACTTTCTTGCTAACTACAGAAACTGTTTTACCTACTTCTGGTGTACCATCGAAACCTTCAGCAGAGAGCGTAAATACATCTCCAACGTAGAGCTGGTAAACTCTTAAAAGGTCGCCTTTTGCATTGTAGAAGTTGCTCTCTTCCTGCATACGAGTTGTGTACTCTTCATAGATAAGAGGTACAGAAAGTACTAAACCTTCCAATTCACCGACAGCAGTAACCTCAACTCTGAAGTTGCCGTTTGCAGCCTTTTCAATAATCTTTCCAGTAAACTCAGTAGCAGCTGCCTCTGCGTAATATTCAGGTGCTACATAGTCACCACGCTTAACGATGCAACCGTTGTCAATATCATCAGTTGCCTTAATGTTCCAAATGTTTCCAACAATAGTAGCCTTGAGGTTAGTGCTTTCGGCTACAGCATGTTTGTTATCAAAGTTAATAAAACTTGTTGCCATTTTGTTTTCCTCCTTTAAATTTTGTGCAATAAAAAAGAACGCAATTTTGCGTCCTAAAATCTAATAAATTTAATT
>JAQYAV010000118.1 GCA_029338675.1 Lachnospiraceae bacterium
TGACTTGTTTTCTACACAAGAAATGCGTGATAGTGAAAAAATAGGGAAACTTAAAGATATATATCTAAATGAATTGTTTGAATTTAAGAATCATACTTTTAAAGTAAATGATGATGAAGAAATGGAACAGCTTATGGAAAGCATAAAGCTTAATGGAGTTATTCAGCCTGTAATAGCTTTCTATAATGAAGAAAACAACCTTGAAATTATAGCAGGGCATAGACGAAAGAGAGCTTGTGAAAGATTAGGGCTTGAAACGGTTCCAGTGCTTATAAAGGATATGGATAGAGATTCTGCCATAATAGCAATGGGTGAGACAAACATAAAGACAAGGGACAAAATCTTACCATCTGAAAAAGGATTTACATATAAAGCGATGTTAGGTGCACTAAATAGGCAGGGAAAAAGAAGTGATTTATTTAATTCAGAGAGCGATGAGAGATCGGATTCTAAACTTTCAAAAAAAGTTAATGAAAGCTCAACTAATATTCATAGATATATAAGATTGACAGAACTTGTTCAAATACTTTTGGATTTAGTTGATAAAGGAAAAATTGGTTTAAGAACTGCAGTAGAAATATCCTATTTAAATGATAATATTCAGAACAGCATAGCTGAAATATGCTTGGAAGAATCATTGACTCCTTCATATGCACAGGCCCATAAAATGCGTAAGCTTCAAAAAGAAAATCTTTTAGACGAACAAGGGGTTGCAACTATTATGCTTGAACCTAAACCTAATCAAAAGGAAGGATTCAAAATAGCTAATGATGAAATCGATGAATTGTTAAGCGGATGTAAAACACAAAGTGAGAAGGTAAATAGAATTATAATGGCCCTAAAACTATTAGAAAAACAAGAAAGAATAAAAGGAAAAAATAATGAAGAATTTCTCGAAAAATAGATGTTCATAAAAAGAATGAAAGTGAGGTTATTCTATGTCATACGGAGAACAGCAGAAGAAAGAAATTGAAACAATCAGAGAGAGAAATATCACAGTGAAATTGTCAGACGCAGATTGCGACAGACTGGCAAGAATATGTGGAGAGTATGGGTTGACTGTTGGGGAAATGATAGAGAATTTTGTCGGAGATTTGGTAGGTGGTACTTACTCCAACGGAAGTGATGAAAGAATGTATGCCAAGCAGTGGTTTGAGCGTTGTTGGTTCGGAATGTTCCCAGAGCCTACACTTCTGAACCATTTGATTTGTTGGGGATATGACCCAGAGGACTATCTGGACACACTGGATAATATCGAAACAGCAGTAAAAGAAAAAGAGTACCTTGCGGAGCATCCAGAAGAAGCCGACGAAGAAGCACAGTATCTTGATGATGATATAGCAGTCTGGGAAGAAGAACTGAAAGACATGAGAGCCGACTGGAAACCAGAGCATGAACCTGACATGGATAAGGAAATAGAGATTATTAAAAAGTGGGTAGTTGATAAAAATAATCTGTTGGATAGTTTTTTATGTAGTAATCAAAATGAAAATCAGAATGAAAATGTAAATCAGGAATTAGAAAGGTAGGGAAAAAGCATGAATAAAGTTCAATTGTTGGGAAGACTTATAAGAGATCCAGAGGTTCGATACTCTCAGGGAAATGAGCCAATGGCAATAGCAAGATATATTATTGCGGTGGATAGAAGATTTAGAAGAGAAGGTGATGAGCAGACTGCGGACTTTATACCCTGTGTGGCATTTGGAAGGTTAGGTGAATTTGCTGAGAAGTATTTGAAGAAAGGAACAAAAATAGCACTTTCGGGAAGAATTCAGACAGGAAGCTACACTAATAAAGAGGGACAGAAAGTATATACAACTGAGGTTGTTGTTGAGGAACAGGAATTTGCTGAAAGCAAAATTAATAGTAATGTTACAAATACTGATTCAAGTAATGAGGGATTTGAAAGTATTCCTGATGATGTAGGAAATTTACCATTTCAGTAAATATCATATGGTTAGAAGATAGGATGTGTTTTATATTATGCATTCTTTTTTTATATATAACCGTTAACCAGGTCTTAAAAAATAGAAAGGGGGTGTGTGGCATGAATAATTATGATATGGATAAGAAACCTTCAGAACAACATTTAGTTGAGTATGCTAAGCGTTTCATGGAACTAAAGAAACAGAAGGAAGAAGCAAAGAAGCAGGAGGAAAATAAGTAAATGGATTTTAGAGAATTTCAAAACAAAATCAAAAACGAAATACCTGAATATTTATTAGATATTAATATAAAGAGTATCGATATAAATAAGGTAAACAAGAATAATGGAGTATATTTGACTGGATTAATTATACTTGAACAGGATTCAAATGTATCTCCTACAATTTATTTGGATTCACATTACAATAAATATCAGAGTGGTGAAGTGGAATTCGAAGATGTGATCAAAGATATTGCAAGTGAATATAGACAAGCAAGAGGTTCAAACGTAATAAAAAGCGTAACTTTAGAATTGGACTTTGATGATGTTATAGCTAAGCTAGTAAACTATGAAAAAAATAAAGATATGCTTGCTAATGCTCCACACAAAAGAATAAATGATTTGGCTGTCACTTACAGAAATATGATTAGCAATGATAGTAATGGAATTGCATCATACCTAATCACCAATGACATTGCAAATAGATATAACATATCGGAAGAGGCGCTGGATGAAAAAGCAATACAGAATATGAAGGAAAAGCAGGGATTAATTATAAAACCTCTCGGAGAAGTTCTTTCTGGAGCATTTCCTGACGCGCGTGATATGGATGGTGGATTATATGTAATGACAAACAAAAATGGTATTAATGGTGCGACAACATTGTTATACGGAAAGGAAGAGCTTTCAGCATTATCAGAAAAATTAAAAAGTGATTTAATAATCCTACCTTCTTCAATTCATGAAGTGCTTATATTGCCTAAGGATGATGCTATGGATGTAAATGAGCTAAAAGCTATGGTTGAAGAGATTAATAGCTTTGCAGTATCAGAAATGGATTTTCTTTCGGATAATATTTATATGTTTGATGGGAAAACTAAGGAAATTGAGCAGCTAACTGGATTAGATAGAGGTAATGATTTAGAGAGATAGGTGGTGTAATGAATACAAAACACTTATTAAGTTTTTCAGATGAAGAAATTGGATATATTCAGAGTGTATATCAAGAATTTAATTGTTCAAGGATAGGATGCATAAAAGAGTTATCCAGGCTAAAGAATGCAGAAGTTGAGTTAAATGTAGTAGACAACAGTGATATAAATGTTATGATAGAATCAGCAATTACAAAATTAAGTAATATGTCAGATGAAGATTATTTAGAACTAATAAGTATAACAGATAATTAATCATCAAGCGAAAACGCACATTTGTATATCTTATTTTATTATGTTAATATCATATCAAATATTTAACTGATGTATGGGGGTATATAAATGAGTGAATGGATGTATTACAAAAATAAAAAAGATCAAGCTTTTAAAAATCTAACAGAGATTATAGCTTATATAATAGTAGGGCTTGTAATATGTGAGCTGATGTATCTTGTATTGACAGCGTGTGGAGTGGAAGCTAGTAGAGAATTTAATCTTTTCTGCTTTGTGTATACACCTGTAGCCTATGGTCTTCGTTATACTTGGACAAGGATATTCGTTTTTAATTTTTCGTATACAAGCTTATATATTGCAATATTCTTGTTTGGGTTTAAATGCATGATTGGTCTTATATTAGGATATATATTATTACCAATTAATATCGTATCAAATATAATTTCAATTATATGGAACAGTAGCAAATGTAAAGATTATGAACAGCAAAAGAATTATTAATGAAAGGGGTTGTTATTATGAAACAAATTAAAAAAATATTATCTTTGATTCTTACAATACTATTATTAGTCAGCAATTCGCCAATGACTAGATCTCTCGCTCAGGCAACTTCTAAAGTTAATCTTTCTGGAGTTGCTCATATTCAAAACTATGGCAATAGAAACGGAAGGATGACATATGAAAATGGCATTGAAACCTTAGTACTTGGATCAAGAGGTATGTCAAAAAGACTTGAGAATGTCATTATAAACTTTAAGAATAATACTGGCTATAATGGCAGTATTGAATATCAGGTTCACGTTCAAAGTATCGGTTGGATGCCTTGGGCAAAAAATGGACAAAATGCTGGAACAACAGGACAGTCTAAGAGACTTGAAGGTATAAGAATTAGATTAACTGGTGAGCTTGCTAAACATTATGATGTAAGATATTCTACACATATTCAGATATATGGTGACTCACAAGGCTGGGTATATAATGGTGCATTAGCAGGAACAACAGGGGAATCTAAAAGACTTGAAGAACTTAAGATTCAGATTATTCCTAAGAAAACTTTCAACGAAGAACCTTCAGTATCATATCGTGTTCATAGACAGACTTATGGATGGGAGAATGTATGGGCTAGAGACGGCAGAGTTTCTGGAACAACAGGACAGTCTAAGAGACTTGAAGCTATTGAAATAAGAGTAAGTGATAATATTTATGGTGGTGG
>JAQYAV010000119.1 GCA_029338675.1 Lachnospiraceae bacterium
CCTGCTAATTATAATTTTGAAGGTTTATTTGGAGTTTTTGCAGATAGCCTGCCTGATGCATGGGGAAAGCTTTTGGTAGACAGAATGTTGCAGGAGAATGGTCTGGGCAATGATGTGACAGTTTTAGACAGATTGGCTTTGGTTGGTGTTAATGGTATGGGGGCTTTAGAATATGAGCCTAATTATGAATTTGAAGGTTCGAAAGAAATATATGATTTAGATTATCTTTCTAAAGAATGTCAAAAAATACTCCTTACTGAATACTCAAAAGATTTGGATATGCTATATCGTTTGGGCGGTAGTAGTGGTGGTGCAAGACCTAAAATATTGACTACTTATGAGGGCAAAGACTGGATTATTAAATTCCCAGCACATGTAGATTCAAAGAATATAGGGCAAATGGAATACGATTATTCAAAATGTGCAATGAAATGTGGGATTACAATGACAGAAACCAGATTGTTTTCCTCTGACTTGTGTTCTGGTTATTTTGGAACAGTACGTTTTGACAGAATTGTGGAAAATGATAAAAAGCATAAGGTGCATATGGCAACAGCTGCGGCATTGTTAGAGGCGGATTTTCGTGTACCATGTATGGATTATCATACGCTTATGAAATTGACAAGAGTTTTAACACGGGAAAATAAATCAGAAGTAGAAAATATGTATAGAAGAATGTGTTTTAATATATTTGCTCATAATAGGGATGACCATGCAAAGAACTTTACTTTTCTTTATGATGAAGGTGAGGATAGATGGCATTTGAGCCCTGCATACGATTTGACTTACAGCAATACTTATTATGGAGAACATACAACTTCTGTGGATGGTAATGGTAAGAACCCGGGCGGAAAGGAAATTGTAAATGTAGGTATGCAGGCGGGTATGAAAAAACAAAACTGTCTAGAAATAATAGAAGAGATTAAAGCTATTGTTGATCAGAAATTGGGAAAGTATTTATAGAAAAATATAATAAAATATTACACATAAAAGCCATGGCGAGATGTATCGCTATGCCTCTTAAAATTATAATTTCACAAAAGATAATAAGCAAAATAAGTAAAATTTCACAAAATATTCAAATTTTTTTGTGTTAAAAATTAAAATATGATGTTACAATTAAGTCTGGAAAAAATGTTTCGGAGGGAAATATGAAGATAGAAAACGAAGAGTTACAAAAGTCAAGTAAGATAATAAATGATATGTATTGTTATTATAATAGCAAGGTGGTGGGACAGGCTAATCTTGGATTCTCACTTATTGTTGCTATGATTACAAATGGACATATTTTATTGGAATCGGTACCAGGTTTGGCAAAGACAACAGCTGCAAAGGTTATTACAGAATCAGTTAACGGTCAGCTTTCTAGAATACAGTGTACACCTGATCTTATGCCAAGTGATATTATTGGAACACAGATATATAATATGGCTACAAATACATTTGAGAATAAAATAGGTCCTGTTAATGCAAACTTTGTCTTATTAGATGAGGTTAACAGATCTAGTGCAAAAACTCAAAGTGCAATGCTTGAAGCTATGCAAGAAAGAGCAATTACAATTGGTGGTGAGTCTTATAAGCTACCTGATGTATTTGTTGTAATTGCAACTCAAAATCCTATTGAGCAGGAAGGAACTTATGTGTTATCAGAAGCCCAGATGGATAGATTTTTGCTTAAGGTAGATTTGACATATCCTAATTTTGCAGAAGAAAAAGAAATTCTTAACAGAATTGAAGCTGACGTATTTAGAGATGTAAAGTCAGTTGCCACAGTTGAGGATATTGTCTATTTACAAAATCTTTGTAAGAGAGTATATATTGATGATGTTATTAAGGACTATATAATTAATTTAGTTCAAGCTACCAGAAATACTAAGAACATTCTACCACCTGAATTATCACAGTATGTTTCAATGGGAGCAAGTACCCGTGCAGCTATAGCATTTATGGAGGCTGCAAAGGCAGTAGCTCTTATGAATGGAAGACCATATGTAATACCAGATGATATAAAGCAGATGAGATATTCGATTTTAAGACATAGAATTACACTTAATTTTGCTGCAATTGCAGATAACATCAAAGTAGAAACAATTATTGATGCAATATTTAACCAGGTAAAAACACCTTAGGAGTTGGTAGAACATTATGAAGATGAATTATATATCAATGATTCAGTCAAATCTTAAACAATATGTTTCTTTGCATGCAAGTAAGGCAACTACCAATATTATGGATGGCTCTTATAAATCAATCTATAAAGGTAGAAGTATGAATTTTGATGAATTAAGAGAATATAATCTTGGTGATGAGATAAAGGATATGGATTGGAAGGCGTCATCAAGGTGTCGAAAGCTTTTGGTAAGGCAATATATTGCAGAGAAGAAACACAATGTTTTATTTGTAATGGATACAAGTAAAAGAATGTTTGCTGATTCGCCATGTGGTAAGGAAAAAAGAGAATTGGCATTAGTTACAGCAGGTTCTTTAGCTTATATAGTTAGCGAAAATGGAGATTATATTGGAGCAGTTCAAAATATAAATGGTACAACAAAATACTATCCCTTTAAGACGGGGCTTCTTAATTTAGAGGCTATTTTGGATAGCTATTATAATGGAGTTACCATTGACAATGAATCTAATCTAGCAACCTCCTTAGACTATATTATATATAATATTTCTAAGAGAATGATAGTTGTTATTGTGACTGATATGGAAGGAATTAATCTTATTCCTGAAACAACACTTAAACGTCTTAGATCAATACATGATGTACTTTTAATTAATATAAAAGATACAGATACATTTGGTAAATCTGTTTTTGATGTTTCAGGTGGTGTGTATTTATCAGAATTTTTTACTGCTGATAAAAGGCTTAAGAAAAAAGAAGAAAAACGAAGAAAACAAATCGAAGAATCAGCATTGCTTAAGCTTAGCAGAGTTGGAATTGCAGCAACCTCCGTTGGCAAGCCCGAAGATTTGGATTTATCAATTATTGAATTACTTGAGAAGCATAGATTAGGAAGGTAGAATTATGAAAACAGATATTAAAATAAGAGAACCATTTTCATATTCTTTAATACCAATTATTGTTTTAGGCGTAATTATTATTGCGGTTATTCTGTATTTCATTGTGCCAATAATTAAAAGCTTCCTTAAAAAACAAAAGGCAAAACCTAAGGTAGTAAAGGCTCCAAAGAAAAATATTACAGCAATTAAGCTTCAGTATTTACAAAGACTTAATGTAATAGAGTATGAGTTAGTTAATCAAAAGATTACAATAAGACAGGCTTACATTAATATGAGTGAATGTATTAGAGCTTTTGTTTTTGAAATGACAGGAATAAATGTGCAATGTTATACATTGCAGGAGATACATTATGTAAGAATGCCTTTGTTAGAACAAATTATTGCTGAATACTATTACCCTGAGTTTGCAGAACAGTCAGTTTCAGATGTAATAGCCTCTATTAATCGAACAAGAGGAGTTGTGCATATATGGAAATAAGATATAGCTTTGTGATTTATATAGGAATAGCATTTTTGCTGTGCTTGCTATTTTATTGTTTCACAAAAAACAAGAAAAACAATAATTCATACAAAGAAGGTAAAAAGGTTGCAAAATCCTTCTATACATCAGATGATGGATATTTCAAGAGAAAAATGATGCGCTTTAAGCTATATACTGTAATGATATTTGTTTGCGGATTTATTGCAATTGGTACATCGTTTTTTATGATTTCAAGACCTTATACTACAGAGATTGCAACAAAGAATGAATATAGCAGAGATATTATTTTTTGCATTGATATATCTTATTCTGTTGATTACCTTAATGTAAATATTATTCCCAAAATAAAGGAAATGGTTTCTAACCTAAAGGGTGAAAGAATAGGAATAGTAATATTTAACAGTTCACCAGTGCTACTTTCCCCACTTACAGATGATTATGAGTTTATTTTGGAAGAATTAGATACAATTGAAGAGGCATTGAAGGCTAGATTAGATGTATATGAGACAGACAAGAATGGATTTATTACAGGCTATAATTATGACAAGATGCCTGACAATTGGGATTATTTGTATGCATTTATTACCTCAGGTACTCTTATAGGTTCTGATTACCGAGGCAGCTCACTTATAGGTGATGGCTTGGCTTCAGCTATATTTGATTTTTCTAATGATGAAAAGGATGAAGATAGAACTAAAGTAATTGTTCTTTCCACAGATAACCTCTTAAATGGAGAACCTTATGTATCTCTTGATGAATGTGCAGATATTTGTTTGGAAAAAAATATTACGTTATTCGGGATTGGTACAAAGGAAATGAAAATGCGAAACAAGAAAAGAATGGAGGAAGCAGTTGTTAAGACTGGAGGTTCATTCTATCTTGAGGAAGAGTCAGGAAACTTTGACGAAATGGTTGAAGCAATTGAACTTAAGAGTAAGAGTTTAATCTCTGATGGAACATATCTAAAGCGAAATGATTATTTGTTTGTTCCTTATGTGATTCTTATTCTTTCATTTGTAGGAATGACTGTACTGATTAGAATAACAAGAAGGTGATGATTTATGTTAAATCCAATAATACCAATCTGGCTAATGACAATAATATGCATTTTGCTATTGTTCGTTAGAAGAAAAGGTAAAATTAGATATATACTTCAAATAATAATGATTTTGTTGTTATTCGTTATTAATTTAGGAATATCAATTCCTAATGGAAACGTAATAGTAAATGACAAGAAGATTGATGCAAAGGTACTATTTGTAATCGATAATACAATAAGTATGCAGGCTTTAGATGGAAATCACAGCACTGCAAAAACTCGTATGTCAGATTTGCAGAGAGATTGTTTAAAGATTATTAATATATTAGACGGAGCAAAATTTTCTGTTATGTCATTTAATAACGAAGTAACAATTAACTGTCCATACACAGATAATTCAGATCATGTTAAAAATGTAATTAATTCCCTTTCACCAGTTGCACATTATTATGCCAAGGGTTCAAGCATGAATGTTTGTAAAGATGTATTAAAACAGGATTTAGAAAGAAATGCAAAAGCAGGGGGAAAGACAATTGTATTTTTTATTTCTGATGGAGAAATAACTAACAAATCGACTTTAGAATCCTTTAACGAATGTGCTGAAAATATTAGTAATGGGGCAGTTCTTGGATATGGTACAAAAGAGGGAGCTGAAATGCACGTTAAACAATCCTGGGATGGTAATAATGAGCAGATTATTAAGGAAAACGGTACTTTCCCCCAAAAAAATGCTATATCTAAAATTGATGAAAATAATCTTAAGCAGATTGCAGAGGATTTAAATATTTCTTATTGGAATATGACAGAAGGAAAGCAGCTTGATGAAGAGATAATGTTAATGAAAGATGATCTAGAAGAAAAGGTTGTTCAGACAACTGCAAGAGAGTACACGAATCTAAGCTTTATATTTGTCATTCCATTATTGATTTTACTTGTAATTCAGATTGTTGATATTAAGAGGAGAATAGTATAAATGAAGAAAAAAATAATTGCATTTATTGGAATAATTGCATCTGTTTTGTTTGTATTATTTCTTGTAAACTATATTGGCAACGAACAAAATAATAAAGCTTATGCAGAGGGCGAATATAAGATAAATAATACTACTATAATGGATTTTGCAGAAAAGTATGTTACCTACAACAATAAAGGAAATATTTTTTATAAAAGAAAAATGCTTAATCAGGCAGAGGAAGAATATAAGAAGGCATTATCCAAGTGGCATCCTAAGAAAAAGGACTGTGACATCAGAATTAATTTAGCTTTATCAATTGCTATGTCAATCGATCCTAAAAAGGTTGACGATAAAAATATTGATGAAACAATTGCAAGATTAGAGGAAGCAAAGGGGTATCTTCTTGAAAATGGTTGTGCAAATGAGGATGATGTAAGTGGTCATAACAAAGACGCACAACAATTAAAAAAAGATATTGATGAATTTATTAAAGAATTGACAAAACAGGCTGAAGCTAAGAAACAAGAGGCTGATTCAGATGGCAATAGAAAAGATAAAGATGATTCAAGTGACGGACAAGAAGAGGCAGGTGGCGATTCTTCTGGAAGTGATGATGAAAAATCTAAGGAAGAAGAATTAAAAGAAAAATATGAAGAAATGCAAGGTCAATCAGAACAGGAGAGAAATCAAGATATACCTAGCCAGTCGGAACCAGGTGGAAGCTATTACGGGGATGTGTGGTAGAAGTAAGTTGTTTTGATGTGAAAATGCATATAGAAAGAGTTATTTTATGAAACTATTTGTAAGAGATAAGAGCTTTTATTTAAAATTGATAACCTTTGGTTTGCCAATTGCTTTACAACAGCTTATCACTGTTGGTGTTAATATTGCTGATAATATAATGATTGGACAGTTAGGGGAGACACTTATGAGTAGCGTTACCCTTTCAAACAATTTCATGAGTATATATCAGATAATGTGTATGGGACTTGGAATGGGGGCAAGCGTATTAACAAGTCGATTTTTTGGAATGCAGGACGAAACAAACCTAAAGAAAACTGTTAATTTAATGTTTAGGCTTGAGTTTATTATTGCAACACTTTTTGCCTTAGCAACTGCATTTTTTCCAGGACAGATATTAGGACTTTTTACGAATGAAGAGGATGTAATTTTAGCTGGTATAGGTTATTTGCTTATATCTGTTCCTTGCTTTTACTTAAATGGATATGCACTTACAACAAGCATTGTTCTAAGAAGTGTTGGAAAGGGTGTTATTCCTCTTGCTTCAAGTATTGTTTCATTCTTTGTGAATATTTTCTTTAACTGGGTATTTATTTTTGGAAACTTAGGTGCACCAAAGATGGGTGTAAAGGGTGCAGCTCTTGGAACACTTATTGCCAGAGTTTTTGAGTTTGTAATTATATTAGGCTACCTTTTCTTCAAGGAAGAAAATATAAAACTGAGATTTAAAGATTTATTAATGAGTGTAAAAAGCCTTATTGGCGAGTATGTTAGAATATCAATACCTGTATTGATTAGCGATACATTACTTGGCTTAGGTAATAGTGCAGTGGCAGTAGTTATGGGACATATTGGCGCTACCTTTGTAGCAGCAAACTCTATTGTAACTGTAACAATGCAGTTATCAACAGTTGTTATTCAAGGAATAAGTCAGGCCAGCTGTGCAATAACGGGAATAACCATTGGTGAAGGCGATATTAAGAAGGCAAAGGAGCAGGGAGTAACCTTTGCTGTCTTAGGCTTTTTATTTGGAATAATAGGTTGTGGAATTATTTTATTGCTAAGTAATCCAATAATTAGTACATACAAAATAGAACCTGCAACAAAGGCTCTTGCAAATGAGTTAATGGATGCACTTGCTATAGTAGTACTATTTCAAAGTGCTAATAGTATACTTACCAAAGGGGTGCTAAGAGGAGGCGGAGACACAAAGTTCTTGATGTATGCAGACATTCTTTTCTTGTGGGTTTGCAGTATTCCGCTTGGTGCAATTGCTGGTTTAGTATTTCATTGGTCTGGTTTTATGATTTTTATTATGCTTAAGCTGGATCAATTTATAAAGGCTGTCTGGTGCTTATTTAGATTAAAAAGTGGAAAATGGATTAAAAAGGTTGGTAATTCTTAAAAAACTATGAAAAATATAAAATAAATATTGGAAATATCCTTCTATTGATATAAGATGTACTGTAGATAGCTTTTGTATCATAGGAGGACTTTTTTTGTGAGAAAATCTGTAGAGATAACAGGAAATGAAAAAATAAAATTTAACAATAATGTTGATTTTTGTGTTGGAACAGGAAGAATGGGTTTGGCCCTTCAAAAAGAATATATAGAACAGTTAAAGCTGGTGCAGGAACACATAGGCTTTAGTCATATTAGAGGTCATGGATTGTTTTCAGATGATATGGCGATATACCAGCAAAGAATAATAGATGGCAAGGAAGTTGTCGAATATAACTTTACATATCTTGATTTAGTAATGGATAGTTATATTGAATTAGGCTTAAGACCATTTATTGAATTAGGCTTTATGCCTAACAAAATGGCAAGTGGAGATCAAACAGTATTTTACTGGAAGGGAAATGTTACTCCGCCAAAGTCATATGAGGCATGGACAGATATGGTTAAGGCATTGCTTAATCATTTGATTGACAGATATGGTTTAGAGGATGTTGTAACATGGCCTGTTGAGGTTTGGAATGAACCTAATTTGCCAGGCTTTTGGAAGGGGGCCGACATGCAGGAATACTTTAAGTTATTTAAGCATTCCTTCTATGCTGTTAAGGAAGTTGATGAAAGATTTAGAGTAGGTGGACCTGCAGTTTGTGGTGGAACAGATGAAATATGGATTAGAGCATTTCTCGATTATTGTAAGGAAGAAAGGATACCTGTTGATTTTGTTACAAGACACCACTATACAACGGAATTTCCAGATGATGTAGGACATTACGGATATGCAGAATTAGAGGAAACAGAGGCTAGATTCGACAATCTTCAAACTACAAGAGATATTATCGACAGCTATGACGAATTTAGGGGAATGGAAATCCACATTACTGAATTTAATACTTCATATATTCCTAATTGCCCTTTACATGACACTAATCAAAATGCTGCATATCTTGCAAGACAGCTATCAAGATTAGGAGATAACAACGAGTCTTATTCATATTGGACCTTTGGTGATATATTTGAAGAAAGAGGCGTTCCGTTTACTCCATTTCATGGAGGTTTTGGATTAGTTGCTAATGGCTGCATTCCTAAACCAACATTTTATACCTTTGCATTTTTCAAAAAGCTAAAGGAAATGGATTACACAGGTGTATATAGAGATGATAACTGCATTGTTGTCAAGATGGCTGATGAAAGCTATAGAGGAATAATGTGGAATGATACAAGAAAAAGAAGTGGAAGAGTAGTTTCATTAGATATGAACATTAATATTCCTAATGGTGAGTATGTTGTTATTAAGAAAATTGTAGATGAGAAAACAACAAATCCACTTAAGCTGTGGCATGATTTAGGGGAACCTGCAAATCCAAGCAAACAACAGCTTGATTTAATAAAAGAGGCTGCAAAACCATTTGTAGTTTCAAATAGATATGTTGTGGATAATGATAAGCTTTCCTTTGAACAGGATTTAGAAGAAAATGCAGTTGTTTATTTTGAGATTAATAAGGCGAAGCTTGTATCAGATACTGGTTATGATTACTCAAGAGTAATGCAGGACAGAGGCTTAAATCCAATAACTAAAATGGATTATTCAGATCCAGATGTTATTAGAGTTGATGACACATATTATATGGTTACAACTACTATGCATTTTATGCCAGGCTGTGAGATATTACGCTCTTATGATTTAGTTAACTGGGAGCATGCAACTTATGTGTATGATACTTTGGACAGCACAACAAATCAGTGTCTAGAGGAAGATAAGAATATATATGGAAAAGGTATGTGGGCAGCATCCCTTAGATATAATCAGGGTAAGTATTATGTATGCTTTGTAGCTAATGATACAGGAAAAACATATCTTTATACATCAAAATCAATATATGGCACATGGAAGAAGCAGACAATTGAGGGCTTCTATCATGATTGTTCGCTTTTGTTTGATGGAGATAGAACATTTATTGCATATGGCAATAAGGAAATCTATATTACTGAGTTAAACAAAGACTTGACAAAGCCTTTAGAGGGTGGCTTACACAGACTTGCTGTATGTGATGAAGGAAATAACATGCTTGGTTACGAGGGTTGTCATTTCTACAAGATAAATGAAAAATATTACTTATTCTTTATTCATTCATTAAGTACAAAATGGAGAAGAGTTGAGGCTTGTTTTGTTGCAGATTCTATTGATGGAGAATTTGTTGGAGGCGATGTGCTTGATGTTGATATGGGCTATTGCCAGTCGGGAGTTGCACAAGGAGGAATAGTCGACACCCCAGAAGGAAAATGGTTTGCTATATTATTCCAGGATAGAGGAGCAGTTGGCAGAATACCTGTACTAGTTCCAGTAACATGGAAGAATGATTTTCCTGTATTTCAAAGTGAAGGCCTTCTTTGGGGAGATTTTGAGATAGAGAAGCTTCGTGAGGATTATGAATATGAATCACTTACAACAAGTGATGATTTTATTGTTAATACTAAGCTTTCTAAGGAAGACTCAAAAAGAATATACGGAAGCTTTGGCTTTAAGAGTCAGTGGCAATTTAATCATGAGCCAGATATGAAACTTATATATCATGATAAGGAGAATGGATCATTTTCGGTTACTACTGATAAGCTTTGTACTAACTTAACTATGGCTAAGAACATTCTTACACAAAGAATGATATATCCAGGCTGTAGTGGAGAAGTAACAGTTGATTTTTCGAAGCTAAACAATGGAGATTATGCTGGACTTTGTGCATTTCAAGGTGATTATGCATTTATTGGAGTTAAGAAAGAAAATGATAAGAATTATCTTGTTATGATGTCGTATGTTTCTGACAGAAATAGTGATAAGGAGCCAGATTACATTGGACAGGAAATCGAAAAAATAGAATTAGAAGGCAATGAGGTTACATTAAAGCTTAATGTGGATTTCACTAACATGAAGGATGAAGCAAGCTTTTATTATAAGAAGAAATATTGGTGGGAGTTCTTTGGAAAGAAACATAAGCTCTCATTTAAGCTTGATCATTTTACAGGTTGTCGATTTGGATTATTTGTTTATTCTACTAAGACAACTGGCGGATCTGCTACATTCAAATCATTTAATTATATTAACCGTTAGGTTTAGGAGGAACGTATGATTAACAATTCAATGGGTAAAAAAATGACAAAAATCGCCAGCGTTATATTTATTGTAGGCGGAGTTGCATCTTTAGTTTACTACGTTACAGCCTTTTTACTTGTAATGCGTGAAATGGTTATACAAGGTGTTGGAGAGGGAGGAATAGGCGTAGCAGCTTTAGTTGTTTTTTCTAATGTTGTACATATTGCAGCGGGAATAATTATGTATAAAGCAGGAAGAAAAGGCTTTGCAGCGGCTAACGTATATGATGATTATCCTATAATATATTTTTGGGGCAAATTAATGCTTGTTACAGTTGTAATGTTATGTATGTTGAAGGGTGTATATTCTACTGTAGCTAAGCGAGATGCAATTGCTTATGCAGAATTTTACATTTTATTATTAGGATTAGTTATTATCTATATGTATGGCGGTAAGCTTAACAGCAGACTCTCTAATAAGGGTATTGAATTTAATAAGGTAGTATAGTTGTCGAAATAGTTTGAGAGTTTTTGAATGAAAATGTTGTCAATAATTAGTGTCGCAACTTGCGTATTAATCAGTCTTGCCCTCGTAAAATAGCAATAATATAATACATACGAGCCTTAAGGTAAATATTATGCGAATCGGAGGGATATATGAGAATTAAGGTATTAGTTGTAAGACATGGTACCAAAAGAGTAAATGAAATAAAAAAATTACATGGGACAAACAATATTGAGATATGCGGAAGTGTTTTAGATGGTAATTTGGCAATTGCTTCAATAAGAAATAATAAACCTGATATTGTTATTATTGATTTGCTCTTGCCTAATATTGATGGCTTGGCGGTAATAGAGCAAGCCAATCAGCTTGAAAAACAGAACACAAAATTTATCGTAAGAGCAAATGAAAGTCAGATAAAATTCATTGAAAAAAACTATTCAAAAAAATGGGATAACATACTTGTGGATATAGTTAGAGATGACATTAGTTCTTTTGATTATTCAAAAGAATTAAATAATTTAGTTAGAAGCAACAAGCGTGGAATTATACTACATGACAGTACCAAAAAACAATTTGATGAGGATAACTTAGAGCTTATGGTTACTGATATAATTCACGAGATAGGTGTACCAGCGCATATAAAGGGCTATCAATATCTAAGAAGCTCAATTATTATGGTAATTAAGGATATGGATATGCTTAATTCCATTACAAAGCTATTATATCCAGCAATTGCAAAGCTTCACAATACAACCTCTTCAAGAGTTGAGAGAGCCATAAGGCATGCTATTGAAGTGGCCTGGAGCAGAGGAAATATTGATACAATAAACGAGGTTTTCGGATATCATAGTGGTGATAATATAAAGCCGACTAATTCAGAGTTTATTGCTCTTATTGCTGATAGAATAAGACTTAAGGTTAAATCAAAAATTGCGTAGTATTTATAGGTTTTCCTATAGCCAATAAAAAAGGAGTAGAAATGTTAGAGCAGGATGTAAAGGTTGTTATAGCTAGTTCTGGCTGTGAGCAAATAAAAAAACAGTTAGAAGACTATAATGATAAAAGAATCAATATTATACATTTTACTGATGATGGCGAAGCAATATACGATGTTGTTAAAGAAACAAAACCAGATGTTTTACTAATTGATGTGTTTGTTTCTAACACTGATGGCTTAGAGGTAGTGGAAAGAATACGTGATGATGAGGAGTTAAGTAGCGTTAAGATTATATTTTTATCTACAGTTGGTTCACCAAGAATAATTAATATGGCATTTAATTTAGGGGCAGATTATTATATAATGAAGCCTTGCGACATAGGTATAGTAGTTAAAAGAATATTACAGATAGCAGAAAAAAGTGTCAGAGAAAATGGAGTCCTAGAAAGTGAAGAAGGACATAGTATAAGCTCTATTGAAAATGATGTAACTGAAATAATAAGAGAGATTGGTATACCCGCTAATATTAAGGGATATCAGTATATAAGAGAAGGCATAATGATGTCCATAAATGATATGAATATGCTTAATTATGTAACCAAGATGCTTTATCCTAGTATAGCAAAAAAATATAAAACAACATCTTCAAGTGTTGAAAGAGCAATAAGACATGCTATTGAAGTGGCGTGGGGAAGAGGAAAGATGGATTACATAGAAGAAATGTTTGGTTATACAGTAAGTGCTGGAAAAGGAAAGCCGACTAACTCAGAATTTATAGCACTCATTGCTGATAAAATGCGCATTGAATATAAAATGCATGCATAGATAAAATATCTTATTTTTTAGTACATTTTCACATTAAATTGTTAATTACATATTGACGAAAAAGACAACGTAAAATAAAATATAATGGTTGAATAAATTACAAGTTATTTCAGGAGGAAAGAAGAAGTGTTAACGCAGGGAACAAATGAGAGAGGTTCCAATACAAACAAAAACAGGAACGTTCGTACACCAAAGGAAGGCTATGCTGGTAGAAGACCAGGATCAGGTTATGGAAGTCGACCAGAAGGCGGAAGAAATGAGTCTAGAGAAGATAGACCTAATAAGGGAGGTAATAACAGATTCTCGAGACAAGGACAGGCGAATGATTCTGCAAGATTTGGAAAGAATGATAATAATCATTACGGAAAGTCTGATTATGACAAGAATAGAGGATATAACAGAGGATTTTCTGGTAAAGACGAGGATGAAGAAAATAACGGAAGAAGAAGCAAACCTTCTAGACCTAAAGAAAGTAAACCTGGAGTAGCTATTCCTGATAAGAACAAGACAATGCTTAGACTTGAGAAAGAACAGAAGACAATGCTTAAGAAGCAGAACAAGAAGAAGGAAACAAGCAGACCACAGCCAAAGCAAAAGCGCTCTAATAATGTTAATTACACAAAGAATTACAATAATGGCGCTTACGATGATTATGAAGATTTTTATGATTATGATTAGAATATAACTAGATTAAACACGTGTATTAATTTACACGTGTTTTTTTGCACTATAAAAAATTAAAATAAATATAAATAAAATAAATGAAAAAAATCTCAAAAACTATAGACTAATTTGTCGCTTTATGAGAAAATATAGGCGATAACGTTTTAAATTTAGAAAAAACGTTGCTTAATGAAATTTACATATTTGAAAGGAGTCTCAAAATGATTTATTCACAGGAAGTTGAAAACATGTGCCCAGTTGCTCAGGGCGTACATCATGGCTGTGCCCCAATCCCAGAAGAAGCTAAGTGGGTTCAGGCAAAAGAAGTAAAAGATATCTCAGGTCTTACACATGGTATTGGCTGGTGTGCTCCACAGCAGGGGGCTTGTAAGCTTACTTTAAATGTTAAGGAAGGTATTATTCAGGAAGCATTAGTAGAGACTATCGGATGTTCTGGTATGACTCACTCAGCTGCAATGTCAGCAGAGATTCTTCCAGGTCTTACAGTAATGGAAGCTCTTAACACTGACCTTGTATGTGATGCTATTAATACAGCAATGAGAGAATTATTCCTTCAGATCGTTTACGGACGTTCACAGAGTGCATTCTCTGAGGATGGTCTTCCAATCGGAGCTGGTCTTGAGGATCTTGGAAAGGGTCTTCGTTCACAGGTTGGTACTATGTATGGTACACTTAAGAAGGGACCTCGTTACCTTGAAATGGCAGAAGGTTATGTAACAGGTATTGCACTTGATGCAGATGACCTTATCATCGGTTATCAGTTTGTTAACCTTGGAAAGATGACTGATTTCATTAAGAAGGGTGATGACCCTAATACAGCATACGAGAAGTCTGTTGGACAGTATGGTCGTGTTGCTGACGCAGTTAAGATTATTGATCCAAGAACTGATAAAGAAATTGCTAAATAATTGAGGAGGTAACAAAGATGGCTTTATTTGAATCATATGAAAGAAGAATTGATAAAATAAACAGCGTACTTAATAGCTATGGTATTGCTTCACTTGAAGAAGCTGAGAAGAT
Source organism: Lachnospiraceae bacterium (assembly GCA_029338675.1). Taxonomy (GTDB): domain Bacteria; phylum Bacillota; class Clostridia; order Lachnospirales; family Lachnospiraceae; genus Coprococcus_C. The sequence goes on from JAQYAV010000119.1 coordinate 14,757, forward strand.
AACTAAAGACGCTGGATTAGATGTATACAACCAGATTAAAGGTATTCAGCCAATCTGTTTTGAGAACGCTTGTTGGGCTTACATTGTAGGTGCTGCAATCGCAATCAAGAAGGGTTGTAAGAGAGCTGCAGATGCTGCTGCTGCAATTGGTGAAGGTCTTCAGGCTTTCTGTATTCCAGGTTCTGTTGCAGATACTCGTAAGGTAGGTCTTGGACATGGTAACCTTGGAAAGATGCTTCTTGAGGAGGAGACAAAGTGTTTCGCATTCTTAGCTGGTCATGAGTCATTCGCAGCTGCAGAGGGTGCTATTGGTATCGCTGAGAAGGCTAACAAGGTACGTAAGGAGCCACTTAGAGTAATCCTTAACGGTCTTGGAAAAGATGCTGCACAGATTATTGCAAGAATTAACGGTTTCACATTTGTTGAGACTGAGTATGATCCATATACTAACGAAGTTAAAGAAGTATTCCGTAAGTCATATTCTGAGGGACTTCGTGCAAAGGTTAACTGCTATGGTGCAAACTCTGTACCAGAAGGTGTAGCTATCATGCACAAGGAAGGTGTTGATGTTTCTATCACTGGTAACTCAACAAACCCAACTCGTTTCCAACATCCAGTAGCTGGTACATACAAGAAGGAGTGTATCGAGCAGGGTAAGAAGTACTTCTCAGTAGCATCAGGTGGTGGTACAGGACGTACACTTCATCCAGATAATATGGCAGCAGGTCCTGCTTCATACGGTATGACAGATACTCTTGGACGTATGCATTCAGATGCACAGTTTGCTGGTTCTTCATCAGTTCCTGCACACGTTGAGATGATGGGTCTTATCGGTGCTGGTAACAACCCAATGGTTGGTATGACAGTTGCAGTTGCAGTTGCTGTTCAGGAAGCTGCAGACGCAGGTAAGTTTTAGATAAAATAATTATAAGTCTAGGAGTCGCAAGGCTTCTAGGCTTTTTTCTATTTTATAAGCTTAAGGCAACAATTAATTTATAATGAAAAAGGGGTTATTATGGAATTTATTGAAGCATTTAGAATACTTAATATCGAAGAAACAAAGGATGAAAATGAAATAAAATTAGCATATCGAAATCTTTTGCCTAATGTGAATCCAGAGGATGATAAAGAAGGGTTTATGAAGCTTAGGGATGCATACGAGACAGCAATGGAATATGCATCAATGGAAGAGGCGGTTGAAGACAAAAATGCATTTGATAAATGGAACAAGGAAATGTCAAAGCTATATTTTACTCCAGAAGGCAAATCAGATTCAAAAGCATGGGATGCGATATTTAAGAATATGCTTTTGGATAAGAGATTTAGTTTTGACGATATAAGATACGAGGTAATGATTTATTTTACTAATCATATTTACGTTACCAAATCTATATGGGAAATTCTTGATAAGAACTTCAATATTGTGGAGGATAGATTAAGTTTAGAAGATAAATTTGATGTAGCATATTTGGATTATATCGAAGGAAGAATAGCTAATAAGGAGTACATTCCATTAGAATACATAAAATATCGATTTGATAAAGATGAATCAAATGTTGAAGCAATTGATGAATATATTATTGAGCTTTATATGCTTAATAAACAGATTAATACCCCTAATACTGAAGTAACAGAAGAGGATTTAGAAAAAATACAAAATAGATCATACTGGCATCCTTTTGAAGAAATAATAAAAATTAGGTATTACATAAATACAATAAGAAATGATGAAACAGTTGATGTAGAATACCTTACAAGTAAGGTAAAAGCTTTAATTCCACTAGTTGAGGATTATTATGAGAATTACAAAACAATAAAACCATATGTAGGTGAGGCATATTATGCTATCGGTGAGCAACAAAAGGCTTATGACATATGGAATGAGTTGATTGAAGGGGCTGTAAGTGATAAATACACTGATGAACAGATTACTGCATTTTATGATTTATCAATATATTATTACGAAAAAAAGGACTATGGAGAGGCATATAAGTCCATTGAATCTCTTTTAGAGAAATATTATGAAAATCCCAAAATCAACAATATGCTTAAGAAAATTAATTCGGCATTAATTGCTGATTATATATATAAAATTGAAAATGGCATTGAAGATGAGGAATATAAAGGAAAATTGCTTAATCTTGAGTTAGGCTGGAAATATTTTCAAAATAATGAAGTTGATAAGGCAATTGAGGTGGTTGAATCAGTTACTATAGATGAAGAGATAGAGTATGATTATATTTCTTTGTATAGCCGACTACTTTATATAAAACAGGAATATGAAAAAGCAATACCAGAGCTATTAAAATGGTATGAGTTACTTATGAATTTACCTGAAGATCCTGAAATACGTAAGAAGAGAACTATAAGAAGATCTCTTTGTTGTTCACACTTATCTTATTGTTATTATTATAATAATGATCCAAAGAAAGCGATATATTATATTGATAAAGCTATACAATATGCAAAAAATGACGAAGACAGAAATTCATATATTGATCAAAAAATCAGATTATTACTAGATTTAGAAGATTATGATCAAGCTAGACTAGAATCTGAACGACTTCTTTCGTTGGATGAGCATTATTATGTTGCTCATGTTTTTCATCAATGTGCATGCTACAATCTTGAGATGTATAATGAAGTATTGGATGATTTTTTCCTTATGGAAGGCATTTTTGATGATTATTACAAGAAATATTTCTATGCAGCACAGTGCTTTTGCAAAATGGGTTATTATGAGGACGGCTTAAAGGTAATCAATTACGCAAGAGAAAATGGTTGCATGGAGGAGCTTGATATTTGCATTACGGAGTTAATCTTAAAGAAACGTAATTGTAAAAGTGATGATGAAAAACGAGAGCTTCTTTCTTTATGCGATGAACTTATTGAAAGAATTGATAATTGCGAAAATAAGCCTTTGAATGAGTCTGAGGTTTTATATAACAAGGTTTGTATTTTATATGAATTGGGCGAATTTGAAGAGACTATCAAATATGCAAAACAGGGCATTGAGAAGTATCCTCACAAAGCAGGCTACAATATTATTTTAGGAGATGTTTATTCTGATGATGAATATATTAAACTTAATGGTTCGGATAAAATAAATGAAGCATTAAAGTATTATTTAAGTGCAAAGGACCAGGTAAATGATGGTAATTTGTGGCTCCTTTTTTCTATTGGTTTTTGCTTTAATAAGATTGGAAAAGTGGATGAATGTATTAAGTACTACGAAGAGGTTGTAAGCTACAATCCTGATTATTGTAATGTTTCTAATAGACTTATTAGAATTTATATGTCTCTTTATGAGGAGAATTATAGAAACATTTATGCAAGCAGGGCCCTTGAACTTGCAATTAATTCTGCAGAAAGAAAAGGGGATTTCGATGCTTTATATAAGCTAGCGTTGGTATATCATAAGTTAAGTGATTGTAATAATGCGATAAAGTATTTCAATGAGGCACTTAAGTATAATGATTCTTCTATTGATTCATATGAAAAGATTGCAAATAATTATTTTAGAATGGGAAATCAAGAAAAAGCTATCGAATATTTCCTTAAAGCAATTGAGCTTGATAAAGAAGGTTCATATCCTAGTTTGAATGAGTATTTAGGTTATGCTTATGAGTCTATTGGAGAGTACGAGAAGGCTATAGAGTCTTTTGAAGCATGTTATTCGAAGGATCCTGCTGATGTTAATTTTCAAGATATTGGTAGGTGCTACAGTAATTTAAGAAATTCGGATAAAGCTATTGAAACTTATAAGAAGGAACCAGAATATCTTAGTAATATTGATATCGCAAATGAATTTTATGCTATTAATGATTTTGATAATGCAAAATTATATTGTCAAAAGGCAATTGATTTTGCTGAAAATTCGAAGTACAGCTATAGATATGTTTACATTGGTGATTTTTATTTAGAAAATTTAGAAGATTATGATAAGGCGAATTTTTTCTTTGACAAAGGTTTAGAGGATACTTCTGATACTAATATGAAGATTACTTTTTTGGCTGATAAGGTTAAGGCTATGCTTCTTGCAGGTAATAATGCCGACGCCAAATTATATGCAGAAGAGGCAAAGAGACTTATATGCGATGTTATGAAGCTTAGTATTGAAGAGTATTGTTATAATGGTTTATTTAGTGCTATTAACAGATATAAGGTTGGATTGTTGTATATGGGGCTTGGTGAATTTAATAAGGCTGAAGAGGTTTTAATGGATATGGAAAATGGTCCGTTATGTGTTCACTGCAAGCATAAGAAATGTTTTGAGAGTGCTCTATATCGTTCAATGCTTTATATGTTAACTGGAAGAAAAAATGAGGCTAGGGATTGTATTATTCAGGCCAAGGAACGCATAGTTAATGATCCATTAGTTGAACAACTTTATAAGAGAATTGTTGAATAGTTAGGTGGATTTGTTAGTCGTGAATTTATTGCAAAAAAATATAAAAAAAGTGTTGACTTATTTTTGTAGAGATGATATTATATGTCTTGCGTTGAGGAAATGTGAGACGCAAGACATATGCGGGAGTGCTGGAATTGGCAGACAGGCTAGACTAAGGATCTAGTGATGGCAACGTCGTGTGGGTTCAAGTCCCATCTCCCGCATTAACAACAAAAAGCATCAGGTTAATACCTGGTGCTTTTTGTTGTTAAGAGGCTGCGCCTCTTGAACCCGGGTTCAAGGTCTCGTCGATGGCTCGGTCGGTGCAAAACCCGTGCCAAAGGGCACGCAGCACCCCATCACCCGCATCAAC
>JAQYAV010000120.1 GCA_029338675.1 Lachnospiraceae bacterium
GTATATGATTCAAATGATTGAGGAAGGAGTGGTACCTGTAGAAATAGATGAGAACTCTCTTTATTCACAGCTTATTGTAAAAAGTGGAAAGAACAAGAAGGATTGAATAAAATGAAGACAATAAGGGGCCTTTAGTAGTCTAAAGGCCCTTTTGTAATATCATTCTATATATTTTTCAGCTGTATGAACAGAGAAGTTGAAATTTCTGATATGCATTTCTTCAGACAGTCTTTGTATATTATAGGAATAGCTATTATATGCATCCGTAGTGTAAGATTCGAAAGTCTGTTGTAAATAAGGGTTCTTTTCTTTATTCAAAAGTATCGGTGCAGCATCTGAAGATAAAGAACAAAGGTAATCTGTGCTATCTATTACATCATATTCATTCAAATATTCCAAATGTGCATAATTCAGATTGTATTTGGCAATCCAATAGTCAGGATGAGCAAAGGACAAACCAATATAGAATATTGTAACAATTGCCAGTCCATAGGTAAACAGAGGAAATCTCTTAATATATATATAGATCGTAACACCTGCCATGAGAAAGAAAATAACTGCCAGTGACCAGAGTACAAAAATTCTTAGGAAAGTCAGGTTGTAGCGGTTGATATACATAATCATGCGAAGTGCACTGGATAGAATCATAATATAAGTACATCCGCTGATTATCGTCAGAATAACTTTCAGTACAATGTTTTCCCGGAATAGATGCAGACAGATTAGTACCAGAAGCAGATTCATGATACAGACTGCGAGCAACTGAAAAAATCCTTCTCTGGCATAACCGGAATAGGTGTAACCCTCCGGAAGCTGCATCTTACCGATAAAAAGATACATGATTTGAATTACACTGAACAGCAGATACACAATGGAGAGTGCAGCTGTAAAGATAATGGCAATGACAGGCTCCCATTTTCTTTGTTCTTTGACCTCTTCCTGCACATTTTTCATGCATAATGCAGCATAAACCGCATAGGAGCAAAAGAAAACAAACAGGATAAGAAAGAATAATTCAAATATAGTTATAAAATTGAAGGAAGCGAATATCCGGTCAATCATCTTAGCAAAGACAATATCTGCACTGGACAATAGTGCTGTTATGACAGCAAGCAGAGGAAAGGTGATTGCTACGCCGATTAAAACAGGAAGAAAATAGCTTTTTTTGCCCGTTTTAGCCTGTTTTTGGGCATCAAAATAAGAGATCATGTCATTAAAGGGACGGAAAATGCAGGCAAAACAAGTACCGATTGTTTCAAAAAAGGCAACAAAATACTTAGGAAGATTCCACTCCTTGTCATTGTACATGGTATGCAGCATCAATATAAAGGAAAGCAGAAAGATACCGCATTTGTTCATGAACAGTAATTGTGGTGAAGTAGTAAGGCAGTTGGAAATGCCCAGCAATACCAGACTAATTACGTAGAAAATGCTGTTTTTTTTGTATGGAACCCCTAACTTTTGTACAGAGAAGAAGAAATAGCAAAGGGTTCCTATGACGAAAAAAGGATAGGTAATACCTGAGGTATTGTGGTACAGACAGAAAGCATAGAAAATACCATATAGCAGGCTGCCGATACCAAAGAAAGAGAAATTCTCTTTAAATCTCTTGGTAAAGATTGTGTCAGAATCTTTTTTTGCTGCCATAACCGGCTGCCCGGGATATGGCTGGTTTTGATAAATGTCATTTGGATAAATTGGTTGGTTGTTTAATTGATTTACAGATTCCATAACTGACTCCTTTCTATTCGGAAACTTCTTCGTCCTCGTCTTCTACATACTGTAAGATATCTCCGGGCTGACAGTTCAGCGCCTTGCAGATTTCATTAAGGGTAGAAAGACGGATTGCTTTTGCTTTGTTATTTTTTAAGATGGACAGATTCGCAAGAGTAATATCAATTTCGCCTGCCAGTTCGGTCAGTCCTTTTTTGCGCATTGCCATCATGACGTCCAGATTGATTACGATAGCCATGAGGTGCCTCCTTTTATTTTTTGCAAATTAAATTGTCAGATCATTTTCCAGCTTATAAGTAACTGCTTTGTCAAAAACACGGGCAAGTACTTTGCTGAATAATCCGGCAATGATGAATACCAGAATTACAACCAGAACAGCCGGTGTCAGATACAGGAATAAGCGACATGCAGTGATCACAGCAATAAAGAAGCTGTAAATACTCATATGATCCAGGCTTATGACATTTTCTCTGATGAAGCAGTCATCATTCAATACAGATCGGAACATTTTGCGAAGTTCCCGCAGAATCAGTACGGCAAAGATACCGGACAGGAAGAAGATTACGCAAAGGGAATAGTAATTCTCCGCAAAGTATGTATTGTAATGACCGTAAAATTTAATACTGAGCGGAAGCGTTACAATTACCACAATTCCCATGTAAAACATAAAGTCTAACAGATACTTGGTAAATAAAGTGAGTTTGTCTTTCATAATAGTAACCAAACCTTTCCTGTGTTATGTGTTAAGCATAC
>JAQYAV010000121.1 GCA_029338675.1 Lachnospiraceae bacterium
GCTACAACACTTGCAACAGAGGGGCAGCCTGGCAGTTATGAAAGTATGATGGCGGTTGGAACCATAATAATGAATAGAGTCGAATCTGATGGTTACCCAGATACTTTAGAAGAAGTAATTTATCAGCCAATGCAATTTGAAGCAACTTGGTTACATCCTAATTTTAAGCAATATCTCAATTTAGGTGCTCCTAATTTGGCTAATGAAGTTGCCAGGGATTTATTACAAGGGAAAAGAGATCCTAGATTAATAATGCCTAAGTGTACTCAGTTTAGGACGGATAAACCATATTATAGGTCACAATATCCTAATGGTATTTCCATTGGGGGAAACTGGTATTTTTGGTAGAAAGGAAGAGTATAATGAATAATTCAAATGAAAAAATAGATAATGTAACATATATACAAAGAGAAACAGCACTTGAATTGATGAGGAATGCAATAAATGTAAAGCCTATTCGAAGAGATTAATGATATCGATATGGATTTTGAAAGATAATAGTTAATGACATTAGCAGTTAATTCTCAATGTTAAAACATTGGGGTTAGCTGCTTTTTTTACGAAAGTGAGGACATAAATACATGAATAATTTTGTTATGGTAAGCAAAGAGATAATAAATAGTAATATTGGTGGAAAAGCTTTAAAGGTCTACTTGAAAATGATTGACAGATATAATCTTTCTATAAAAAATAACTGGAAAGATAAAGAAGGAAAATGTTTTATTATAATGAAAAGGGAAGAAATATGTGAATCATTTAAATTAAGTAAAAGAACAGCCTCCTCAATCCTAAATGAATTAGAGAAGGCCGAACTCATAATGCGTAAGCAGCAGGGTTTAGGCCGTCCTAGCTACATATACATTAATACAACTCTCACTCATAATATCGCAAATAATATGTGCGATGTCAAGGGTTCCGAGTCAAATTGTTATGAATTTAACGAAAAGATGGATAGTTGTTCTGCAGAACAAGATATAGAAGATGTTGCTTTTGGATTTTATGAATCATTTTTTGATAACTTATCAGATGTTATATCAGAGGAAATGAATAAGACACTTGAGCAATCAAGAGTTATTGAATCAGAAGAAATCCCAAACAAGAAATGTAAAAAATTGCACCTCAAGAAGTGCAATTTTTTGCACTCTATAAATAATATTAATATAAATAATAATATATTATTATCTAATCGTATCGATGAGATTGAAAACACACTTAAAAATAAAATTGGTTATGAAAGTTTGGTTCTTGAAAACAAGGAATTAGCCAATATTGTTCTAGAAGTAGCAATAAAAACCTTTTCAGCTGGTAAAGATGTTTTTATAAATGGCAGATTACAAAAATATGAATTAGTATGTGATAAATTTAATGCTCTTGAACAGAAACATATAGATTATATTGCTGAGTGTATGAATAAATTGCCAGCTCCGCCAAGAAATATATTTAATTATATTAGAACTTGTATGTTTAATGCGCCTGATACTATTAATATATATTATAAGCAGTGGGACAAGTGCGCCCAGAAACAAAGATTTTCTGCAAACTTTACTACATTTGAGCAAAGAAAACTTGATCAGGAATTAGATGAGATGGAACAGTTATTATTGATGTCAGTTAATGGATTCTGTTGATTTACAATTAAAACTGAACAGTGTTCAATTTTAATTGACAATCTACAGGATTCTAGTATTTTTGTAATTATTGTTTGATTTATTATTTCTGTAGATTATAATATATATAATAAAAATTAAGGATGTGATCACATGGAAAATATTCTTGAAGATATTAGTTGTAAAGAGCTTGTTGTTTTAGGAAAAATGACTCAGAAACAATGGGACACTATTGTTAGAAGATATGGTTAGAAAGGAAATCAAGGAAAATGATTAGGAATCAATAAGAAAGGAGTGATATAATGACAATTAGACTTATTTCCACTAATGATAAAGATACGGCTAATGGAATGAGAGATACATCAAAAACCCCATTGACCGAATCTGAAATCGAATATGTAAAGTCAGAAATACAAAGAATTGGTGCTGATTTAAGCGTGTTTGTATTTAATGATGAAGAACATTTATCTTCAAGTACATGTTATAATTTTGTTGAAGATAAAATCTATGTTACAAGAAATGTTTTCCCTGATGAAAAGTATGGTTCTACTCATCCAAGAGATTTGATGGGCGTTGGTGCAGTGTTGGCTCACGAATATTTTGGTCACAGACCATATAGAGAAGAATATCTATCAGATATGGAACAAGGTGACGATTATCACACTACTCCAATATGGCAGGATGAATGTCGAGCAAGTATAAATGCAGCTAAAATAGCTCATAATCTAACTGACAGAGACAAGAGCAATCTTGTAATGGATGCAATTTATAGAGCAAAAGAATTTGGTTACTTAATAGAAATGGACGATTTTATGAAGGAGGTAGTATATGGTTACTCAAATGGAGAAAAGAACATTTCCTACAATATCACCCCAATCAGTTATGTTAGCGAAGCAAGCGAGGTTGGAGCAACAGAGAAACGGATATGTGACAGTAGTATGTCCAAAATGTCAAGGACATCCAGAGATTATTATGACTTCGAAAGGTGAAAGAACCATTGTTAGTTGTCCTTGCGGATATGTAAAAAATATAGAAATTAACTTATAACAACATAATGTTAAATTAAAAAAGCACTCGACGTTTAGGTGAATGAACCTATACCGAGTGATTTTTTTTTTAGAGCCTTAATGTTAATAACATTGTCTGCTATGCAGAGCTTTTTTTATAATATATTATGATATTTTAAATGTTTTATCTGAAACACCAAAACACTAATCGAAAAAAATGAAAGGTAAATATGATATACAAAATGGATAGATATTAGTTGGGAAATTTGGTTATTATTAATATAGAAATTAAGATATCTATATGATATTCTATAGATATCTTAGAGGAGGGAAAGAAATGAGTGAAAAAAAGTTAGTTAGTTTTAATAATTTTACTATCGTAAATAAAATAGTTAAAGACAGAGCAATAGTAAGTAATGAGAGTGAGTCTTCAATAATAGAAAACATTATTATTAAAGATCTTTTACCAGAGAACAAAGAAGGCAGATTTATTGTAGAAAATGTTCTATATGGTGATAATGGTGGGATTAAGAAAACTTTAGAAGTAATCTTTCAAAATAATGAAGCTGGGCTGAATTTTAAATCTAAATATGATAATCTTTTGCCTATTGTAGAATTTGCTAAGACACAACAGTTGTATAGCAACAGTGTACTTACAGGAAAAGAACCAGAACTGCATCATTGTATTTCTCAGGTTAAGGGTGTAATTGGTAGATTAGAAGAACTGTCGAATGAGAAAAATGATATTAACTATAAGGAAGAAGCAAAGTGGGGAAAAGAACTTTTACATGAAATGGAGACACAGGTACAGTTTAGCAGATTGATAAATTTCTATGCCTTGCTTACTCATAGTTGGGAAGACTTAAAAAATTATTCTATTACATATAGACTATTATTTGATTTAGTTAAACTTAATGATGACTGGAACGATAATGCTGCAAATAGAATTGAATTAGCAGAATTAATTAGAACAGTTTCTAGAGATTGGAATTAAAAGCGGGGGATTGGGGGTGTCCCTCATAATTTTGTGATTTTTTGGAGTTGTGCATTTGCACAATGTCCATAAAATCAATGCTTGCTAAAAATTGGACGCAATGAATAAAACTAGTACATAATGTACAAGAGAAAAACCTCTAACCAACTGAAAAAAGATGGATAAAAATTAAAAAAATATGCAAATATTAAAAAAATGCACAATTCGCATGTTTGACATCCATTTTTTATATAGGTAAAATGTAAAAAATTGAATATGACAGCGGTGTTTGAGATTGACACCATTATCAAAAATCTCTAAGTCGGTCATAGGGCTTCGATGTAACAAGATCATCGTTATCCAGCCTATAGCTCGTTTCTAAAGGTAATATATGGAATGTAAAAAGGAATCTATGACACCATAGAAAAGGTTAGTAAAAAATCAAGATAATAATACAAAAGAGGTTTTTATGGAAGTTAATTTTGAGGGACTTGAAAAAGAAGTATTCAGATTTTGTTGTGAGATGGGTCAGAAAATAATAGAAGAAATATTATTGGAGCAAGATCTTAAAATAATGAATGAAAGAAATAAGTCAAGATTTAGATTAAAAGATACAAAAAAAACAACAATAAAAACTATTTTGGGAGAAGTTACATATAACAGAAGATATTATTTTGATAAAGATAAAAATGAATATTGTTTTTTGTTAGATGATATGATGAATATAAACAAGCGAGGATTATTTTCAGGAACAATAGCTGAACGAATTGTGAGGCAGTGCATAGCTCAACCTTATAGAAAAGCAGCTGATACAATTAGTGAGTTGACAGGCCAGGATATTTCTCATGTTGGAGCCTGGAAGTTAGTTCAACAAGTTGGATGTAATATAGCAGCAAAGGAAGAAGAGAATCTCTCGGATATGAAAAGAGGCATAAAGTTAGGTGCAAGAAAAACTGATGTATTGTTTCTAGAAGCCGATGGAGTTTGGCTGAAAATGCAAAAGAATAAAAAGAAAGCACCAAAAGCCGAATTAAAGCTTGGAACTGTTTATGAAGGTTGGAAAGATACTGAGCGTCATGAATTAGTAAACAAAAAAGTGTTTGCTGGATTTGAATCAGCTTCAAAATTTATGCTTAAATTTGAAGCGTATATAAAAAGCATATATAGAATAGATGATATAAATATCAAGCTCTTAAATGGAGATGGTGCATCATGGATTGATTTCGAAAGTATGGATATGACATACAGACAGTTAGATCAGTATCATCTAAATATGGAAATAACAAAAAATATAAAAAATAAAAATATTAGAAAACTAGTAAAGAAAAATATTCGAAATAAGAAAATAGATAAGGCCTTAGAATATGTTGAGGCATATATTAATAGTGAAGACAAATATAATGAAGATTTAGAAAATTTCTATAAATATTTAGTAAATAATAAAGAAGGTCTTATTTCATATAATAAAAAAATTATTCTTCCTGAACCACCAAAGGGCATGGTATATAGAAGAATGGGAGTTCAGGAAAATCAAAATTGTACTCTTGTGACAATGAGAATGAAACACAGGAGAATGCGATGGAGTGAATCAGGAGCAGCTAATTTGGCAAAAGTAATCTGCTCATCTAATAACAATGATTTAAAGAAATTTATTAATAATGAATTTGGATTTCAAATTACGTTACCAGATAATGAAGAAGAAATAAATGCTCTAGAACTAAAAACTAGAGATTATATATATATGAAGGATGGAAAAGGTAATCGATATGCTGAGGCAATTAACCAAACCCTTCCGATAATTAATAGTTCCAATATTATAGGTCAAATATTAAGGAATATAATTAATAGATGATAGGTTTATTAAATTAAGTAAAAAAAAATAGTGCCCACCAGAAGTTAACACATACATACCTATTTCTTAGAGTAAAATATTAGTTGGCAAGAAGATAGAAAAAATAAAGGAAGAGGCACGAAACCTCTTCCATATCACATAAATAAATCTTATTATTAAGTTTGCTAAAGACTAATGATAAGGAGATTTATGTGATACTATTATGCTAAACGAAAATGGATTAACTTTCAAGGAC
>JAQYAV010000122.1 GCA_029338675.1 Lachnospiraceae bacterium
AAAAAGCATCAGGTTAATACCTGGTGCTTTTTGTTGTTAAGAGGCTGCGCCTCTTGAACCCGGGTTCAAGGTCTCGTCGATGGCTCGGTCGGTGCAAAACCCGTGCCAAAGGGCACGCAGCACCCCATCACCCGCATCAACGGCAAAAGTGTAAGGTTTATGGTTGGTGCTTTTTTGTGATATCCAATGTATAAGGAGAAATATTATGGTTAAGAAAATCAAGACAAAAGAATATATGTAATGGAAAGTTGTTTTTTTAACAACTATTAAAAGACAATATAGAAAGACGGAAGGAAGAAGTATGTTTAAGAAAGTATTAAGAAATGCAGTATCATCATCACTTATTGCTTCTCTGGTAATTACTAATCCAGGGTACGGTTTATTAGGTAATGATGCAAAAAACGTAGCACATGCCAAAGGCTATATTGATAATGTTAGTGTCAATAATGGTATGTGTGACTTTGAAGAAAGTGGTTTTACATTCACGTATAACGAGAATGCCACTTGGAACAATTATGTAAGTGCAGAAATAACAATTACCAATAATTCTGGTGTTGATAAAAGCTTATGGTCACTTGACATGATGTATGATGGAGTAATCGAAAGTGTATGGAACGCAGATGTTGCTATGGCAGATAAGCCAGATCCTAATGATACTAATAGATATATTATAAAAGCCATGAATTACAATACAACAATTCCATCAGGTGGAAGTGTTTCATTCGGATTTATTGCTTTTGGTGAAAATGATAAGCCTAATTATCCCGAATATATAAGATTTGTAAGTAATGAGACTTATGAAGAAGTTCTAGAACCATCTACACCAGGAGATGCAACTGAGGACAAAGAAATAAAGGGGCAGACATATAAGATTCCAGCGAAATGGAAAGGTCTTGAATATGCATTATTTGCTTCTAATAATGGCGATGAAAACTTTTATGTAAATACAGCAATCATTAATGGTGCTGTACATTCAAATGGAAACTTTTTATTCCAAGGTAATAGATTAGAAGTAAATGGAAATTTAGAGTCATGTGGTGGTATAACTCTTAGAGCTTCATCTGCAAATGATTCAATAAAAGTAATATCTAAAAATGATTATGCAGATATTATTGAGATGCCTGATTTAGCACAGAATATTAGAAAGAAAATTGATGAATCTTGGGAAAAGAAAGATGGATATGCCAATTATGGTAGCGATAAAATAAGAATTGATTCTAATATGCTGGTTGAAGGTGGAATATCATTTAATGCTTCGTCATTTTCAGGCTCTGGAATTATAGTTGCAAAGGATTCTATTTCATACAATGTAGGAAATGTAACTACAATTGGTGATTCAAGAATGTTTTTAGAGTCTGAAAACGGTAATATTAATATCAACGGTGGAAATATTAATATGAATGCTGTGTTATATGCACCAAACGGAACAGTTACAATTAATGCTAATGAATTACATTTAAATGGACGTATAATTGCAAAGAATATTATCTTTAATGGAACTATTATAGAGGTTGTTGCTGGTGAACACGATTATGATATGTTAAACGATTTAAAGATATTTGAATTTGAAATAGTAAAGAAATATGATACTAGTGAAGACTTTTTATCAGATGTATCACAATTTAATAATGTTCAGATAAACGAGAAGTACGAATTCCTTGATGATGAAAATATTGAAGGTTTAGCTCTTAGAACAAAGAATACTGGTATAGAATCAATTTCTAAGGATTATAATTTTGGATCAGTTAAGGTGAACGAAACATTTACTGGAGAAAAAGATGATGATGGAAATTATAAAGGTAATGTTAAGTTTGACTTAATTGACCAAGGCTCTAATATGTTTTCATTAAATGTAAAAAATGATCATGTATATTCTATATCACAGGATTATCTACCTTGGTACGAGGCGAAGGCTGCATGTGAGGCAATGGGTGGTCACTTAGTTGTAATCAATGATATGGAAGAAAATAATTATGTAAGAGATCTTGCTAAAGCTGCTGGAAGAAGCTATGTAACCCTTGGTTATACCGATGATAAACATGAAGGTAGATGGGAATGGGTTGATGGATCAAATAATAATTTCAGAAATTGGAATGGTGGCGAACCAAATAATGGTTTATCTCTAATTAATGAGCAAAATTTTGCATATATGTATGACCATGGTAGATGGGATGATGGTCAAGGATATATTAACCGTACTTATGTATGTGAATGGGAAAGAGTTGAAGACATATCCTATTCAGATAGTAAAAAGGTAATTGTAACAGCTACAATACCTAAGGAAATTATCATAGATAAGGAAATATTAAATAATAAAGACTATAGTATAAAGAAGGATAAATCTGGTAATTCTATTGTTACATGGAAAGCAGATATTAGTTCAAAAAAGACATTTGATATTCCAGTTAATATAGATTCCAATAAATCAAAAGAAAAGAATATTCCTGTGATGAAGGATATTCATATTGTACATCTTAACCAGGGAAGGATTATAAGAGAAACAATTCCAGATATATGTATCAATTCTAATTCGTATAATACTAACGGATATTTTGAAGATGTATTTGATAGTGATTCTGAAGGTGTTAATTGGACATATTTTGATATGGATGCTCTATATGTTAATGATAGTAATATCGAATTATATGCCTTTGCATCTGATGATTTAGAAGAAGTAGAAAATGCTAAGAATACAAATAGATTAAAGAAGATTGATTTAAATTCTATTAGACAGGAAGGAAAAATTGAAGGCATAGCTGGTCAGTATTTGTATATTAAGGCATCCCTTAATTCTACAACTGACGAGAAATACACACCTTTTATTGATAGCATTACAATTATTGGTAATACTGAGAAAATGGTTGAACCAACTGAAAATAAAATTATATCTACAAATTTGATGGGTAACGATAAAACAGTTGTGAATTGTAATGAAAAATACAATTTTGTTGTAGTTGGAAATAATCCTTTAGCTAGTGATGTTAATTGGAGCATTGATGGTGAAAATGTAGAAGGTGCAAATTCCTATGGCGAATATATTATATTTGAAAAGGAAGGAAAGCATACTTTATCAGTAAACTCATTTGACACTTTATTTGCCGAGAAGGAAATAACAGTATCAAAATATGATGATATAGATGAAGATTATTTTAATGAAGAATTTAAGTACCCAATATTTGATTTGATATTAAGTAAAACATCATATGTTGAAGGGGAAACAATAAAGGGAATTACAAATATAGCTGAAACTGATAGCCTAAAGATTTCGTATGATGAAGAAGTGTTGGATATAACACCAGTTGATGGATGTTTTGAGATATCTGACGTTACAGCAGGTGAACATACAATTAAAGTTACAGCTACTAATAGTGTAAATAATGAATTTACAAGAGAAACCAAGGTATATGTCTATGACAAGTTACCTGACGTTGATACTTGGTTTGATAAGCAGACATATTTTTATGGTGACAATCCAATTCTTAGTATTGAAGAGGGATACATTATTGATAAATGTACTTTGGATAAAACTAAGGCTGAAGCTATAGAAATAAGCGAAGATGGTTCATATGTAAAATTCGTAAAACCAAATTCCGGACTTCATAAGATGAGCTTAAGCTTTAAGAATACTAATGATGAAACAACTGGCACATTAGAAATATATATGTATATTAATAGTTCAATCACAAATGATACTTTTGATGATTACCAATATGAAGAAGATGATTCAGAGGAAAACGCAACTGAAAGTGATGCTAAATTAGTAGCGAAAAAGGATGCAATAGTTAATAAAGCATTTAACTATATTAAGTCAACAAAGAATAATAACGGAAGCTTTGGCGATGATAAGTTTATAAATACTACAGCTGAAACATCATATGTATATGGTTTATGCGGTGAAAAATTAGATGATAAGACTAAGTCTTGGCTCGATAGTAATATAGTAGATAATAACGTAGATGTTCTTGCTAGAGAAATAATGGCTACTGGTAATACTAAGTTATTCGATAATATTATGTCTTGTCAAAATAGCGATGGAGGATTTGGTTTATCTAAGGAGTATAAGAGTGATGTATGGGATTCATTACTTGTCTTAGAGGCTATTAATAAAACTGGATGCAGGGATTATGATGACGAGAGTTGGAAGCTTGTAAACTATATAGTTAATCAGATTAATGATAATGGTAGTTATTCATATACAAAGCAGTCTGAGGATAATGTAATAATAACTTCTATGGCTCTTACATCAGTTAAGACATATATGAAGGATAGAAAGATTACTTCCGATGGAACAAAGACTATGCTTAAGAGATGTTATGATTATTTAACTTCTAAGGGATATGGTGAAGTTTCTGATATAACAGACAAGGAATTAAGTATTGAAACAGCATACGCTGTTATGGCTATAAATTCATACAGAGGAATTGATGATAATTCTTTGTTATTAGATTATATTGAAAAGATTCAAAAGACTAACGGAAGCTTTAATGATGATATTCATACAACGAATATTATTATCATTTTATTAAATAATCTTAAATTATAATAAAAAAATTAAGTTATAAAAGTACAAAGGTACAAGATGGAGAATGACATAATGAATATATATGATACAAGAAGGAAATGGTATAAGAACCTATCACTTTTACTTGTTATGACATTGATGATAGGCCTTATGTCTGGCTGTGGACAGAAAAATAGTAATAACAAGCCAGCTGATAGTATTGATGTTGCAGCTCAAACAAAAACTGTACATTCTAAAAGTGATGCAATAGTTACAAAAGATGAAGAATTGGCAAGCTCAATGGATGCCTTAGAAGATATTATAAGTAATAGTGAAACAGCTAAGGCAAATGAGATAGTTCAAGATATCGTTGATATTATTGATACTGAAAATAATGATATTGCTGAGTGGTTAGAGGCTCAGAATAAAGTATCTGAATCATTATCAGAGGAAGCTAAAGCAACATATAACGAGAGATTAGCGACATTTGAAGCATCAATTAAGGAAAAACAGGACAAGACTTCAAGTATAATTGCAAGCTTAACAGATGCAATCAACAATAACGAAGTTGATAATATTGAAGCATATTATAATGAATTAGACGAAATCGTATTACATAAGGATGATGCAGCAGTATATTCTGTAAATGGTGAGAGAAATTATAAACCACTTAATCAGGAAATTGTATCATTTAATTATATTAATAATGAATTAGATGCAACTGATGTATCATATTTAACTACTGCAGGAGATGCTGAAGTTGATGAAGCAATAGCTAACAAAGCTGATGAGTTAGAAACTCCTCTTGCAATCTATAATTATTTAAAGAACAATATTGGATATGAATATTACTATGGAAGTCGTAAGGGTGCTAAGGGTGTATTAGCATCTATGAATGGTAATGATCTTGATCAAGCTAGTTTACTTTTAGCAATGCTTAGATATAAGGGATA
>JAQYAV010000123.1 GCA_029338675.1 Lachnospiraceae bacterium
ATTCTATATCCATTATCGATTCTATAATCCCCCTCCTATGAGTCTCCTTAATGTTATTCAATTATAACTATAAATATAAATTGAACAAAATCGCTGCGCGATGGCCGACCAAGGTTGTAGCGCAGTTTTTTATGTTAAATAAAAAAAACAGTGGAAACCAAGTCCCATTAGTAGTATTGTTAAATTACGACATAAAACAAACTTAAAGGAGCGACATTTCCACTGCTATGATAAGAATAACACTTTATTGCTTGATTATCAAGTATTTTAATTCACGTGATCCACCATGTAAAGCAGTGTTTTTTAATTATTACTGATTTTATATGGAGGACTTTATTATGTACAATAAATATTTATTACAACTTGAAGAAGCCGGAAAATTCCGTAATCTTAAAGAACGTTCTATTAACTGCTATAAAAACTATGTTGCTTATTTCCTTAAATATATGGGTAAAACCCCAGAAGAACTTACCTGCAATGATGTTAGGGCTTTTCTTATTGCTAAAAAAGAAGAAGGATTAAAAGCAACTACTCTTAACCTTTATAATTCTGCCATCCGTTTTTTTTATAGGAATGTACTTCACATACTTTGGGATGATATAACAGTTCCTCGTATGATTATAGATCGTAAACTACCTACTGTTCTTACTCTTGATGAGGTTAATAGACTCCTTGATGCTACAGATGACCTAAAATATAAAGCTATGTTCGCTACTATGTATTCTGCTGGTATGCGTGTTTCAGAGGTGATTCATCTTCATTATGATGATATATCACGTACAAATATGCAGATTCACGTTCGAAATACTAAAAATCGTATGGATCGTTATACTATTCTTTCAGAGAGAAATCTAGACCTTCTTACTGAATATTGGTTTAAAAAAGGTAGACCAAGAGGCATATTGTTCCCTAATAAATTTACAGGACAATATCTTACAGTAGGCACACTAGAGCAGGTTATTCGCCGTTCTGCAATAGATGCTGGGTTGTCTGGCGTAACACCTCACTGTTTACGTCATAGTTTTGCTACTCACCTTATGGAACAAGGTGTTGAACAACGAAAAATTCAAGCATTACTTGGACATCGTGACCCAAAATCTACTGAAGTTTATCTGCATATTAGTAATAAATCACTTATGTCCGTTAAGAGTCCTTTTGATAGAAAGGATGGTAATAGTAATGGATAAACCTACTGTACAAGACATATTTAATATCTTTTATTCAGCATATATTGATAAATACCCTATTTCTCCTGCACAAGCAAAAGTTGCACGAAACATTATGAATTGTAAAACTGGTGCCTATGGTGCAAATGTAAGTATATGTGAAGATTGTGGTTCTGTACAGATTCATTATAATTCATGTAGAAATCGTTGCTGTCCTATGTGTCAGGCAGTTCCTAAAGAAATATGGATGGATGCACGTAGAGAAGATGTTCTTGATGCTCCTTATTTTCATTTAGTATTTACTGTTCCTGATATTTTAAATCCAGTTATTTATAGCAATCAAAAGCTTCTTTATGATGTATTATATCATGCAGCATCAGCTACCATAAGTGAACTAACAACTGACCCAAGGCATCTTGGTGCAAAAGTTGGTTATATATGCATCTTACATACATGGGGCTCTGAAATGAATTTTCATCCTCACATTCATACTATACTGTTAGGTGGTGGCCTATCCCATGACAATAAGTGGAAAGATAAAGGTGAAAATTTCTTTCTTCCCATTCAGGTTATCTCTAAAGTATTTCGTGCAAAATACTTAGATGAACTAAAAAAACTATGGAAAGAAGAACAACTTTCTTTTTATGGAACTGCTAAAAAATTCCGTAACCATTATGTGTTCAAAGAATTATTAGATGCTTGTTATAGTATGGAATGGGTTCCTCATTGTAAAAAGACTTTTAATGGAGCACAGTCTGTGATTAATTATTTAGGGAAATATACTCATCGTATTGCCATTAGTAATCATCGTATTATACGTGTAGATAATGATACTGTTACTTTTTTAGTAAAAGATTACCGTAATGATGGATGTTGGAAAGAACTTACAATTTCAGGTGTAGAATTTATTCGACGCTTCCTAATGCATGTACCACCAAAGCGTTTTGTTCGTATAAGACACTATGGATTATTATGTTCACGTACTAAAAAGAAAAATCTTACCCTATGTAGAAATATTCTTGGTTGCCAAAAATATCTCTCAAAACTTCGTGGAATGGAAATGCCAGAAATACTTGAACATCTTTATGGAATTAAAATCTGTATGTGCAATGTATGTGGTGGGCATCTTGGCAAACCACAGATTAGAAAACCTCTACGCTGCTGAATAATAGAAAATCATAGTTTTTAAAAGCCTCAGTTGCTGAGGTTTAATTGTCATGCCCATTTATATTAATTTCATAAATAGCTGTAGTATTTATACTAAAAATTGTATATAATTGTGGGTATGAATAAAGAATTGAAAGTCCATAAGCTACAGCTACCCGGACGCTCACTTTGTTCAATTTGGCCAAATCGTAAATGATGTAAACGAAAGAGTAGTTACTGAATGGTTCAGACTGCTTTTTCGTTTACACCATCAACGATTGTAACCTAAAGAATTTGTAGGG
>JAQYAV010000124.1 GCA_029338675.1 Lachnospiraceae bacterium
ATTGTAACACTTAAAACAGAATTGTTGGCACTCGATGCTATATACGGTTCAGAGAACATAAAAGTTGTAAAAGAAATTGATATCAATTATAGCGTTGATGTTGCTGACCCAGACATAGCAATGGAAGATACAGGTGCTACAACTGACGAAAATATAAACAACGGAGAGTAGCACGCACTACTCTTCTACTTTGGGAGTGAAATTAGGTTAATGCCACCAAGCAGAAATGTACGGTGAGCATATAGAGTTCGATTCTCTACGCTTCCACTTGAATTGGGATTTTTATTGTGAAAATTTTAGGACTCATATGTGCCACAGCATATGAGTCTTTTTCTAAGCACTACTCTTTTTGAGTTGGTGCTTTTTATATGGAATAAAAGGAGGAATGCAGATGGCTAAAATATTAGAGCCAATTTCTGATGAAGAATTAAAGCGGATTACTGTAGCTAATCTGCGTAATGAGTATAAAAAATTAGCAGATTTCTATAGGAAAATTATTAATGGTAATTTGATTTATTGTAGTCATTGTGGAAATTGGAAAGCATCAAAATCTTTTTATCTTTCTGATAAAAGTCCCGATGGAATTGAACACTATGCTTGTAAAGAATGCATACTTTCAGAATGCACAGATTTTGACCCAAAGACAGAAATTAGAACCGATAATAAAGAGAAAACTATAGCTACATTCAAGAAATTAGATTGGTATTTTAATGAGAAAATATATAATGACCAATTATCTAGTTTAGCAGAAGGAACTGGCGAAAAGGTGCGTGGCACTGCGGTTCAACAATGGATAGTCATGTGTCGTAGCCTGAATGATTACAAGTTAAAATCATTTTCAGACAGCGAATTTGATATTGAAGACGTTGATAAGGAAAATTCACCAGAGGATATAAGGATTATTCAAAAGACTATTAAGAAAGCCAAGAAACGATTTGGGTCAGATTATTCTAACGAGGAACTCATGTTCTTAGAGAATGAGTACCAAGATTGGGTTTCTAGGTATGAGTGCAGTCAAAAGGCACAAGAATTGACATTTGAAAATTTATCTATCTTAAAACTGATGAAACGTAATGCTTTGAAAAAAGGCTTGTCAACAAAAGATATTGATAAATCATATCAAGATTGGCTAGATACGGGAAATTTGAAACCGAAACAAAACACATTAGATACATTTTCAGATGCACAGACAATGGGTACTCTCATTCAAAAATATGAAGAGACACGTCCACTCCCTGATGTAGATCCAGAATTAGAAGACGTAGATAAAATTGGATTATATATTGACGCTTTCTATAGGGGTCATGCAAGTAAGATGCTCGGTCTTAAAAATAGATTTTCTAATATATACGAAAAAGTAATGTCAAAGTATGCAGTAAATCCTCCTTCTTATGATGAAGAATCTGATAGCGAAATCTTATTTGATAAGATTTTTGGTAGTCAAGAGGAATAATACATGGCTACAAAAATTAAAGAAACAAAAAAGTCATTACAAGAAGTATATCAAGAAAAATCTGAACGTGTTCTTGAAGGGGTTGCATATTGGGCTTCTTTCTATAGAAAAAATCCTCAAAGATTTGTACTGGAATATCTGAATGTAAAATTGAAACTATTTCAAAAAATTCTTATTTACATGATGATGGTTAGTACAAATTTCATGTACATAGCAAGCCGTGGCAGTGGAAAAACATGGCTAACTTCCTTATACTGCGTTGTGCGTTGTATTTTGTATCCGGGGACAAAAATATGTGTGGCATCTGGGTACAAATCTCAATCGCTAGAGGTCATTCAAAAGATAAATGATGATTTTATGAAAAATTATGGTTGGGGGTCTGCTAATCTAAGGGCAGAAATTGATGATATATCTACTTCAATCAATAATGCTCATGTTGATTTTCGGAACGGAAGTTGGATCAAAATTGTAAGTTCCAATGATTCGGCTCGCCATAATAGGGCAACGCTTATAGTTGTGGATGAATTTCGTATGGTTGATTTAAACACAATTAATACTGTTCTTCGTAAATTCTTAACTGCACCTCGTTCCCCAGGATATTTAAATAATCCCAAATATGAACATTTAACAGAACGTAACATCGAAATGTATATGAGTTCAGCTTGGTATAAGTCTCATTGGAGCTATTCTAAGTTACAAGCGTATTTTGCAAATATGTTAGATGATACAAAACGTTATTTTTGCTGTGGGCTTCCATATAATTTAGCGATTAAAGAAGGATTACTTTCAAGAGAACAGGTTGAGGACGAAATGAGTGAAGCTGATTTTGATCCTACTGCTTTTAAGATGGAGATGGGTGCTGAATGGTTTGGTGATACAGACGGTGCTTTCTTCAAGTTTGACGACATATCACCAAGAAGAAAAATAAGAAATGCTTTCTATCCTCTTGAAATATATAAAAATCATCAAATAAAAATACCTGAATTAGTTCCAAATGAAAAGCGTATTTTGTCTGTCGATGTGGCTTTGCTTGCAAGTAAACGTCACAACAATGACGCAGCCGCACTCATAATTAATTCAGCTATTCCAACAGAAAATAATGACTATATAAGTAATATTGTTTATATAGAAACACATGAGGGAATGACAACTGACGAATTAGGTATTTTAGTTATGAGGTTATTTTATCAATTTAATTGTACCGATTTAGTTTTGGATACAAATGGTCAGGGAATTGGAGTGTATGATTTCTGTATTAAGCCGCAATATGATGCAGAATACGGAATTACATATGAAGCTATGACATGTATTAATGATGATAATATGGCTGATAGGTGTAAAATCAAAAACGCAAATAAAGTAATTTGGTCTATTAAAGCTAATGCAGATTTTAATACAAAGTCTGCTATCGCATTACGTGCTGGTTTCCAAAATGGTTCAATTAATTTATTAGTTTCTGAATTTGATGCAGAAGAACTTGTTAAGAAAATTCGTGGATATTCTAAGATGACCGCAAAAGAACAATCTGCATTGAAATTACCATATATACAAACGTCTTTAATGGTCAACGAGTTAATAAATCTTGACCATGAGATTAAAGGTACAAATATTAAAATTATGGAGAAACAAGGTATGCGAAAAGACCGTTTCTCGGCATTGGAATACAATTTTAAAATTTGTCAAGAATTAGCTATTAAGCTAAAACCAAAAAATATTAATACTGCTGACTTGGTTTCCAAACTTCCAATCAAACAAGGAAAAAGATTCAGCATGTTCAACTGAAAGGGGGTGTGCTAATAAACAATGGCACAAACAAAGAAGGTGTCTAGCACACCGACTAAAACTGCTCAAGAAATCAAAGAGTGGTATGAAAAAAATTATAAAAATATACAGAATTTTGAAAAAGTACAAGAAGCATTAAAACTTATTGATCCCACTAAAAATGTATCAAGATCATATAATACATTTGATAAAACAAAGCTTCGTACTTATATGAAAAACCCAATCGCACAGTATAAAAACTTGCGAAATCTAAGTAAATATCTTTACTATCGAAGCAGTGTGTATCGAAGGTTGATTTGGTATAACGCAACAATGATAGATACTAATGCCCGGTCAGTAATTCCTCTTATAGACCTAAATAAAGGTGGGGATAAGAAAAAAGTATTGAAGGCATATTATGATACGCTTACCGTATTAGAAAATATGAATACTCAATTAGAGTTTTTAAAAGCATATATTATTGCTTGGAGAGAAGATGTATTTTTTGGTACAGCTTTTTATGATGATACTGGATATTTCATTTTACCGAATGACCCAGATTATTGTAAGGTATCAGGTGCTTACTATACTGGTGATTTATCGTATATGATGGATATGACTTATTTTACAAAGCATCAAGATATGATTGAATGGATTGGAGAACCTTTTAAATCCATGTATGCAGAATATCAGAGAGATACTACAAATAATAGATGGCTTCCTATGCCAGATGAATATTGTGTATGTTTTAAGGTAAATATTGATGATCTTGAAGTTCCTCTTCCACCGTACATAAATTTATTCAATTCGCTCATAAATTTAGCAGACCTTGAAGATATTCAAGCTGTGGCTGATGAGCAGCAAATTTATAAAATGATCACTGCTACTATCCCACATTCTGATGATAAGGATGCGGTTGACCAGTTTTTAATTGATCCAAATACAGCGATTGATTATTATAATAAGTTAGTTGAATCTTTACCAGATTATATTGCTGCGGCAATTACTCCAATTCCGCTAGATGTACTTACATTTGGTGATGACCAAGCAACAGATGTTAATAAAATTGAAAATGCTACTAAGACAGTATTTAACACTTCTGGCGGTGCTCAATTATTAAACTCATCTTCTATTTCTGGAACTACGGCATGGCAAGGGGCAATTAAATTCGATGAAAAATATGCCACTGCATCTCTTCTTCCACAAACACAAGCATATCTTAATAGATTTCTTAGTTATCATGTATCTAATCCTGCAAAAGTAAAATTATTAGAAACATCTCCTTATACAAAGAGTGTATTAAAGAAAGAACTATTAGAAGAAGCTACTTATGGACTTCCTACTGCTCTAACGGTAAATAACTTAAATGGTTTTAATGAATTAGAAACTATGAGTTTAAATTTCTTACAATCAGAAGTTTTGAATATTACTGAGTCATTCAAGCCTTTACAGTCGAGTCATACACAATCATCTTCTGATAACAAAGGTGGTGGACAGACTAAGGATATTGGCGGTGCAGACGGAATTAGCGATGATGGAGAAGCAAGTCAAGATAAGAGAGATAGGTCGAATGGATAAGGAAGTGAATGGATGAAACAAAATTTTATCAAAACATCAGATAAATCTACTGCTGATATTTTATTAAAGCTTGGATTTCAGCAAGTAGATTTTTCAAGTGGTATTTATACTTTTCTGAATACTGATAAGATGCAGTTTTCAGATGATATAGATAAATCAAAAATACAATATTCAAATATGTTATGTGTATAACCACTCCTTTATTTATGCGAGTGGTATTTTTATACCTATTTATCATTATGGAAAGGAGGTAAGCACAGAGAGAAATGGCAAAAAATAAAATACTAACAATCGAAGACTTAATTAAGTTTTGTAGAACGAATAAAATGTATTCTTTCTCTTATAAAGAATCTGGTATGCCTATTGTAGTTCAGTCTATTCAAGACTTTTCTTCTGCTGACATTGAAGAATCTGATGATGGCAAACTTTATTGTAAAGTGCGTGTCTGCCATACATTGCTTAATAGAAATAAAAGTTTCATATCAGAAGAATCAATGAAACAGGCAATGCCTACATTAAAATATTCTCCACTATTAGCAAAGATACATCAGTTAGATGATGGTACTTGGGATTTCCATGCACACGATTGTCATATGGAACAAGATGAAAATGGTAATGAATTTGTTGTATACGATGAACAACAAATTGGCACATTTACTGCCGATGAACCATATCTCGAATATGATGAAAAGATGGATAAAACTTATGTTGTAGCAAGAGTTGTTATTCCAGAGGAATATACAAGGGCTGCTGATATCATCCGTTCCAAAAATGGAACAAAGGTGAGTTGCGAGCTTATTATATATGAGTGCTCGTACAATGCGAAGGAAAAGTATCTGCAATTAGATAATTTTAGATTTAACGGCTGTGCATGTCTGGGGTGTGAAAAAGATGGTACTCCAATTGGAGAGGGAATGTTAGGAAGTAAATTAACATTAGAAGATTTTAGCGAAGATAATAACAGTTTAGTTAAATTTAGTAATCAGTTAATTGAAATGCAAGCCAAACTCAGTGAGTTAGAGGCTCGCTTCAATATAGAAAATGATAATTCAGGAAAGGAGGAAACACGAGTGGAAATGAATGAGAATTTTGATGAAGTTACTGAGACTGAAAAGGTGACTGAAACAGAAGAAACCACTGAGGAGGAAGTAACTGTAACAGAGAATGAATCTGAAGAGACAGTCGATGAAACCTCCGAGGACGAAACTGTTGAAATCGAAGGCGAAACCACAGAAGTCAAGGAAGATAATGCTTGTGGCGGTTCTACTAAAAAGAAAAAGAAATGTGAAGAGGACGAGCCAAAAGAAGAATCTGACGAAGATGAGCCGGAAGTTAAAGAAGATAACGCTTGTGGTGGCGGTGGTTCTACAAAGAAGAAGAAAAAGAACAACTCTGTTGAGCCTATGATAAGAACATATGAAATTTCACATGATGATATTCGTTGTGCTTTATATAATCTTTTGGCTTCATATGAAGAATCAGACAACGATTGGTATTTCATTACTGGTGTGTATGATTCTTATTTTGTATACGAGAGTTGGAATGGCGGTAAGATTTATGGTCAGAAGTATACAAAAGATAATGACAATGTAGCATTCGATGGAGAACGCTATTCATTACATAAAGAATATCTTACCGATTCAGAGTATGCTGAATTACAGTCTATGCGAAGCAATTATTCTTCTATCGTTGAGGAGTTGAATACATATAAATCTGCTGAAGTTTATGCAGACAAGATGACTGTATTTGATGACGAGGCATATGCTGATTATCTCGAAACAGATGAATTTAAAGCACTTATGTCTGATGAATCTGTAAATCAGTATTCTAAAGAAGAGTTAGCCGAGAAAGCAGATGCTACTCTTGGTAAACTTGTTAAGAAGAATAGGTCATTCTCTTATTCTGAAAATAACGAAAAGAAATCTAATAAGGTCAATTTTAATTTAAAACCCGATGTGCAGAAAAAATCAAAAGCATATGGAACTTTATTTAAATAATTAAAAATAATTACTTTTTATGAACACCAAATAGGTGTTCTTTTTTATTGCAAAAAAAATTAAAGGAGGAAACAAATTATGGCAACAAGTTTTATTAACTTTGACACTAAACATACTGTTGCTGAGAGCACTAAGCTTGCAGCTACATATGGTGGTGCAAATATCTACAACATTAAAGTAACTGCAAATGTAGATAACGGCGCAATCGTTGGATTAGGAGATTATATTGCTCCTGAGTATTATGCAGAGAAGGCTGCTTCTGCTACTTTCGCTGGAAAGATTATTGAAAAGGCAGCTAATGGTTCTTATAGAGTACAGGTTACTGCTGTTGGTGCAGGTGATTGTCTCTTACTCAATGTACCTCTTATTTATGAAGAGTACACAACAAAGATGCAGGAAGAAAGCAATTTCTTCAATGCAAAAGATGATATTGTTCGTGCTTACGAACTTAGAGTTGGTGATGTATTCACTCTTTCTGTTGAAGGTTTTGATGGAACACCTGTAGTTGGTAAGACTGTATCTGTAGCTTCTAAGAAGCTCAAGGTAGCAGCTTAATAGAAAGGAGGATAGATAATAATGAAGAAATTAACATTTAGTAATGCTGATACTAGAGAAGTATTTGCTGATAAGGATTATGCTGAATTTTCTCAGTTAATGTTTGATACTGCTTGTGGAAAGCAGAAAGAAGTATCTAAAGAAGATGCTAACGAAAAGATTCGTGAAGTTATGTTTGAGGTACTTGGTGTAGACCAGGGATGTTCTCGTAAAGAATTACATAAAGCTATTCGTAGACATAAAGTTGATGTATTTGAAGTAATTGAAGAAACTGTTGAAAATCTTCTTGTTTCTGGTTGGGGTGAGAATCCTTTCTTTAATGAATTCGTAGAAATTAAGTCTATGAATACTGGTGATACAAATGAATTCTATGTACCAGATGAGACTGTACTTACTGTATCTGAATTAAGTGGTAATCACCACTCTTTATTCCGTCAGAGACTTGGTGCTGGAAGTACATTCTCTGTAAAGACATCTTGGTTCGGTATCAAGATTTATGCAGAGTACGAACTGTTTATGGCTGGTAAGGTTGACTGGGCTAACTTTGTTCAGAAAATTTATGAGGCATTTGATAAGAAGGTAAACGACATGGTTTATGCTTCTCTTATGTCTGCTGGTTCTAAGGTTCTGCCTTCTACTCAGTTTAACAAGACTGGTTCTCTTGCAAAAGATACACTTATTACACTTGTAGAAGATGTTCAGGCTGCTAATGGTACTGAAGCAGTTATTATGGGTACTAAGACAGCACTTTCTAAACTTACTGCTCTTGCTGATACAGATTGGATTTCTGCTTCTATGAAAGAAGAAAGACATACAACTGGTCGTCTTGGTATTTGGGAGGGTGTTCGTCTTGTAGAAATTCCTCAGTCTTTTGCTCCTAACGATACAACTACAAAATTGGTAGATAACAATAAGTTACTTATTATGCCTGTTGCTGACAATAAGTTTATTAAGATTTATGATGAGGGTGAAGCACAGGTTAAGGAAGTATCCGATGGCAACACAAATGTTGATAAGACTATTGAGTATGAATATCAGCAGAAAATGGGTGTAGCTGTAATTGTAAATAGAAAATTCGGTACTTACACAATTTCTGCTTAATAACCAAAGTTTTGAGGAGAGTGTTTGATAGCACTCTCCTATTTTATATAAGGAGAATAAAGGAAAATGGCATATACAAAGAAAACAAATACAACTGAAACAGTAAAGAACGAATCTGTAAAAGAAGAAAAGAAAGTATTAGAAAACAAATCAAAAGCAACATCTGTTGTTAAAGAATATAATGGAGATGATTTAATTCCATGTCGTTCTATGACAAAAGGAGAACTTATTTGTGTAGGTAAGAAGTCAAAAGAAACTTATATGTGGGCAGACTATGGTGATATCACAGAAGTTGAATATCAGGATTTGCTTGCATTGAAAGCGTCTAAGTCATCTTTTATTTTTGATACTTTATTTATTATTGATGATGAAGAACTGCTTGAAGGCGATAAATGGAAAGAGGTAAAGGCATTGTACGAGGGGATTTATTCGGAAGATGTTCCTGAACTTATTGCAATGAATAGCGAAGATTTTAAACGAGTATTTCCTACACTCCCATCTGGGTTAAAGAAGGCTGTTATGACAGAAGTTGCAACACAGATGGAAGCAGGTACTTTTGATTCAATTCAGAAAATCAAGTTAATTGACGAGATTTGTGACACAGATTTATCTTCTCTGTTGTAATAAAGGAGGCTAGATATGCTCTCCTACTCTACACTCTTTTCAAGAGTTTTAAATAAAATAAATGATCAAACAGAGTTATCTCTGGATGAGAATGATTTGCTTGAAATTTATATAGAAAGGTTGCATTCAGTAGTCGGCAAGCCAAGAGTAAGAAGATTATTCTCTTCTTTCTCACTTGATGATGAAAACC
>JAQYAV010000125.1 GCA_029338675.1 Lachnospiraceae bacterium
ATTGTCCATTCATATATGCATTCATATATGCGAATGGGCAATTTAATACATTTATTCACCAATATCATTTTCGCATACGATTGGACTTAACGCTTTCATCTCGGCACTTGAAGAACCGAGGATTCCCGCTTGTCATCCTAAAATTCAAAATATAATATTCAAGCTATACAATTAAAATACTTTATAATATAAATACTTTATAATAAAAATACTTTATAATAAAAATAGTTTACAATTATATATACATTACAATTGAATAAACATTACTAATAAAAAATTAATCACTAATTAATTACTAATAAACAATTAATTACTCATAATAAGCAACTTTAATAAGCTCATCAATTGTTGTTGTTCCTTCCTTGACTAATTCAAGTGCACTTTTCTTTAATGTACTCATCCCTTGTGTGTTTATTGCATAATTCTTGATTTCTTCAACAGAAGCCCCATTTGTAATAAGCTCTCGTACCGCCTTATCAACAACAAGAATTTCATGTATAGATACTCTGCCCTTATAACCCATATTATTACATTGGCGACAACCTTTGGCGTGTTTAACTCTCTCAAATTTAACGCCAGCAATTGCTTCCTCTTCTGGAGTCATTTCTTCCCAAACAGAACAAAGTGGACACACCTTTCTAACAAGTCTTTGCGCAACAATGCCTACCAATGAACTGGCAATCATATATGGTTCTACCCCCATATCTGCAAGTCTTACTACAGAAGAAGCTGCATCATTTGTATGGAGCGTTGACAAAACCAAATGACCAGTAATAGCTGCTCTAACTGAAATAGAAGCAGTTTCAGAATCTCGGGTTTCTCCAACCATAATAATATCAGGATCTTGTCTAAGTAAAGCACGAAGTCCAATTTCAAATGTAAGTCCAGCAGTATTATTTACCTGCATCTGATTTAGCTTAGGAAGATTTTTTTCTACAGGGTCCTCAATTGTTGATATATTTACACTTCTTTTTGAAAGTTCCTCAAGAATCATATAAAGTGTAGTTGATTTACCCGAACCAGTAGGACCAGTAATATATATTATTCCATTTGGAGACTGAAGCATATTTTTAACTAACCCATAATTTCTATCTGTCATACCAAATGTACCAAGGTGGTCAATATTTCCACCAGTTGCAAGAAGTCTAAGTACTGCTTTTTCACCAAAAACAGTCGGTATAACAGATACTCTTATATTCAGATTAACACCTTCTATACCAATTCTAAAATGGCCATCCTGTGGAATACGTCTTTCTGCAATATCTAAGTCACCAAGGATTTTAATTCGTGCAATCAAGGAATTATGTATATTTTTTTGAAGTGTCATGAAATCTGTTATTACACCATCAAGTCTCATTCTAACACTTGTATAAGTTTCAAATGGTTCAATATGTATATCTGATGCATTGGAATTATAAGCTCTAACCAAAATATTATTTAATAAGTTAATAATTGGTGTGTCATCATCACCATCCTGAACATTTATTTCAATAGTTTCTGTAACTTGAGCAGTGGTTGCAGCTGCTTTTTTAGCTGCTTCTCTAGCCGAAACCTCAGAATAATAATATTGAATAGAATTTGCTAATGGTTGTTGCTCACATAAAGCAATATTTAACTCCATTCCAGCAATTTGTCTAATGTCTTCAATTCCATAAAAATTAAGTGGATCATTTACTAGAATATAAAACTCAGTTTCTGTAATCTTGTAAGCCATCATACAATACTTTTCAGCTAACGCCTTAGGTATTTTTTCAACTGCATTAATATCTACACTAATATCACTAATATTTACAAATGAATAATTAAGTCTTGTAGCTAATGCCTCTAGCATCTGCTTTTCAGTAATATGTCCAAGGGCAATAAGTGCTCCTCCTAATCGAACACCTTTGTGCTCTTTTTGATATGCCATAGCCTCTTCAACCTGAGCATCATTAATATATCCAAATTCCTGTAGAATCTCACCAATTCTAATATTTTTATTATTCTTTATTTCCATACGAACTACTCCTTACACATATACATTTCAATAGTAATATTAAGAATACGTTCAACATCAATTTCATAAGAACCATCTTCATTATAAGAAACGTTTCTTTCATCAACCCATGAATAATTTGAAATTCTTATCTTTTTTTCTGAATATGACAAATCATCAATTAAGCGAAGCAAATTCTTTTCCTCTCCACCAACCTTAAAAGATGCCTTTACACAATAAATACCTGTAGGTATTTTAGTTTCGTTCTCTTCAACATCTAATTCTTCGTCAGCTTCTCCAAATGCCTCATCAACATCATCTGATTCATTTTCATCTGTTTCATAAATATCCATATCATTTTCATTTATTTCGTCAGTAATATTATCACCTTCATCTGTTATGTCAGCATTTTCATCTTCTAATTTAATTACTTTTTCACTTAAATAATATGGATTAAGTAAAGCCTCATCTGTTGGCATAGAAATATTCAAATCGTAAGCATATAAATTATAATCAAGAGCCATACTAGTTAAATACTTGTCAACCTTATCACTCGACATTTCTTCAAAAAATGATTCTTTATATTCCGATACCTCTTGTTGCATATCTTCATACTTCTTTTCAAGTTCAGGCAATTTGCTTATTTTTAATTTATTTTCTTCTTCTAATTCTCTGGCTTTTTCAATTTTCTTTTCTGTTTCTCGCATAGATTTGACATTAGGAAATATTCCCCAATAGCCAATACACACTACTATTACAAATATTGTCAAAAATATAAGAAGCTTTTTATCTCTTTCTGTCATGCCTATTTTCATAGCGTTCCTCCTCGATAAATCAACCTATTAAAGGTTATTGTCTTCCAACCGCTTCAGATAAAATACATGTAACGTGAACATCCCACATTGAATTTTCTTCATTATATGTATAACCTGTATAATCAACACTATTAAATTCACTACGTTGTAATAATTCTTTAATAAATAAGTTTATATTATCAACCGATTCGCAACTAGCTGAAAATGAAACAACTCCTGCATCAGCATCAAATGACTTAAACGTAATATTAGCATATATACCTGCGCAATCATAAATAATTTTATTTATTTTTGATGTACCAACAGGATATGTACGAATATTATCATCCAAATCAATAATTGCTTTTTTTTGCTTATTTAGAAAACTATTTTGCTCTAACAATTTGTTGTATTTTGCAATATCACACATAACGATTACATCTTCGTTATACTCATCAATTTTTTTAAGCTCCTTCTTTTTAGTTGCGCTAAGCATTATTGAGGAAATCAATGCTATAACCATAATACCAGTAATAATAATAACCCAGATAATATCCTTATAAAATCCTGTAGATGCTTTTTTCTTTTTCTTTGTATCTATTAAAGACTTTACAAGATTTTGTTCTTTTCCTCGATTCAAAAGACCACTTAATGCTCTAACACAATCTGACGCTCCTTGTACTCCTTTTCCCGAAATTCCAAACATTGAAGGATTAAACATTTCAAGTCTAACATTAATATCAAGCATTTCAAAAGAAGTTTTATACAAACTATAGTCATTTGGATTCAAGCCTGAAATAATAACCATTTCAAGATTAGAATCAATTTGATTAGCCTGCATAAACTGTATTATCTTACTAATAGATCTTGCAACATCACCTGCATAATCATCAGTTCCCTGATCATAAAAGCTTCTGATACTATTTAGATAGTAAAAGGAACCATTAACCCATAATATTGTTGTTAATGTCATACTGTCAGCAATCTGAAAAACAAAAGTTCTAGCAATATTTGATGTAATCATATCTATAAACGAAATAAGGCTACTATCTGCTGAATATATTGTTCCGAGTGTTACTCCAGCCTCCTGGAAAATATTCTTATAATCAACAATCATTTCCTGTGGAACACATTCAGCATAGATTTTACTATTTACCTTATCTGACTCAATTGTT
Organism: Lachnospiraceae bacterium; assembly: GCA_029338675.1. Classification (GTDB taxonomy): domain Bacteria; phylum Bacillota; class Clostridia; order Lachnospirales; family Lachnospiraceae; genus Coprococcus_C. The sequence goes on from JAQYAV010000125.1 coordinate 3,945, forward strand.
GCATAACTATAAAGAACCTCTTCATCACGTTTTATATCAGAAAATTCTCTAACAACAAATTCACGTGTTTTCTTTGCAGACATTGTTGGCATATCAATTGTTTTACTAAAAAACTTTGAACTATTAACTAATAAAGTTACATTCTTAGTTGGTAGCCCATTACTCTGCCAAAATTCTTTAACAAATGAAACAAAAGAATCTGTATCCATTATTATTCCATTTATAATACTACCTTCAGGTGCGAAACCAGTTAGGCTCTTTTCAATATTTATTTTTTTCCCAGAAAGATTTCCTGTAACCACTTGAATCTGCTGATTAGCTAAATATATTACCGTACTCATCTTTCTTCCCCCTTAGTATTTTTTATTCTTGCATTTTACATATCTATACGTTATTGTATTTTTTTGTGTCATAATCTATTTTATCCTACTGAATCAGCAATTGATTGATATGAACCATAAATTGGTTGGATAATTGAAATAATGATAAATCCAATAACAACTGCCATAACAACAACCATCACAGGTTCAATCAAAGCAACCATCTTATCAAGAGCCATTTCTGAATCATATTCCATTTGATTAGCAACAGAATTAAGCATAGTATCTAATGCGCCTGTTTCCTCACCTACCATAATCGACGAAGATAATTTTTTAGTAAATCCATCAACATCATTTATGGCGTCGCTTAAATTTGCACCCGCTTTAACTTCTGCAATCATTTTGTCAAATTGACTTTCAATATAAGCATTACCAATTGTAGATTTTGAAATAGTCAAACAATTTACAATTGATATACCTGCTGAATATAAACTCGCAAGAGTTCTTGCAAATCTTGCAGTATATATAACTCTCATAAGTTTTCCAATCACAGGTAATTTAATTTTGATTTTATCTACAAAATATTGCACAACAGCAATAGAAAACACAATCTTAAATAAAATAAAAAATACTATTGCAGCAATAATCAATACATACCATTTGTCTTTTATAAAATTACTTATTCCTAGAAGAATTGTTGTACTAATAGGCAGTGTCTCCATCTGAGCAAACAAATCCTTAAACTGCGGAATAACAAAGCCCATAATGACAGCAACAGCTCCTATTATCAATACACTAAGAATTTTAGGGTAAGTCATGGAGCTTTTAACTTTTTGATTTAATCTATACTCTTTGTCATAATGCTGTGACATTCGCATTGCTATCTTATCAAGATTACCACTTGTTTCTGCACTTTTCATCATATTAATAAAGAGAGGAGGGAAAGCATCTCCTTGTTCTGTTAAGGCATCAGATAAAGACATACCAGTTTTTAGTAACTTTAATACATCAGAATATATTGCTCTTATTGCCGGCTTTGTTGATTCATCTTCAGATATAATTCTCAATGCCTTAACAAGTGATATTCCCGAACCCACCAACTCACTAATATTTTTTGAAAACTCTGATATGACATTAGATTTGAGACGTTTATTATTTTTTTTATTAATAATTTCTTTTTGTGAAATTAAAAATTTGCCGTCTTGCTTTAGTCTCTCATGTAATTCATAAATATCATTAGCTTGAACAACACCACTAATCATTTTACCATCTGAATTTTTAGCTTTATATTTGTACTTAATCACTGACTTCCCTCCCTCCTTAGTATCTTAAGATTTCATCTATGTATTTCACAATCCAAATATCTTTATTATTCGTATACGAATATTCAACCAAATACTTACCATAGCTATAAACAAAGTGAGTAATCTTATGCTCCTTATCATCATAATCCAAAATGGTACAGAAGCATTCATGTTCTAACATTTTTTCAACATCATCCTTTAAGCCTTTAGCTAAATTATAACGATTAGATTTGTCATAAACACATTTACCCTTGGCATACTCATTTATGTCATAATTTTTCATAACAATATATGTATTCTTTGCTTCTCGAAGTGCTACCTTAGCTTCTGTTTTTTTAATAACAGCGTCAAAAACATAATGACCTAATATAAGCAAAACAAGCCCCACTAATATACCAACAAATATTTTGCCTGTTATTTTTCTAATTTGGTTCACAATAAGCACCTCCTAACAAAGATGTCCATACTTCTATTTTACTACAATTGATGAATTTTCACTACTACTATCAAAATTAAAGCATTCAATATATTTTCTAGATTCATATTCACCATATTTTTCATTTCGTAATACTATTGTCATAACAATAACATTATCCTTATACGAAGCTGCATTTGCCTTTGAAAAATTAATCGACTGGATTTTATATCCCATATATTGCTTTTTATCTAACTTCCAGTCATATGCATCTCCACGAACACTGTTGCCTTCGCTATTTTCTTCATACACTTCATAATAATGATAATTTATGTATCCATTTTTATCCTTACTAATCTTTACACGATTATTTTTTTTATCAATAAACTCAATACTTTTTCCACTATCATATATGACAATAGATGCACCTTTGCAGGTATTATTATTTCCATAAACTGCAAGATTATTATCAAGGGCAGCAGACAAATCTCCTGCAATTTGTTTTTCTATTAATGAAGTAACCTGCAAACCATTAGCAGTACCCTTAATTTGGTAATATATGTTCATTGTTGAGATCATTATATGAGATGCACATACCATAAAAATAGCCATAATTGTAAATGTGACAACTAACTCAACAAGGGTAACTCCTTTATTATTCAATTTAATTTTATTAAGTAAAGCACTTATTTTTTTCATAACAAGTCACCCCATTAATAACACTTTAAATAATTATTTTCTTTCAACTTTATATGACTTATATTTTGTTTCTTCGTCTTCATATATTAAACATTTAATATCATTTAATTTAATATTAATATCAGCTGCTAAATTACTTGCATCTGTCTTTTCTTCATCAATACATAGTGATAATTCTAAGTCTGAAGCTTCATTATATTGAGCATCCTTTTTCTGTTTATTTTTTTCAAAAGAATTTTCCTTTACAATCATATCTTTTGATTTAAAAAATAATTCAGATGATACATCAATTATATGAGTCAATGACGAAAGAATAATCATAAGGAGTGTAAAACCAACAATAACTTCTATCATTGTAGATCCTTTGTTATCCTTCATAAAATCACTTCCTTTCATCGAATGTAAAAATCCATTTTTTTGATGTATCAATAGTATTTCCTGCTGGATTATATTTTTCATTGCCTTTTTCTAGTACAGCAGACTTATTATTGTATTCCTCACTTGGATTATCAGGAATTTCAAAATCAGTAATATTCAAATTAAATATATTTTCAACACTATACGATGTATCACCATAATTGCAACTGACTATTACATGCAAATTATAATTTTCCTCTTTGCCATCATCACTTACATAATCATCCTCGTAATAAAAGCAAACAGACAAACATGAAGCATATTTAGAAAACGTATTATTTTTATCTGAAGAATTAATTTTTATATATCTATACGCCTTATTTTCATCTTCATCTGTACTATCATCACGTATGTATTTAGGCCAATTTGCTTGAAGCAAATTATACCTTAAATAAAACCATATAACATTTTTACTATCCATATCATTAAACATTTCATTAATATCTAAATATACTGGTTTAGTAATTTCATCAGTTATATATTTACTAAATGATTCAGTTATATCTTTACATTGCTCAAATTTCGTTTCTTTTGCAGTAGATACATACAAAGAATATGCAACCAAAAGTAAGGAAAGGCAAAAAGCCATAACAACCACACTAACAACAATCGAAACAATCATTGCCGAGCCACGATTATCCAGTTTTTTACCTTTCATTTTTTTCATATTATATCCTCTCATCTACTACAAAAATTTTTCTCTAATCTATTTCTAAAGAAATAATACTATTATCGGAAATATAGCAATTTGACTTATCATCATATTGATATATCTTCCAATAACATTGAGGCGAAGAATAGCTTCCTTCTCTTGCTAATAAAGAGCTATATATTACAGTATAATTGCCATCTTCTTGTAATCTAATGATATAGCCTTTTTTCAATCCTGTTATATTTTTCTTATTATCATATTCCCATATTGAAGTATGGGACTTAACTGATTTATTATTTGTAACAATATAAAATTCATTATCTTCAATTTGAGTAAGACTGTTCTTATCAATGTTACTTGCAACAACATGTCCATACAAGACAGAATTATCATCTATAGACCAAAGATAATTATTAAATTGTATTTTATCACAGCCATATATCTTTTTTGTTTCAATATCAAATGTTGCTTCAACCTGGCTTTCTTTTTCAATCTTAGAAGAAGCATTTGATATAGACACATTACATTTCAAATCTTTGTCATACACCAAAAGCTCTGAATTAACAATAATCGAACTATTTATGCTATTATTTGATAATATTGAATTATAAGTAATCACTCCATTTTGAGAAGCATAAACTTCATTAAAGGATGTTTCAAATATATTAAAGTCTTTATTATTTAACTTGTTATCAGAAATAAAGTCATGTTCACTTTTACTATCTGACGATTTTGAAAAATCTTTACCATTAACTACTTTTTTTGCATAAGAAGAAATACTAACTATATCTTTATTATCAACAAAAGCAACTGGTGTTCTACTATATCCAATTTCAGGCTCAATAACAGTAACATTATTGTCAACTTGAACATTTACTATATTAATAGTATTTTTTTCATCCGTCTTATACAAATTACTATTATCTAATACAGCTACACTATTTCCATCTCCTGTATACTCAAGATGTACAACTGGAACAGCAAATGATTTATCAACATAATTACCATAAATATCTGATGAACTTGTAACACATCCAGAATTTTCATTAAATTTTGAACATGATAGTCCACCATTATTAATGCAATTTTCAAATACTAAACCTGAATCATTAATATTTTCAGAAATTGATAAAATACCAGCAATATTTTCACCTTGAATCAAACCAGAATTAATACAATTAGTAAATATTGTCGATTCATTTCTTACACACGAAACAATACCAGCTCCATATGCACCTGAGTGAACGCTACCAATATTCTTACAATTATCTAACAATATTGATTCTTCAGTATTTAATATCACACCAAATATACCACCTGCATATACGTTATGATTTCCATGAGATAATTTTGCATTAACAATAGCCCTATTTTCATAATTGCTAACAGCGAGACTAGAGTTGTAACCGCCAATAATACCTCCTAAATAAAGCTCTCCTGCATCAGCTTCTGAGAAAATGCTCCACTTTGAATTAGACATAATAGCTTTATTCTCTTTACCCTTAATGGAGCCATTTGTGTCAATAAAACCAATATAACCTCCTGCATATCCTTTAGAGCAAACAATATCAACTTTATTTTTATTTAATTCATTATTACAATCATAAACATTTCCATTGTTATATCCTGCAATTCCACCAACATTGGCAATAGATGTTTTCTTTGCACAAATAAGAGTATCTCTATTTTTACCTACATAACATTTTTCAATAGTGCCATTTATATTATTTTCGCCTACTATTCCTCCCACAGAAGAAGTTATATTTAAATCATTAATATAATTAACTGTACCATCAAAAGTACAACTTTTTATTAGTCCATAATTAGAACCAACAATACCTCCTACATTTGATGAAGAAATAATCTCTACTGATTCATTAGATATACTTCCATCATATGATGAGTTTTTATATACATTACATTTTTTAACTGTAGAATCAATATCGTTTACACCAACGATACCTCCACATTCTCCTGATTCTGAAGAAACATTACCGTAATTAATACATGAATTAATCTCACTTAAGTTATGTGCTGCTATACCTCCGGCTTTACCCTCTTGAACAGATGAAATATTTCCATAATTTCTACAATGGTAAATAGTGCCTAATTCATGTTCAGAAACAATTGCACCTGCATCACCTCCTGTAGAAGATACAGAAGCATAATTATTTATAAAACGAATATTGTTATCAGAAATATTTCTACCAACAACTGCCCCAACATTATCTAATCCGATAACATAACCATTAATATGGGCATGCGAATCCATTGTTGCACCGCTTTTAATCGAACCATAGTTTATTCCAGTAATACCACCAACATAAGAGCCTTTAGAATTTATCTCAATATTGCCATTATATTTTAATATGGAAATATATCCTAATTCATCATTACATCCTACTAATCCACCTGAAACGCCAATGATCTTATTATCAATTTGCTCATCTGTGCCATACGCTACAATTTTAATTGTGTTGTACTTTGTTTTTGAAATAAATCCGTTATTAACAGAAGCAACCGCTCCAACAACATTTCTACCTGATATTGAAATATTATCAGCATAGGATTTTTTTATTATTCCTTCAGAAGAATTATATCCACAAATTCCGCCAACATAATCTCTGTTGTTTCCAAAGGAATTTATTTTACACATAACAATTCTACCTTCGTTTATTTCGCACAATGCTCCACAATAAGTACCCTTTGAATTAATTGTTGCTCGACTGTCATTTGCACAGTTATACAAATTTGTTGCATTGTTAAGTCTTCCAACAATTCCACCTGCAAATGAATAATTTATTTCCATGTATTTTCTTAAATAATCATAGGATGTATCACTCAAAATATCACTAGAAACATATTCATTCGCAATAATATTATATATATTTGAAACATTTCTAACATAAAGTCTTGTTTTTAATGAGTCTCCACCTAACAAGCCACCCACACATACTTCTCCAGAAATAGTTTGCGGATTATCTGATCGATAATTTGAAATTCCTCCATTAATTACAAAAACAACATTAGACGAAATTATTTGTTTTTCCAGATTCAAATCCTCATCGTGAATATTTTCCACAATATTTACTTTATCACTATTCGAAGTAACAGTATTTAATTTATCTTTTAGAGCATTTTGAAGACTAAATACATAATTATCATCTTTATTTATATCTTCATTAGCAACAAATAGATTATATCCACAATATCCACCTACATATGCTTTTGCATCAATAAAATCTGTATATGAACTTGCTTCAAAAGAAGTTACAATGGCTTCTCCCTTAACAATATCTACATCATTATCATGTCTATTATCGTCATCATTATCTGATTCACTAATAACTTCATCATCTTCGTCTTTGTCATCACCATCATCAGAAGAATCTTCCGATATATTACCCTCACCAACTTTCTCATTATCAGCATAAATTACATAATGCTTTTTTTGGAATTTTTCAAGTAATTCTTGATTATCAAAAACCAATTGATACCATATAATAATAGTTTGTTCTGGATATAATGACACATTATAGTCAACGTTATTAATAATTAATTTCTTTTTATTTTGATCAATTACAAAATTACCATTTGATCCTGCCAAAAAATATGTACCATCGTCAATATCAATTTCTACTCTCCAATTTTTCAATGTGTTGTTAGATACGTTAAGCAATTTTGATTGAAAATTAGCATAAATTTTGTTATCAGCACCCCAAGAATCAACAAAACCAAATGTAAACATCACTTTATCAGTATTAGCACTAAGCATCGAATTATTATTTTCCTCTAATTGTTCAAACGAATTATTATCTTCTGCTAATTGTGCATTTGTTTCTTCGGTCACTTCTTCAGTTGTTTCTTCAGTTGTTTCTTCTGCTGATACACTTGGTGTTACTCCACCATTTTTCTTATAGTTATTGGTATTAATTATATTGGCGCCAATATAACCACCTACAAAATATCCACCTTGAATATCTTTTGAATCTGACTTAAGTGTACGTGGTTGGCCTGCATTGCTCATTAATAAATCAACAGAAGAATTAAATCCTGCAAATCCACCTACAAAATATCCATCCTCTTTAATTCCTCGAACATATCCTTTACCATTGCAATAATCTTCAATTATAGAATTCTCATCATTATAGCCAACAATACCGCCTACATAATTTTTACCCACAACATAGCAATCATTTACGATTCGTCTTATATCAGCTAAAGAGCCATCAATAACAACACTTTCTTCGAAGCTATCATCACTAATATCTCTTTTAGTATTTCCTAATATTCCGTTATTATAACCGACTACCCCTCCAGCATAATTTTGAGAATAAACTTTTGAATAATTCTCATCTTCATTGTCCTTTTTTGAAATAGCGTTATATATCCAGCCCAGATTATAACCTGATATTGCACCTGCATAATTTTCATATGCATATACGTCTCCCAAATTCACATAATCTTCTGTTTTAACATGTAAATTAATATCATTCACTGGTTTATCAACAAACGAATCTTTAATATCAAAATCATCTTTTGATAAATCAAGTAACGAATCATCAAAATCGCAATTACAACCTGTAATTCCTCCAACATATTCCGAACCAATTACTTCTGAATAATTCTTTGATAAATTCTTATCAAAATCTGAATCAATGGTACTAGCTTTAATAAGACCTTTGTTAAAACCTACAATTCCACCAACATATCTATAGCCATATACAGACGAAGGATTATCATTATCATCTAATAAAGAACCACAATTTATTATTGTACTGTTAAAGTTAAATCCAACTATGCCACCTACATAATATCCCTTTAACAATTGTTTATCATCATCATTAATCTTATTGTCAACAAAGGCATCATAATCAATACTTCGGTATGGAGTACTATTTGAACAGTTGCTAATAATTATTCTATCGAAATCATAAATAGTTTTTTCCTCAACCTTTGAAATTGAATAATAATTACCTAAATACCCTGTTATTCCACCAATATATCCAGCTTCATCCTTATTTGTATTAGAATTTACTTCCAATACACCTTTATTATTACATTCATTTATTACTAAACTAATATCACAATTATCAGGAAGATAAATTGAGCCAAATAAACCTCCAATATAATAATCACCCTTTACAAGAGCATTATTTTCATTTTTTTCATAGGAAATAACAGGTTCATCTAATTCAGATAAATAAATATCATCCTTAACTCCAATGTTATATCCAGAAATGCCACCAACATTTTCTTTTCCACTTATTACACTTTTATTATTAGAATTCAAAATAGTATTATTACTCAAAATACCACTATTATTTCCGCACAATGATCCAACATGATACTCGCCATTAGCTGCAACATCATCTAATGTTATTCCATTAATTGTTCCATAATTTGATGCAAACAAACCGACTGGTTTAATAACTTTTGCATCATTATTAGTAACATCCTCAATATAAAGATTATGTAAATCATTACAAATCTGTGCAAAAACAAGATTACTCATTGTCTTGTCATTAGAAACAAATGAATCCCCTGCTCTAAGTCGTTTAATTGATGGGAAATAACATTTACTAAAGGATTTAATACTTGGTTCTGCATTAAATTTAATATATTCCTCATTAACATTAAAGGAAATTGCCCCCTTTGAATTATAAAAATTCTTAGAAGCCAAAAATTCATTCCAATCTATATCCTCAGACACTTCGTACGTAAAGAAATTTAAATCTCCTTCTAATCCAGATACATACTTCTTTATATCATTAGAATAATTGTCACAAACATCTTCAACATATCTAATATTATATAAATGTCTTGCGTTTTTTATCTTATATTTTGTAGTTTCAACTTTAAGATTAGAATTATTTATGCTATCTGTTTTCTCTTGATCAGCAAAATATACGTATGACGAATTACTAATCTTTGCGGCAGAAGTTTTATAATTTTTACCTCTGCATTTCACAGAGCAAAAAATCTGCTCAGTATCTAAGCCAAATCTATGAAAACTATATGTTTTTGCAAAACTAGAAGTCTTCATTGTTGCTGATTGCAACACATCAAATTCGTCAGTAAACAATTTACTAGTTGCCTGAAAATCAGCAGCATCTAAAACAATATTTATAGCATGGTTATCATCAAACCATGCCAAAATAGGAACCTCTCCTAGAGCCTCCTCAATAATTTTTCCATTTTCTTTTTTGTATCTAATAATATTAGATGAAATTTCACTCCTGTTCTTATAATTTTTAATCTTACTACCTTCTAAAACAATTCTCATAACAGGATTAGACGAATCATTTTTATCATAAACATCAATATCATATGTAAGCAAATTCATTGCGCTACTAAGCTTAGATAATTTAAAAGTCAAATTGAGCGTTTCTTCATTATTTAGCTTAACAGATGAAATAACAGGCTTTCCATAATTTACATGTGCTGATAAAGTATTAACTCCATAATAGCCTATCATTCTATCCTTACGATATGCTTCCCATCTATTTGATATAGAGACAATTCCACGTAAAGCATCAGTTGACTCATAAGTAAACGATTCATTTGCATCACTAAAGCTAACAGAGAACATTTGGCCTTCCTCTGCTGAAAATTCAACACATATTGCATTATTTAATATACTTGTGTCATAAACATAATCTTCTAATAATTCAAATACAATCTTTGCAGATGCAGAAACGGAAGATTTATCATCCATATATTTTGAATAATCTCCCTTTTCACACTTTGCATAGCATACTTTTCCTTTATATTTTGTAATCCAAACAGAATTTTTAGAATAATTCTTATCTTCTTCGTAATAAATCGAATCTAAATCTACTTCATCTTCTAAAATGCCACTATTTTGTAATCTATTAGTAAATTCTTCAAGGGAGCCACTTGCACTATAATCTGTTAACTGGTTTTGTCCAGCAACAAACAAGGTTTGAGCATATTCATTTGCCTGGTTAAATCTAGACCAATCCTGCCATGCTAATATACCCATTGCAGACAAGGACATCATTATTCCAAGCACAACAAGGGTAACAATCAATTCAATTAATGTGAATCCATTGTTACCCTTCTTATTAGTGTTTTTATTTATATAATATATAGATATATCATTACTATTATGATTCATGCTGACACCTCCTTGCGTCGGCAAATATATACTTATTATATATTATTCAAATAAAATAATCAAATAATTACACGTAAAATAATCAAATTCGCGCTTGTAAAATTCCCCAATCAACATATGCAAAGTAATTAAATAAATACGTGTGAAATAATCAAATTAGTGCTAGACCTAATCAACTTACACATAATAAATAATTATAACTTAATACCCGTGAAGTGAACAAATCAACAAAACATTTATACAATAGATTTTATAATACTTTCAACATCCATATTAGCATCTATCACGTAGTCCGAACAAAAACAGTATTTATCCATTCGATCCCATAACATTTTCTTTATCTTATCATATAGCTTATCCCCTGCAAGCAAAGGTCTATCAGTACTATTTTTTACTCTATTGTATATTGTATCGGCAGAAGCATTCAAAAAATATACCTTACCCATATTTAATAATTTTTCTCTATTTTCCTTTCTAAGCGGCATGCCACCACCTGTTGAAATTATACAATTAGAATATTTTTCATTTAATTCATCAATTATGGAAGTCTCAAGATTTCTAAAATATTCTTCTCCACTATCTCTAAAAATGTCAGAAATGCTACGGCCCTCTTTTTCAACAATATATTCATCTGTGTCAACAAAATTATAACCAAGTTGTTTTGCCAATTTTTTACCTACCGTTGTTTTACCTGAACCCATATAACCAACTAAAATGATTTTATTAGGAAGTTGCCTATTTTCAATAGAAAGATGAGGTTTATCATACAAAACATAACATAATTTTCTATATATACTCATTGCTATATCATCATTTATTTCAATATTATTCCATAATTCATATGCCATTATCCCTTGATATAATAACATCTTTAACCCATTCATTGTTTTTATACCTTTATCAGCAAGAAGCCTAATAAATGGTGTAACAGCCGGGTTATAAATCAAATCAACTCCTGCAACGGCCATATCATAAAAACTTTCATCACTAATCAACGGAATACCATCTGTAGGTTTTAATCCCACAGAAGTTGATTGTATAAATAAATATTTGTCCTTAGGAATACTATTATAATTTTCTGACGAACATGCAACAAAATCGCAATTATAAAATATACTCTTCATATCATCACATAATTTTCTAGCATTATCATATGTTCTATTAATAATATAAACAGCTTTACAATTATATTTTCCACACATATATGCTACTGCTCTTGCAGCTCCACCAGCGCCTAATATAATAACCTTAGAATCATTCAACTTTATATTTTCACTTATAATCGCTCTAGCAAGACCTGGCATATCTGTATTATAGCCTTTATATCCACCAGTTGTTCTTACCAAAGTATTAACTGCTCCAATTTTTTTAGCATCATCATCTATATCTATTAACGTTCCAATAACTTCTTGCTTATAAGGAACAGTTATATTCAAACCCAAAATTCCAGAATTATATGCTTCATATACATATTTGTTCAAATCTTTTTCTATTTTAAACGGAATATATTTTTCATTATTTTGAAATATCAAGCTCAGATTATCATGAATAATTGGTGACAATGTATGAGCAATTGGATTTCCAAATATTCCAAGCTTACCATTTAATTCATTATATTTATATCCATCTATTGCCTTATCAATTAACATAAATGTTCTCCTTTTACCCAAAAATAAGCGTGCCAATATAGTATCAGCACGCTTAAATATAACAATATTAACCCTTTACACCACCTAAAGCAACACCAGCAATGATGTACTTAGAAAGAGCAAAATAAATAACAAATAATGGTAATACTGTTAATAAAAGTCCTAAGTAAATTGAACCATACTCAGTTTTGTAAATATCTCCCTTTAATAAACTTACCATGATAGGCATTGTATATTTCTTGCTATCTGTAAGTAATACAAGAGGAGTAAATAAGTTATTCCATGATGAAACGAATGCAAATATTGCCTGAGTAGCAATAGCAGGTTTCATAATAGGTAAAGCAATCTTGTTAAAGATCAAGAATTCCTTAGCACCATCAATACGTGCAGCCTGAATCATTTCCAAAGACAAGGACGGTATCATATACTGCCTCATGAAGAATACAACTGTCGGCGCAGCAATTGCTGGTAAAATTAACATAATTAATTTATTTGTCATGTGAATCTTATATACCATCTGATAGAAACCAATCATAGTAACCTGACCAGGAATCATCATAACTGCTAATATAAAGCTGAAGAATGGTCTCTTAAATTTCCAATCATAAACAACCAAACCATATGCAGTTAAAGTTGAGAAATAAACTGTACATAATGTTGCACAAGACGAAACAATAGCAGAGTTTATGAAACCTCTCCATGGGTCGAAACTCTTACCACTTATGATCTTTAAGTTATTAAAGAAATACTTTGAAGGAATAAGTGAAACAGCATGCTGCTGAATTTCAGTTGTAGATCTTGTAGCATTAACAAGCATAATCCAGAATGGGAAAATACTCAATATTGCTAAAAAGATACATACAACATATATAACTATTCTAAAAACTAATTGTCCACCAGTAAGTTTATCTTTCTTGGCAGTCATAGTTGCTACAGCTTTAGCCATTATGCTATTCCTCCCTTCTTCATTTGTTTCATTTCTTTCATTTTCTTCTTTTGTGCTTTTTCAATCTTTCGTAATTCAATTTCATCCTTATCACGCATGATATAGAATATTATTGCCGAAAGAACACAAATTATAGCAAACATAATCATACTTGCAGCTGCCGCTTTATTATACATGTAGCTTCCTGAAAACGCCTGATTATAAATGAATAAACTTGTTGTTAAAGTTGCATTATCCGGCTGACCCTCTAAGAATGACTTAGGAATATCGAACATGCCTAAACCACCGATAAGGCTGGTAATAAGCTGGAACAATAAAATTGTCTTGATATTTGGAATAGTAATCTTAAAGAAAGTCTGAGTACGATTTGCGCCATCAATTTCAGCTGCTTCATAAATATCAGGACTGATACCAAGAACACCTGAAATAAGAATAACCATAGTATAACCATACCACATCCAGAACTGAATAAAGGCAACAACACCTCTTGCTACAGTTTTACTTCTAAGGAATTCCTTAGGAGCATCAAGGAAACCAAATCTAACAGCTAAGTCATTTAATGGACTCATTGGGAAATCAAAAAGTGCCTTAAACAAAATAGCGATTGATGCTGCAGTGATAATATTTGGCATATAGAACAATACTTTGAACAAGCCCTGACCTTTAATCTTAAAACGACGATCAGTAAACCATGCAGTTAACAATAACGCTAAAAGCATCTGAGGTACAAAGTTTGTAAGCCAAATTGTAACTGTATTCTTGAAGGCAACTCTAAAAGAATTATTATGAAGAATTAAATCAAAATTCTTAAAAGGCTCTTCAAGGAAATGAAATGTTGTTGTACCAACACCCTTTAAATCAGTGAAACCAATAACAACCGTATATAAAATTGGATAAAGTGTAAATAAACAAAATGCAATAACGAATGGTAAGCAAAAGAAGTAACCATACTTTGCATAGCTGAATTTATCTCTTTTCAACTCAATTCACCTCCGGTTTTTATTTTTTTCAAAAAAATCAGAGCGGACGATAATGTCCGCCCTGAATAAATAGCACTAAATGTTAATTACTCAACTACAACATCTAAGTTGTCAGCAACATTCTGCTTGAAGTCTTTGATAGCATCTTCACGAGACTTATTACCTGCAGTGTATTCACGAACCTGATCTCTCCAAAATGAATTGATCTTCTCATCATACTGAGTTAAGTTCTTACCATTTGCATACTTGTTACCTTCGATGAATGCATCAAACATGTTCTGTCCACCAAGGAAATCAACTGAACCATCAGACATAGCCATAACTGTACCTGAAGCAACAGCATCCTTAGTTCCTTTATCATTCATGAGACCATTAGCCCACATATACTGAAGACCATCTTTTGTACAATCAAGAGTGATCCACTCAATAATCTTCTTTACAGACTCCTTCTTAGTAGTATCCTTGTTTGCAAGAACCCAAGTACCACCCCAGAAGAAACCGATTGGTGAGTTACAAACTGCCCAATCACCATATGTACCTTCACCAACAGCTGATCCGCCACAGTTAGGTGCTAAAGTATAGTTAATTAACCAAGCTGGTCCAAAGAAACCGAAGATCTGTTTAGAGCCTTCGCCCTTCATATCACTAAACCAAGCATCCTGCCAGTCAGTAGTATCATTATGATAATCGTTGTCTTTTAACTTCTTAGATAAGTCAAGGAACTCTTCACGCTTAGGATCGATAGTAAGCTTACCATCTACAACCCAACCCTGATCTGAGCTATTCTCAACTGCGTGCCAGATATCACCATCACCTGAAACGATACCATAGCCCTTAGCCTTTAATTCTTCTGCTGCTGCATAGAACTTATCCCAGCCTGGTCCAATCTTTTCAGCGATAGTTGCTGGATCATCTGTTCCGAATACATCCTTAGCGATTGAACGACGGTAGATAAATGCACCACCTGTTGCCTGGTAACCAAGACCAACAACCTTTCCAGTATCTGGATTAGTACCAAGATCAACTGAGTACTGAGCAATATCAGCTGCCTGAATTGCTGCTGTAGTATCAATACCAAGGTCGTCATATGCTGCTGCATAATCCTTCATATCACCCTGAGTATACTTAAGAACGAAAGCAGCCTCAGCACAGTAAATATCAGGAGCATCTGCTCCACCTGAAGTAAGTGCCATATCAAGTGCTGGCTGATATGCACCATCAGTTGTAGCAACGATTGTTTCCTTAATTGTGAAACCACAATCAGGATGAAGTTCGATATACTTCTTAATCATATTAGGAACTTCGTCTGTGAATGCATATACATTAACAACTTCGCCATCGCCTGTAGCTGCTGTTTCTGTAGTTTCAGCATCACCAGTTGCCTCTGTTGCCTCTGTTGCATCATCCTTCTTAGCTTCAGTTGTGTCCTTTGCTGTAGTACTCTCAGTACTCTTGTTATCACTACCACATCCTGCAAGTAATGTAGTCATCATACAAGCGCCTAAGAAACCAGCTAATAATTTCTTTTTCAAATTTTACTCCTCCTTCTCTTATAAAAAAGAATTAATCTTTACTAACCTTCGGTCATTTCCTCTGTATTAGTATGTTATTATTATACTATTTTTGTGCATTTTTTCTTTACATTTATTGCTTCACTATTATCATTTATTGCTAAATACGTGTTTTTTTGTGTATTTTTATTATACATTATGTATAATTATATAAAAAATATAGCAAAAACGTTTAACACATTAAAAAATCACTAAAAAAACACAAGGAGATAGCTTATGAGTAATTTTTTCCAACAAGATAATCCTCTATTTCGATTTATGGGAAGGTTTTTCGACCTGATGCATATTAATTTATTATTTATATTAACAAGCATCCCACTATTCACAATAGGAGCTTCGTTGTCAGCTTCCTATTCAATATGTCTTAAAATAATAAATAACGAGGAACCCTCTATTACCAAAGAATATTTCAAAGCTTTTAAATTAAACTTTAAACAAGCAACTATAATATGGTTATCACTTTTATTCGGATTATGCTTTTTCGGATACGATTTATACATTATATATTGTGTAATTGATCCAAAATATCTTTTCATCCAAGTACCTGTTTGGATTATTATTGCTTTACTTGTTTCGATATTTATATACTCTTTCCCTCAAATAGGAAGATTTGAAAGTACAACAAAAAACATTGTTAAAAATTCTATTTTAATTAGTTTATCTAATTTACCAGTAACTATATTTTATGTAGTAATTCATTTAATCCTATACTATTTAACTTTTGTAGAATACAAAAACATAATTATTGCCTTTAGTCTTGTTATATTCTTTGGCTTTGCAGCAATAATATATTTCTTTTCTATATTCTTCAACCGTATATTCGATAAAATTCAAGGTTAAAAAAAACACTGTTTTGATACTATCAAAACAGTGTTTTTCAATTATTCTACTCCAAATTCATATTTTGTATATGATGAATACTTTTCAAATGCTTTAACTAATGCACTTGGAAACTTATCATTATTTGGAGAATCTGGATATTTTTGGGTTTCTAAGCAAAGCCCCGTTCTTAATTTGAATTTATCTTCATCCTTATTTAACATCACAAGATTATTTCCTGTATATAGCTGTATTCCTGGTTCGCAAGAATAGCATTTAAGAGAAATTCCACTTTCTTCGCAAAATACTTCAGCCATTAATTTATCATCTAAATTATCAAAAGCATAATTATGATCATATCCTTTTCCTATTCTAAGCTGTTCATTATCACAATCTATTCTCTCACCAATTTTATGTCTTGTTGTAAAATCAAAAGGAGTACCAATTACACTTTCCACACCATCTAAAGGAATACATTTTTCATTAACAGGTGTATATTTATCTGTATAAATAATAACTTCATGATCTAAAATTTCTTTAGTATAATCACCAGACAAATTAAAGTAACTATGATTAGTCATATTAATTACTGTATCTTTATCAGTTGTTGCTTCATAAGAAATAAGTAATTCATTTGAATCTGACCACTGGTAAGTAATATATGCTGTAATATTACCTGGGAATCCACCTTCCATATCAACAAATTTTTTTGTGAACTTTACAAAATCATCGCCTTTTTCATCTAACTTCCATACACAATTTGAAAAGTTCTTATATCCACCATGTAAATTATTGACACCATCTTCATTCAAATCTACCTTATATTCAACACCATTTATTGTGAATTTACCATTAGCAATTCTATTCGCATATCTTCCAACTGCCGTTCCAAGAAAGCATCCATCATCAACATATTCATCTAATGTATCATACCCAAGACATACATTAACTAATTCTTTATTTTTATTTGGTACAACAATTTTACATATTTTACAACCATAATCAATTATTTCAACATAGCTACCATTAGCATTAGTGATTATATATTTATTCACCATTTCACCTGTTTTAATTTTTCCAAATTCTAAAATCTTAACCATTTTTACCTCCGTTATATTATCGCATCTTCTTTTTTTCGTATTTCATCTTATACATTTCTAAATCACTGTATGTCATACATTCATCAAATTTTGTATTTTCATCAATTATTTTTCTATAAAATCCAATTGAACAATCAACCAAGTAAGGCTTATTTGATTTTTTATTAAGAGTTTTAAGCCTTCTAGATATACTTTTTGTAATTCTTGTTTTTACATCAGCATCACATTTATCTACAACTGCACAAAATTCATCACCGCCAACTCTAGCAGCAATGCCTATTTCACCTATACTCGACTTCAGCGCCTTAGCAACAGATATAATTGCAAAATCCCCCTCTTGATGACCGTACTTATCATTTATATTTTTTAGCCCATCAAGATCAACGCTTACAAAATACATTTCTTTATTTTGTGCAATCCAATTTTCCCAGTTAGAATGAATAAACTTTTCAAAACCACGTCTATTATATAATCCCGTCATATAATCTTTTATAGCGAACTCATAATTTTGAGTAATAAGTTGCTGTAGTTTTTCTCTAATAAACATTGTATTCATAGTAATCGACAATGTTAAGCACCAATAATGATATAAATAATCCAAAACATATGGTTCTTCTGTCACTCTTAAAACCACATAGCCAAATGTTTTATCTCTATTGTGTAATATTCTAATATAATACATCTTGAAATCATCATCTACGATGAGCTCATTTGGTACTAATTCATTTTTGTCAAATTTATTTTTTTTATTAATTATCTCATTATCAACAATACCAATTTTTAAATCCGCCTTAATATTTTTCTTTGATAAATCAACAATCTCATCAATACTATCTATCATTGAGAAATAATAAAATTCTTTATATATCTTCAATGCAGATAGGTTATCCTTAATCGTATTCTTAATCTGAAACAAATCATCGCATTCAGACATATTAAAAGCAAAAAAAGTTTGCCTATTGCTAGATAGTGTAAAATCTGTTTCTTCAAAAGTATGTTTCTTTTCTTCCGTTTCTCTACACTTTTTACATCCACAGCTTTCTCTATAGATAATACGTGTTTTAGACTTTACAACTTTTTTACATTCTTTTCCTTCAAAATAATCATTAAGTAGCATGATTACATTTTTAGATAATTCATCAGCATCAAAAGCTATAGTTGTCAAATTAGGCTCACAATCGTACGCTTCAGCAAGATTATCTACACCAGTTATAATCACATCCTCTGGTACAGACATTCCACGACTAAGAACCTCATCACACAAGCTTCTTGCCATATAATCATTAGCACATACTACAGCTTCAGGCTTTACATCTGAATTCACAAAGAAGAATTCAAAAGCCTCTTTTGCTTTTCCTTTCCACATATCTCCATGGAAAACAAAATTATCATAAATATTTAAATTAAGTTTTTTACATTGTTCTAAATAAACCTTACATCTTTGTTCTGCGTCATAATGGCCTTTATATCCAGACATAAATGCAATCTTACTGACATTATGAACTGAAACAAGATGCTCAATGACATCAGCAATAGCATTATTTGCATCTGATATAACACTGTAAAACCCATCATATAATTCGCGATAACTTACAACTGGTCCATTAAAACGTTTTTTTATTGTTTTAAGCAAACATTCTCTTAAATCATTGGTGTCGTAAGTGTCTAGCGCAACAACAATAGCATCTAATTTTTCGAGAGGAGCAAACAAAATAATATCACTTTCTAATTTTTCATAATCATTATTTGCTTCTCTTATACAAAAAGAAGAAAACACAACAACATTATAGTTATTTTGCTTCGCATATTTTGCTATTGTACTACATATAACACGTGGAAAATCTAATTCAGGTCTATTCACAAACAAACCTATTGTTTTTCTATCATCACCAAACATTACGACACCTCCTTATTATTTATTTCTAGCTAGATTAAGCAAGTATATCTTATAAAGAATGGAATACATCCTTTAATGCAGGATATGATTTTCTATAACATTCATACTTTTCATTATAAAGTGCTACAAGTTCTGCTTCAGGCTCAACAGTTTCTGCTTTTCTTACAATAGCATCTGTAGCAGACTTAACATCAGTATATACTCCATCTGCAATTGCTGCTAAAATTGCTCCACCATATGCAGGACCTTCTTCAATTTCAACTGTATTAACCTTAATACCAAGAACATTAGCCATTATCTTTCTCCATAACGGACTCTTTGCTCCACCACCACACATAGTAGTTTCCTTAATATCAAGTCCAAGGCTCTTAGCAACTTCAAGAGAATCACGAATAGCAAATGCAACTCCTTCAAAAACAGCCTGAATCATATCTGCTCTTGTAGTATCCAAAGTCATTCCAATAAACGCACCCTTTGCATTAGCATCATTATGAGGAGTACGTTCTCCCATTAAATATGGCAAGAATAACACATGATTTTTACCAAGCTCTGTAATATCCTTCTGCTCTCCTGCAAAATCACTAGTCTTTAAGATTTCTTCCATCCACCACTTATTACATGAAGCTGCACACAAAATACATCCCATCAAATGGAACTTACCATCTGAATGAACAAATGAATGAAGTGCATTATTTTCATCTACACCATATGTAGCATTTGGAATAAAGATTGTTCCACTTGTACCAAGAGAAACATTACATGTACCAGCACCAACTGTTCCTGTACCAACAGCAGCAGCTGCATTATCACCAGCACCAGCAGCTACCTTACATGAAGCTGGGAAGCCTAACATTTTAGCTACATCTTCCTTAAGAGTACCTACTTCTTCATAGCTTTCAAAAAGTTTTGGCATCTGTTCTTCCTTCACATGACAGATTTCAAGCATTTCTTTTGACCAGCGTTTATGTTCTACGTCAAGTAAAAGCATACCTGAAGCATCAGAATAATCTGTGCAGTGAACGCCAGTCAATTTGTATGCAATATAATCCTTAGGAAGCATAATCTTCTTGATTTTTGCAAAGTTCTCTGGCTCATTTTTTTCCATCCATAAAATCTTTGGAGCAGTAAAACCTGCAAATGCAATATTTCCTGTATACTTCGATAATGTGTCTTTACCAATCACATCATTTAAATATTCAACCTCAGCAGTTGTTCTTCCATCATTCCAAAGAATTGCAGGTCTAATCACCTCATCATTTTCATCAAGTACAACTAAACCATGCATCTGACCGCCAAAGCTAATTCCAGCAACTTGTGATTTATCAACCTCAGAAGTTAACTCCTTCAATCCTTCAACTGTACCATTCCACCAATCCTGTGGATTCTGTTCAGACCAACCTACATTTGGAAAAAATAAAGGATACT
>JAQYAV010000126.1 GCA_029338675.1 Lachnospiraceae bacterium
TAATTATATCACTGGAGGTTTTTTACTGTAAGCTAAAGCATTTTCAACCACCCGCAGAGCAGGTGGTTTATTTGTTTGGCTATATACTCATTCTATATATCCAAGTTTTCTTTTTGCCAAACGGGGCCCTGCCCCAACAAACAAAGCAGGAAACACAAATCTGCTTCCTGCCTCTAATTCAAACATTTAAGTCGACGCCCGTGGAGACTTGGCCCAGGATTCTGGTCAGCTTGCTGACATATACGCTCCAGCCTGCACCTTCCACATCTCAGCGTATTTTCCATCAAGCTTAAGTAACTCATCATGGTTACCCTGCTCCACAATTCGTCCCTTCTCAAGCATTATAATTCTATCCGCGTCTCTTGTAGTTGATAATCTATGGGATATATAAAATACTGTCTTACCTATAGACATCTCATCCATAGCCTTGTTAAGAGAATATTCTGCGATAGGATCAAGGGCACTTGAAGGCTCATCCATTATAAGAATATTTGCTTTCTTATAAAATGATCTGGCAATGGCAACCTTCTGTCCTTCTCCACCAGATAGATTGATTCCCTTGTTATCAAACTCAGTTGTAATAGAAGTATCAAGACCCTTTTCAAAGCTCTCAAATCTCTCCCCAAATCCACTATGATAAAGTGCTTCCTTTGCTAAATCACTAGTAGCTTTATCTGACTTATCACAAACATCCATAACAACATTTTCTAAAAGAGAAGCTCCATATACCTGAAAGTCCTGAAATACTACTCCGATTCGCTTTCTATACTCATCAATATCATATTCCTTTATATTTCTTCCATCATACTTTATGGAACCATTTGTTGGATCATATAGTCTCATTAAAAGCTTAACAAGTGTAGTTTTACCAGCGCCGTTATAACCAACTATAGCAACCTTCTCTCCTGGTTTTACTCGAAGAGAAATATCATTTAATGTATTTGACAAATCCTCGCTATATGAAAAGCTTACATTATCTAATACTATCTCACCTATGTTATTTTCAACAGAAAGATCCTTCTCACTTACAATCTTAGGCTCATAAGCAATGAACTCTCTTATCTTGTTAATGTACATATTGTTTTCATTTGCCTTAGGAATTACATTAGATAAATCCCTCATGCCTCGTCTCATTTCACCAGTTCTGTTAAATAAAACTACCGCATTACTATAATCAATAGTATGTAAAACAACTGCCTTGTAAATAAGATAAGCCACATAAAGTCCATCTAATATAAGTGAGCTAAAACAAAAATCCTTTGTAAATGCAAGAAGGGTTCTCTTTTTACCAACCTTCTTTTGAATCTGAACTATTTCCTCATTTGCATCATATAAATCAGTCTCTAAAATATCTCCCACCTCGTGATGCAATCTAATTTCCTTAGCATAATCCTTAAGGTAGAAGGTTCTATTTACATAGTTTTTCTTCTTCTCAAGAGGGTTAATTTTATTTCTAACATCAAAGTTAATCTTATTAAGAGCCTTTGATATCAATATACTTACAATAAATGAAATGAATATAAATATAAGCCCTGCCGCATCAACAAATATATAAAATACTCCTGTTGTGAGGAATATCATAATACTTTTAAGTGCAAGGGAAATAAGCTCCAAAAATCTGTTAATTGTATTATCTGATTCAGCAACTGATAACACTAAATCATTGTAATAATCAGGATTATCATAGCATTCAAGATCAATTGTAGCTGCCTTATCATAAAGCATTTCCTTAAGAGCCTTATATAGCTTCGGCTTTTCCTTAAGCTCCAAATTATGCTTGAAATATCCATCAATTCCAAAGGCTAAAACATATGAGAAAAACACAATCAAAACTGCTATAGCAGCCTTATAAAATGGTTCGTTGTACTCTGCACAGTGAAGCACATATCTAATAAGTAGTGTATGCTCTACAAAAACCAAAAGCTGATATCTTATGGCATCATATATAACAAATCCCATATATTTAGGAGAGGCTTTAACACATAGCTTCCAGAGAAACAAATGATTTTTAAGTGTACTATTATTATTCATGATTTACTCCTCCTTCTAACCCATTATCAATTTTTTTAGCCACATTATTATTTCCTATATCATCTTTCTTATTTCTGTAATCATCCTCAGAAAGAGCCAGATAATTTATTGCCTGCTTTTCATACATATCAGCATAAGTACCCTGGTTATCCATAAGCATTTTGTGAGTTCCCTGCTCAATAACCTTTCCCTGTTCTAGCATAAATACCCAGTCAGCATTTTGCACTGAGGAAAGTCTGTGGGATATAAAAAGCATTGTCTTTCCACTACCATTACTCATTATATTTTTAAACAATTGATTCTCTGAAATAGGATCAAGAGCACTTGACGGCTCATCAAATATCTTAGCAGGAGTATCCCTTACAAAGGCTCTTGCCACTACTATCTTTTGGAATTCTCCTCCTGATAAAACTGCACCATCATTATCAAATTCCTTAGTAAGCATTGTGTTAATTCCACGCTTCAAGGTCTTAATCTTATCGTAAACACCTGCCAAGGAAAGAGCATTTATAACAATCTCATCATCCGCCTCAGTAGTTCTTCTCATCAATACATTGTCCCTAACAGACATGGCAAATATCTGCTGCTCTTGAAATGCTGTAGCAAAAAGCTGTCTATATTTCTTAAGGTTATATTCCTTAACATTTTTTCCGTTAAGATATATTTCTCCTTCAGTTGGATCATAAAATCTCATCAAAAGCTTAATAATTGTAGACTTACCTGCGCCATTATGACCAACCAATGCGTAAGTCTGTCCCCCTCTTATCTCTAAGGACATATTATGAATAATCTCTTTGTCCTTATAAGAAAAGCTAACATTTCTAAACTCTATTTTCTCAATAGTATCCCCAGGATCAACCCCATCATAATCCTCTGGGATAGAAGGCTCATGCTCTAGAAACCCTCTAAGATTATCGACGAACAAGCCATACTTAAGAGAGTTAGCAATAGCCTCTGCAAAATAAATAAGTATCCATGAAGATGCAACCATCATACTAGTAACCACCGCCAAAACTGCAAGGGGCATAGTCTTTATAACAAGAGCTCTATACGCACCATAAAGGAATGAGCCCTCAAAAATAATACAAAATGTAAACATACATTTTAGCCAATGAAATATTGCACCCTTAACAGAGTAATTATTAGTTACATCACTAATTCCAGTAATTGCCTCATTGTAATGCTTCTTAATCATAGCAAAGACCTTAGTAAGTCTAAGCTCCTTCGAATACTCCTTCATATACATAACTCTATTTATATAAAGAATTCTTCTGTTATGTATTGCCATGTCCTTATTACGATTAAATTCAATCTTACTAAGGAAATTACCAAAGAAGAAATTACCTACAATTGGAAAAAGTACAAATAATCCAATCATCTTATCTATCTTATACATATAGATAAATGAAAATATTGCTGCTATAGCACCACAAATAATTCCCCATATCTCATTTATTGTTTCGCATAATCTTACATCTGCGTTCTCCATAGCAAGGGTATACTTATCATAAAAGTCGCTATCCTCAAAGCAGGCTATATCTACCCTTCTATTCTTCTCTATAAGAATCCTACTTAGCTTATCGCTAATCTTAACCTTCTCAGTTGGAAGAAAGCTCTGTTCTATATAACTGTTATATAGAGTCATTGCCCCAAACACCAAAACTGTAATTCCAAGGAAAATCATTATCCTTTCAAAGGTCTGACCTTCCTCCATGGCATTAATAACATATCTCATGAAAAATGCGCTATAAAAAAGCCACTCGAAGTATCCAAGAAACCTAACCAGCAGCATATGTAATGTGTACTTCTTGGAAATCCTCCACATCAGCTTAAGGGCATACAAATTATTCTTAAAAATCCGCTTATTCATGTTCCTCCTCCACGCCCTTGTCACTTTTGGGGGACATAAAACCTTCTCTCCCCCTAATATATGTACCTTACTTTAGGGAGGGCTGTTTTCATTTTTAAGATGTTTTAAAGCTTTTTGAACTGCTACCCACGAATTCGGTTGGCTCTCGAGAACTCATGTCCCATGAAGGCTTACTATGGGTATGGGGAAGCGTCTCTTAGCATCCCATACCCTAGTAAGTCTAATGGGCACACTCGGACACTCTCCGCCAACCGATCAGGTAGCAGTTCTTAAAAAGCAAAAACATCTAGAAAAATGCGCCTCACCCTAAAGTAAGGTACATATTAAAGGGGGGAGCGGCAGAAATTCTCATTCCCAAAAAGTGACAAGGGCAATATTCTATATAATTTCAATATTTTAGTGTATAACGGTTCATAAAGCAACTCTACCTCTAGTAGAAAAAAGAGCCCTGCAAAGCAAGACTCTTTCACGTTATTTATATTATTTAGTTTAGAATAATTAACACTAGTAAACACAGATAACTCCAAGCCAGTGACATCCGTGTAATTCTCTGTCATCCCCAAGCTTATCGTAAAGTTGTGAGCATACAAGAGCAAAATCATCATCAGTCATATCATAGTCAGTTCTGATAATTATCTTAGCGCCTTCATTTTCCTTAAGCTTGTTAGCAATTTCCTCGCCAGCCTGTGCTATATCATAATAATTGTTAGTAAGGTGATAATACTCATAATTAGCTGCTTTATTTTCGTAATTAGCTATATAGCTATCAAGCATGTACTTATCATCCTCTACAAGTACCTTAGATGACACCTCATCAGGAACATTGAACAATGCATTTGCTACGAATTCACTATCATTATTAGTTGTATCAATAACACACCACACATCATTTATCTTAACCTTATTCCATGCATGAGGAACCTCGCCCTCTAACATTCCAGTTACCATAATAGATTCAAGACCAGCTGCGTCAGCGAGAAGCTTAAATGCAGCTGCATATCCCTGACATACACATTTTCCTTCAACTAACGCTCCATATGCATTAAATGAATTTCTAAACTTATCAGAAACTGTACGATAATTATTGTTGCTTGCATCATCAAGTGCGTCATAATCATACTCTATATGACTACAAAGATACTCGTTTATAGCAATTTCTTTTTCCTCGTCAGTCATTCCATCAGTAATGATTGATGCTGATATTTCAGCTACCTTTGCTCTTATCTCCTTTTGCATCTGTGCCTGTTCTTCTTCAGTATAGTCATAAGAAATAGCTATATAATCATTATTTGACAAAGTGTTATATCCGTTAATTCCTAATATCAAAGGATTCTGATAGTAAGCTTCAAGGAATGCATCCTGTAACTGTAAACTATCCTTAGCCTCTGGGAAATCCTTAAGATCAATATTTCTCTTTCCTGAGAGCATACTTAATGTTAAATATTCTGACAATGCACTATTGGCATAGATATTATTATCATCATTAACAGCAACATCCTTAGTGGTCTCTTCCATTAATACCTCCAAAGTTGTATCAGCAATCGGAGATACACTACCACCCTTCATACGAATCTGAGATTCACGTTCCTCAATATCCTTTGCGTCTTTCTCTAAATTATTTTCATCGTAATCTTCAACAACAATAGTACCAGCAAATGCTGTTCCCTCAACAACATAAGGTAAATTGAGACATGGCACATCTGATGAGCCTAGTAAATTACCATCCTCATCCACATTGAAATAGAGCTGACTTACCACTTTTGCTTCCTCAGTCTTGTAATTAATTAACTTATTAAAAACTCGACCGTCACACATCGTAATATAATCATACACAGGAATCTTTTCTATATCATCCACTTTTTTCTTGAATCCATTACTATCCTCGAAATTACTTGAAGTTCTATATGGTAGATTACTGCTTATTAAATCAAGATCAATCATATTACTGCCCATAGAAGTTCCTTCCTTGGACATTGCAATTACACATATATACTCTTTTAAATCAAACTGAGTATCTCTTAATGCACCCTTATTAGCAACTATATCAGGATACCTTTCTTTATAACGCTCTTCATTTGAAGAAGCATTCCAATCATTGTACCAATCATCCTCACTTACATCAAAATATCTTAAGTCCTTGTTCATAACCCCATTTAATTCAGTAGGAAGTTCTGTACACCACTCCAACTCAGAAGTGTATCCTATCGGATTCATCGTATCGCAGATGCTTCCAGAAGATGAGAGAGTTGATTTACATATCATATATATAGATGCACCCTCAACCTCTGTCCATTTTAAGTTTAGTCTTCCGTCATCAGCAATTGAATAGTTTAGAATCGGTGTTGTCTTTAATTCACCTTCAAAATTAACTATTCTAACATTTGGAGTTTCGAGCTTTTCTCCAGTTACATCATCAAAATAATTGGCAATATATAAAGTCTGTAAATTCCCCCAATCTTCTCCAACATTTTTATCAAAGAACCTGTTAGCGCTGTGTGGATATTCATTTAATGTTGCTGTATCAACATCAAGGGTAGAAACCACATTAGCATTATATGCAGTAGGAGAAACAGTTATAATACCCTTTTCCTTATCTACCTCAAACTTCGCTCTATATTCTTGAGTAAGTGTAGGATCACTGAATACCCTATATATATCATCCCAATTATCAAGACTTGCTGTAACTTCATCAAAATCATAACTAATCTTTATCTCTATTTTGTCGCCACGTTTTACTCCATTAATATTTTCACCGTAAGTGTAACCAAACTGACTCTCGCTATACTTATCCTTTGTTGACGCTACTAAAGATATTGGAGTAACATAGGTTGCATCTGAATTTACATACTCTTCAGTAGTATTCGTTGCTGTCGTATCAGAACTCTCACTACTATTATTTTTACTTGCCATATCAGCATTAGTCTGAGTTGCATTATTTGAAGTATTATCCTCTAACTTACTAACCTTTTTATGCAGCTTGCTACTAATAAGAAAAACACTTAGTATCAGCACAATACAAGCAGCAAATATAGGCATTTTTCTCTTTAATTTTTTTCTTTTTGCCTGTTTTTGCTCTTTTGTTAATTTCTTTTTTGTTATCTCTATTTTAAAATAATCATTTTCAAATTTCATACTTAAAACTCCTTAGTTAAGGGGTGAACTTCGTTCATAACAGCGCCTCACTCTCAATAAGTTGCGCCACGCGCTTTGCTTCGCAAATCCCCTGCCATATCGTTCGGCGCATTCCCATATTATGAACTTCGTTCATAATGGCGCCTCACTCAAAATAATTCATTATTTCTGGGAGGATTAGTCTTATGTTAGTTGCTTTGAATTTAAAGATATATCCTTTATTCTCATGAATTACAAATACCATTTTTCCACTATCTGTTGAATCAATCATTCTATAGGTAATATTTCCTTCAGTTAGCTCCTCAGCATCTTTGAACTCCTCTGGAACATCAGTGTTTTCTAATTCCTCAACTAAAAACTGCTTATCATCTGTGAGCTCACTAGATTCCTGTTCTTGCTTTCCAGAGGCTAGTTTGCCTACATCATCACCATTGCTTTTGCCAACTCTATTAAGACCAGCTGCCAAAACGATAAATGTAACAACAGCTGCAGCTGCTACAATTCCTGAAACTAATCTAATGACTCCAACCTTTTTTCTAAAGGCAACAACCTTTTCATTAGTATAATCTAGAATTTCGTCACTAGCTTCTTCATTTTTTTCTAAATTAAAATCTTTTTCATTTATATTCAAATCCGCACTAGCGTTATTAACTATGGTATTATTCTTTTCTTCCTGATATTTAATTTCTTCTTGCTTCACAGCTTCCTTAGTTTTTAAAATAAGGTCAAGCGGAGCATGGACACTGGACATTTCTTCTTTATATCTATCCATCATATGTCAGGCTCTCCTTCCATAATTTGTTTCAGCATTTCTCTCGCTCGAAACATTTGTGTCTTTACTGTAGTTTCCTTTTGATTAGTTATTTCGCTTATCTCTTTTATAGATAACTCTTCAAAATAATACAGATGCACAATCAATCGATACTTTTCAGGCAATCGGCTAACTGCCGCGCGAACTGGATGTTCATCTTCTATCTCCATATCTGGTTCCTCAAAGGCTTCATTATCATACATAGAAGATACATTTTTGTTCCAATATAAATCAAAATGTTTTCTTGCGCAGTTGATAGTTACCTTAATCAGCCAAGCCTTAACATGTTCCCAAGAATTCATTTCATCAATATGTCTAACCAATCTGATGAAAACCTCCTGAAACAAATCATCTGCATCGGTTCCATTTTTCATTTGGGAGAGAGCCAACCGATATACCATATCCGCATATCGGTCAACTGCTCCCTCCGTGGTTATTTTTTCTATTTCACTCATAATCTTACCCTCTATCTACTAAACATCTTTCCTGATGTCTCATCTAAAGTCATGAGTGCATTATACAATAGAAGAATTTATTTGCAAAGAATTATTTTACACCGTATTTTTCGTTCATTGCAGCCTGCTTTGGAGTGTAATCAATTTCTATTTCAATAACAACACCATCGCTAACAATAATGTTATATCCATCTGCCTTTGAATTAACATCATCTATCTCATAATATTCATGGCTTGCAGAGCTATCTCTATTCACATTATATCCCTCTAATGCCTTTTCCAACTCAGCTACTGGCATACCCTTATAGATTCCATTAGCAATCTTCATATCTACATCACATAAATATATACTTGATCTAATATTAGTTACAAAACAATTGCTTGCAATAGTTGAATTTGAACTATAATTTCTTACATAAACTTTAACTGTCTTATTATCTCTTGTAAGATCAAGTGAGGTAAATCCCTTTCCAGCTACAACAGTATTTTCAGCTCCATCTAAAACTGTCCATCCATTATTTATCATTTCAGTAAGAGGCATTGGACAAGTATATAAATCACCTGCAAATTCAAATACATAATCATATAAGTTATCAGTAAGAGCATTTGGTGCCTTATATGCCTTTGTGATTTCAGGAACGCTTCCATCTACCTCACCCTGTGTAAAATCCTCTGGCTTATGTCTATTATCAATCTCAATCTTTGTAAGAACATTTCCCTTACTTGTCTCGAAATGGAATTCTACAGTACGATAGTTCTCTAAAGTATATTCATATGTAGGATACTCCTCATGCTCATATGTATCTGTCGGTTCTCCAAAAGCAGCCTTTACATCATCCATATTACTCTGCATTAATGTAATTCCTTTAGCTGTTTTAACTTCTACACCAGAATCCCCAATTAAGAAATCATCTACACTAAGTCCATAAACTAAACAATCAGTAAATGGCTTCTCATTAATATCATAGTTGACTAAGTTTAGATAAAATGTTGCTCCCTTATAAGTAGCAACTTCAGCAAATGTTACATGATTAGCTGGTAACATATTATTTTTGCTATTATCATACTCAAATCCCATTGCCTGCAAATCACTTAATAATATTGGGAACTGAATTACCTGTCCATCTATTGACAACTGAAAATCAAAGAGATTATCTGTCAAAGTATTAGCTGCTGTTTTTCCTGCCGGCTTAGCATCATCCACCTTTGCTTCTGTTGTTGCTTCTGTTGTTGCCTCTGTTGTTACTTCTGTTGTTGCCTCAGTTGTTACCTCAGTTGTTACCTCTGTTGTTGCCTGACGCGCCTTTTCAACTTCTCTTTCTCCTTCGCTTTTAACAGTCTCAACAAATTCGCTATTCTTATCTGTTCTAAGCTGAACCTTGTCACTATCACCACATCCAGCTAATCCTAAACACATGCAAACACTTAATCCTAATAAAAATTTCTTCTTCATTTTTTCTCATCCTTTTCTATTTTTCTCTTTATTATCTATGGCTTTTTCAGCCCCTTATACAAAGAAAACCTTCCACCGAAGTGAAAGGTTACAAAAGATAAAAAATTTTTATTATTTTTTCATTTGCTAATTTATCAAGCATTTTTCTGCTTTTGTTTTCTTTGTTTTTTGTTCTCATACATTCTCATATCTGCCTTCTGGATACAAGAAATAAGTGTGTCACTTTCATGCTCACCTAAGGCACATATTCCAACGCTAGCCTGAATCTCATATGGTAATCCCAGCTTGTTAACTTCATCTAATGCATCATAGAATTCCTTAACAAATTCTTCTTCTCTTGCACCATCCTCACCGCACAAAAATGCAGTGAATTCATCCCCACCATTTCTAGCACAAAATTCATTATTTCTCATGGTTTTCTTAAGTGCCTCTGCAAGATACATTAAAGCCTTATCCCCTTCCATGTGTCCGAAGGTATCATTAATATACTTTAATCCATCCATATCTATACTTACTGCATAGCATTTCGCATTACTATTTTTATCAACATGATCCATTTGATCTCTTAATTGCTTATCAAAACCTCGACGATTATATAATCCTGTTAACGAATCTCTCATATATAGGTTACGAATATCTTCTAGGTCAGCTAATTTCTTCTGCATTGCTGCATTCTCAAAGGCATTAGCCAAATTCATAATACTTCCCTGAGTAAACACATCAAACCAATCATTTTCTTCTATAGTTGCTGCCAGATAACCATAGACTCTATTCTTAAAGTGTATTATAAACACCATATAATTATTACAACAGTCAGTATTAGTAATCTCTGGTGGTAATAAATTTTTTCTATCAAAAGGAATGCTCACCTTATACTCATACATTTCGTTACAATGAAAAAGAATTAAAAACGAAAAAGATGCCAAACACTATGAATATTTTCACAGCGCCTGGCATCTTTATAATAGAAATATTATTCAATTATTTTAATGTGTTTCTATGTAATAACAATTTTCATTTAGCTTTACTAAAAATTCATTTAGACAACTATATTCTCATTCTTTAACTTCTCTATCATGTTCCGCCCAATAATGATCTGTAACTATCCAATTATTATTCTCTTTTCTGATAGTACAGTGTATTATACCTTTTTCATCAACTTCCACTACCTCTCCAGTATACCACTTTTTATGTGTTTTCATTTTGACGTCATACCATATTTCACCTTTATTATCCTCTATTTCTGCAGTAATAAATTTCACCTTCATGTCCTGATCCAACACATGATCATCAATAAAATAATAAAAATCATTAAGGGAACCCATTTTCTCTATCCAAGAAGCATCCTCCTTTTTCCCTGAATAGTCAGCAATCTTCTGAAATTCTTCTTTAAATTCTTCCCCAATCTTTTTCTCTTCTTTTGAACAAGTTTTGAGACTTATTTTAACACGTGTTTCATAATCCAATACATATATCCAATAAAGCTTACTAACCAAAATACAAGCTATCATCGTTAATATAGCTGTTATCAATATTCTTTTTATTAATCTTCTTTTCATTGTTTCATCCATTTATTTTGTCCTCATAATATAATACTAACAGCAGTTACGGCATGCATTTTGTATCGGTGATTACCCATTGTCCATTTTGCAATTCTATCATAAAGGCC
Source organism: Lachnospiraceae bacterium (assembly GCA_029338675.1). Lineage (GTDB taxonomy): Bacteria > Bacillota > Clostridia > Lachnospirales > Lachnospiraceae > Coprococcus_C. The sequence continues at coordinate 11,422 of JAQYAV010000126.1, forward strand.
ATAGAATCAAAGCTATGTCCAGATTTTCTTGATAGGTTTTCTTTATCAAATTCACGCTCACTATGTAATACCCATACAACGCCTTTATTACCGTCTATTTTACAGGTCGAAAATTCTAATCCTAAATAATATCCTTCATTTCTTCTATTACCTGGGTGATTATTTAACTCTCCTAACCTATCGTCAGTCCTATTTTCCATAAAGCAGGTCTCTGCCAGTTCAACTAATTCCTCACCAACCTCACGCTCAGCTTTACTAGGCTTATGGCTACTTGCTTCCATGGCTTCCTCACCATAAAATGAAGTTAGTTCATTTACATAGTTCTGCCAATCATGATCCATAAAAACATCATCAATTATAAACTCAATTAAACGTGCTCCTAGTATATATATAATAACTGTCACAATAATTGTTAATAAAACCGCTATTCTACTTATTCGTTTAAATTTCTTCTCATCCATAATATTTACTATCCATTCTGCATAATCTATAATCCCTTTGGTATAAAAAAGTCTCTAAGCCCATTATAAGGACGACTCCATGTAATATGGAAATAACAATATTTATCAGTATCTTTTATTAATTGATACTCTGGCAAATGCAAATATTCATCATATGCATATGAGCATTTGTGTTCACGAACATTACTCTCTTTATCTGGCTCTGCAAAATAATCAACCTCAATTTCCCCAGAATAACCTGGTTCATGAAAAATACCAGTTTCAATTTCAGAAGCCTTGTCGTTAGGTACTCTAATGACCATCTCTGCATTTGTTCTATCACCGCAGCTACACAAGAAAGACATTACTTTTGGCTCAAGAACAATTTCAGAATACTCAGTTACTTTATATTTCTTCAACTTATTCTTTAGTCGGGCTGTTTCGAACCATGGTACAACAATACAAAACACTACCGCCACAGCTAATATAATAAGAAAAAATATTAATTTAATTTTTCTTTTCTCATTCCTCATTTCCTTTTACCTCACTTCTTGGAACAACTGTTTCAAGTTCATCATCTAAATATTCTACCTCGTAATTTTCTGTATCATTTTCATCTGAATAATATCTGACTTCTATTTTACATTGACCTCTTCTAATCTTCACATCTTCGAATTTTCCGTCCTTAAGATCTCTTACCTTAAGCAATTTATTATTTTTATCTAAAATAAGAAAAATCTCATTACCTGCCTCCTCACGAACAGCTAAAAATTTATTATCATCAAGAGCTTCCACATGCTTATATATAGGTTCAATAACAATATCACCGTTAACGTCAATAACTCCCTCTGTTCCTTCGCCTTCAAGAAGAAAATAGTCATAAGTTCTTATCATAAACTGCAAGCTATGAGGTCCTTGATATTTTAAAGATAAATCATCACTAAGAATAAAACCTTCTCCATCACAGTTAATAATTCCACCTGCATACTTTTCAAATTCTACACCATCAACAAATACTCTATCTACCTCTCCATCAAGCTTGATAAAACAATTTGCTAATCTTTCATAAAAACTTATTGTATAATCCTTCTTTACTGTATTAACATCAAACGAAAGCCTTAATGTTTTTCCATTGTATTCTTTTTCAACAGCCTTTACTTTCTTTAATGCCCCATCCTCAAAGCCTACTCTATATACCAGTACTAAATATTTTTCTCCCTTATGCTCTATAATGGTATACTGGTTTTCGTCACTAAATATATTCACTATATTTTTAAAGTCATCACTATCATCCATCTCACTGTATGTTAAAATTTTTTTTGGATAACCGCTTATTTTAAGTTCCATATATGGCAATAAATCATATACTGTCTTAGCATTAGCAAATGTTTCTTCTTTCTTTTGTTCTGCAACTTCCGCTTTATTTTTAGCAAATTCGTCTATCCACTTTATATGTATAACCCCAGCTTTAATTACAAGTGTAAGTATTACAAGCAAAACAACTACCGCTACAAAAACAATTCTTATTCCTTTTAATTTTTTCTTTCTCTTATCCTTTTTTAAACTATCCTGCTCATCTAACTCTTTATCTAACTCTTTGTCCCGTTCCTCTTCTAACGCTTTATCTTTTCTTCTTGAAAACATTTTATCCTCCAAATAATTTACTCTAATCCGACTCTATAGCTTTAAAATACCATAACTGTCTTCCGTCACCATCAAATCTAGCAAGCTCATTATCCTTTATAACCTCGTAATAGCCTTCTCCCTTATCAGCTAAATCATATTTAACGTTAATCTCATCATATTCTGGATTCATAACCGTATCAAAGTTCATATTAAGTATTCCTACATAATATTTATCTCCATCCTTGCTGCTTATCTTTAATCTGTTGGCTCCATCAAGATAGAAAATACCTTCTATATTACCATATCCTATATCACGTTTACGAAGCACATCCTTGTTCCCATTAACCAACTTTAAAACGGTATTCCCTGTCTCTTTGTCAACTTCTGCAACTATGTATCTATCATTTTCTAAAATTTCTATCCCTAAGTATTCTGGTTCAAATATAAAGTTCATATTAGAATCTAATAATCCAATCTCATTTTTTCTCTTAACTTTATAGAACTTCTTTCCATCTCCATCATTAAAATAATCATATGCCGCTATCTCTTCTATCTCATCGTAGATAACTGGAAGCTTTACATTTAGTTCCTTATCTATGTACCCAAACCTGCCATCTATTTCAATAATTTTACCAGCGTAGCTTGACTTATCTCCATCTATGTACGAAGCCAAATCATTAATATCCTGTGCATTTGCTATAGCCTCTTTTCTTTTCTCAGCCTTTTTATCCTTATAGTCTGCATACCACTTGAAATATATAATTCCAGAAGTTGCCAAATAACTAGTTATTAAAATAAACACTATAAGAAATGCTGTTGTTATAATAATCCTCTTCTTCAACCTATCTTTTTTAATTTGCTTTTGTAGTTCATCTGCCACTTGATCTTTATCTTCTATCTGATTTTTATCTTCTATCTGATTTTTATCTTCCATGTATGTTTCCTCCGCATTAACTTATTTATTAACCAGATTCTATATTTAAAATAATTAGTCTATCAATATTGTTACTCCTCTATATCACTAAAAAAGCCTGTCTGATTTCCATTTATATCAAAATTTGCATACTGATTATCCTTTATAACCTCATAATATTCATATGCGCTTCTAAACTGATAAACGCACAATTTTATATCATCATACTTTGCTGGAATAACTGGTTCTAAGTTCATATTAAGGATTCCTGTGTAGATATCTTTACCCTCTCTACATCGTATCTTTATGACATGATCATCCCCAAATACATAACAACCATCACAGTATCCATCTCCAATATTACTTTCACATATAATCTCTTTGTTATTATTTACTATCTTTAAAATAGTCTCATCTGTAGCATCATCTATTTCCCCAACCAAATAGCGGTCATTTTCTATAACCTCAATTTGCATATATTTAGGTTCAAACACTACATTTGTTTCAGAGTCCAACAAACCTATTCCCTCAGAGCCTTTAATCTTATAAAAGAGTTCTTCTTTTTCCTCTCCTAAATTATTAACTCTGGCAATCTCAATTTCATCATAAATCACTGGAATTTTAACGTTAAGCTGCTCATCTATATATCCAACCTTATCATCTATCCTAATAATTTCATTTGCATACTTTTTAGACAAATACTCCTTGCTCTTTTTTTTACCATTTTCTATGTAAGGCAATAAATCATATATATCCTTTGCCTCAGTAATTGCTATCTCTCTCTTCTTATTTTGATGATCCTCAAGCCACTTAATATGTATAACTCCTGATGTTAATGCTTTAACTAAAATAAGTGCAAAAATTGCAACTATTGAAGCAATAGTAAGCCTTCTTCTTTTTATCCTTTGCTTCTTTAATTTTTCCAATATATCTTCAACAACTGTATCCTTATTATCATCTTCATTTTTACTTATTGTATCCTGTGTATCATTTTCAAAAGCCATTTTAACCATCCCTTTATACTAAAAATCCACCACAAATTTATTTTTCAGATTTATTCATCTATCTGTATATTGTCATACATTACCATTTTACTTTTATTAATAACCTCATAGTATCCTGACACCTGAGGTTCTGTATAAATAACCCTAATATCCTCATAGCTCGGCTCAATAATAAATTCCCAATCATCCCCTAACAAACCTGTGTAATATATTCCATTTTTCTTACATTTAACTTTAAAATTCGCTTGGTTATTAATTTCAAAAATCTCATCCACGTACCCGTCACCAAGATTATAGCTACTCAAAATCTCATTATGTCTATTATATATATTAATAGTTATATCCCCAGAGACTTCATCCTCTTCCTCAACCATATATAATCCATTTTTTAAAGCTGCTGTATCAAAATATTTTGCTTCAAAAACAAAATCCTTATCTGTATTTAATAAACCTACTCCGCCTTCACCCTTTATCTTATAAAAATCATCCCCTGCTTCCATCCATTCCACATCATCATAAATTACAGGAATCTTCACATTTAAATTTTTATCAACATATCCAACTTTGCCGTCTATCTCAACAAAATCCCCCTCAAATTCACTATACTCGTCTTCACCTATAAATAACTGGTTAAAATCCTGATCTAGCTTAATAAACAATTTCGCCCCAGTATCACCATATGGTCTACTATAAAATTTATTGTCTACTTCTAATGTAAGGGTTAATTTATCTCCTGAATATTCCTGCTTAACACTATTTATCTTATTTGGAACCTCTTGATAATGTTCACTATTATAAACTAAAGCTAAATAACGTTCTCCTTCATAAGTAAATATTGCATAATGTTGATTATAACGCATAACCTCAAATACATTCGCAAGTTTCTTATAATCCTTTATATCACTGTACCAACACCCTTTATCCAATCTTCTTTCAGACTCAATATATGGCAATAAATCAAATACATCCTTAGCCTCAGCAATGGCAATCTTTTTTTCTTCTGCCTTTTTATCAAGATAATTGTCATACCATTTCACATGTACAACTCCTGATAGTACCAATAATACTCCAGCTGCAATTAATACAAATGCTAATATACCTATTTTAAAAAATCTCTTTGCCGTTTTGATACTTTTATTACTTATATCTATTTTATCTTTTTTATTTGCTCCCATATATTACCTCAATTAATCTTTTTCCTTTAGCAAGATGTCTGCACTAAAGCTTTCCTTTTTTCCACTAAAATTATATACCTCTTTATCTTTATTAAAAGTTTCCACAACCAAATAACCATTCATATGTTTAATAGCTATCTGAATATCTTTAAACTGTGGCTCAAAAAGCTCATATAAAGTCTCATCCAAAACGCCATATCTTTTATAGCCATCTACTGTCACATAGAAAACTATTCTACGCTTATCTATACTTCCCGCATTACATATTTCAGAAATTCTTCCATTTATATATCCGTGCTCAAGTCTTCCCTTCTGATTAATAATACCTATTTTTCCCTCACCAGTTTCTTTATCTACCATCTGCACTAAGTAATACGAATTAATCCATGGAACAATAATATTCTCATCACTTTCTTCTATTCTTCCAGTAGTTCTTACCCTATTTCCATCCTCTCTTAATCTAACATATCGTTCACCATCAAAAGAATTACTATCAAACTCAAAAGGGATTACAATATTCATATTCTTATCCACAAATCCAATTTTTCCTGCAACTTCAACCTTTCCACCCTCAAACTCGTTATATTCAACACCATCTACAATAACTGCTGCAACATCTCTATCAATTTTTAAAATGCAAAGTGCATAATTTCCTTGGTAATTCTCATCCCCAACAACATCGTTCGTAAACTTAAGCTTAAGAACATTACTATCTGATTCTTCATAGTATTTATAATTCTTCTCTATATTCTTAACCTCATATAATTTTCCTCCGTTTTTTTCAGGATCACAGTAATAAGGTAAAATCATATATTTCTCGCCTTCATAGTCAATAATCATATATTCATTGTGCTCTAAATAATTAACTAACCTTCCTACCTTCTCATAGTTCTTTAATTCAGAATATACTCTAAGACTAAGCCAACTATAATCTGAATCTAAATAATCCAATACCTGAACCAGATTATCTGCACTTTGTATCGCTTCAACAGCATTTTTCTTATTCTCTTCAATTTTCTCTGTAGTTTTTTCCTTATACCTATCAGGAAATAGTATCCCTCGATTTACCAAACTGAAAATAATCACTACAACAGTTAAAACTAGTATTATAAAATTACTAATTATTTTGATTTTTCTTTTTTTATTTTCTTCTTTCAATCTATAATATACATCTGTACTTTCATTTTTATTATTTTTACTCATGTGGTCTAACTCCCTCTTTGTTATTATGTATCCAGTTATGTTTCTATGATGCACTAAAGGCATCATTATATCAGTGCTATAACCTAAATACAATTACAATACTTGCTATATTGCTCTCAAAGCCTATTCTAATAGCCTCTAATATCAAAATATGCAAATATTAATTCACTCGAACCCCAAGTATATACAACATAATAATTATTAGAAGTAATTTAAGCCTATATATTTATATCTTTATGTTCAGAAGCAAGCACTCTTTGTCCCTCTTGCTTTTCCACAATAAACTCCCAGTCCACATTAGCATACTGCTTATAATATTATTTTAACTCGTCTATACTCAAATCACTTTTAATAACTATTCCGCCTAAATACTGCATTCCATTACCGTTTCCCTAAAGCTTTCCAGCCGCTGAAAAACTTTCCACATATGTAGTATTTTCAGGTAAATTTTTATCTTTAACATCCTTCATTACATTTTTTGCAATACTATCATTCACACATACTGCAATAATAGGCAATACACAAATTAGAACAACTATTTCAATTTCCTCTAGAGCTTCTACATTCCTATTACATAAAGAAAACCTTTCACACAGGTGAAAGGTTACACTATCAGACTGCATTTATTAAAATAATTTTTTATTCTAGACTACTCCTCTATATCAACAAAAAGATCCAATTGCTCTCCACTTATATCAAAGCTTGCACACTGATTATTCTTTATAACCCTATAAAATTCATAATTTTCTTTATAATGATAGACACTCAGCTTTACGTCATCATACTTTACTGGAATAATTGGCTCTAGATTTCCATTTAGTATTCCAGCATATGTTCTTCTTCCCTCTCTACACCTTATCTTTAAAACATATTCCCCGCCAAATAAATAACAACCTTCGCAATATCCACCCCCAATATTACTTTCACATATTATCTCTTTGTTATTATTAACTATTTTTAAAATATTCTCACCAGTAGCATCATCTCTTTCCCCAATCAAATATTTTCCATCTGCGAAAACTTAAATCATCAAATACTTAGGTTCAAACAAAAAATTCATTTCACAATCTAGCAAACCAATTCCATCAGAGCCTTTAACCTTATAATAGTTTTCTTCCTGTTCCGCTCCTAAATTATTAACTCTAGCTCCCTCAATTTCATCATAAACAAGTGGAATTTTAACATTAAGTTGGTCATCTATATATCCAACCTTATCATTTATCCTAATAAAATTATTTGCATAATCTTCGTATAAAGACTCTTTGCTTTTTTGGTTGCCATTATTAGTATAAGGCAACAAATCATATATATCCTTTGCCTCTGCAATTGCTACGTCTCTTTTCTTAGCCTTCCTGTCTTGATAATTCTCATACCAACTAATATGTATAACTCCTGCTGTTACTAATTTTACTAAAACAAAAGCCATGACCAACACTACTGAACTTATAGCAATACAGTTTCTTTTTCTCTTTTGTTTCCTTATCTTTTCTAATACAGCTTCAACAATCTCATCTGGCTTTTCATCCTGCTTTTTAGCTTCTTTTTTCTCGCTTTTATCCTCTATATCCTTAAAATAATCCATTTATACCATCCCTTTATACTAAAATCCTAAACCCGTTTACTTGTCTTTTTTTCTATATCAATTTATTGACTTACCATGCATGTCACTGTTATTAACAATCTCATAGTAACCACTATCTGGCACTGTATAAACTACCTGTATATCCTCATAACAAGGTTCAATAGCAACCTCTAAATTCTCCCCAAGCAAACCTGTGTACCATACTCCATTTCTTTTACATTTAATTTTATAATTCACCTGATCATTTATATAAATAATCTCATCAACATAACCATCTCCAATATTCTGGCTATTTAAAACATCCTTGTACTTATTGTATATTTTGATAATTATGTCTCCTGAGCTTTCGTCCTCTTCCTCAACCAAATATAACCTATTATCTAATACTTCCACGTTTTTATATTTAGGTTGAAAAATAAAGTCCGCGTTTCTATCTAACAAACCCACGCCCTCTGGACCTTTTATTATATAAAGATGTTCTTGTAGCTCTCCCTTTTTATATATCCATCTCAATTGCATATCATCATATATTACTGGAAGTTTCACATTTAGATTTTTGTCTAAATACCCTTCTTTTCCATCTACCTTAATGACTTGTCCTTCAAACTCTCTATATCTTGTTCCATTTATATATAAATGATCAATATTCTCCTCAAGCTTAATAAGTATCTTTGCTCTCCTGTCATCTGCAGTTCTATCACTATAAGTTTTATGTTCTATATCAAAATTAATTCTCAAATTATTTCCAGAATATTCTCTTTTTACATTCCTTATCCTGCCAAATCCACCATTATAATTTTCCTCAGTATAAACTACCGCTAAATAACGTTCTCCTTCGTATGTGAAAATAGTATAGCCTCCGTATTCCCCCATAAATTGAAACACTTTCAAAAACTTCTTATAGTCCTTAACATCACTATACCAGCACCCAGAATCATAGCTTCCTGTAGACACCATAAAGGGGAACAAATCGAATATATCCTTAGCTTCAGCAATTGCAGTGTTTCTCTTTTCTATTTTTTTATCAAGATAGTTATCGTACCATTTCATATGCACTAACCCTGACCTTAGTAAAAATGAACCTACTAAAAATGCGACAAATGCAATTGCACCTATCTCAATAATTTTCTTTATTATCTTATTAATTATATTTTTCTTATTATCATTCTTATCCATACTGTCCTCATCCCTTTATAATATGTAGTGACTTTCGCTTTGATTCACAAAACCTACTACTCTAATAGACTATCAGCACTAAAAGCTTCCTTTTCACCATTAAAGTTATAAACCTCTTTATCTTTATTAAAGTTTTCAACAATAAAATAACCATACATATATTTACTAGCTATCTGAATCTTATGTGTAATAGTATTCCTACAACTAATATCCACCCCTGTGATATTTTTTGCTCCCCCCTGGTCTTATATATTAAACAGCTAAGTTTCTGATTCGTTACAAATTTCACATTATTTTTTTCTAATATAAAAACAAAAACCTTCCACAAACGTGAAAGGTTTTAAAACTTGCTAAGTACAATTTATTTAATTAGTCTATATTATTTATTCATCATAAAAAGCCTCTAATCCAACTATCTTCCATACACCATCTTCTTTAGCAATATAACATAGAATCAAATCATCCATCCCACTTGGACCACCTATAAAACTTTTTTTATTAATAGTATCATCTGTACAAGCTATCCACAAATGTCCTTCATCACCCTTTATCTTGCAAGAAAGAAACTTTGCATATAAATAATTCCAAAAACCATCCTTATCTGATAAAAACTGTTCATGCAATACCTGAGTCCTTGCATCGTTTTTTTTATCAATCAAACATTGCTTCTCTATAGCTATCAACTCTTTACCAATTTTACGCTCTTTTATAGAGCTTATATGATTCAATTCTTCCAAAGCTTCTTTTCCAAAAACTTCTTTACTTTTATGATTCGCATATATTCTATAGGCATGGCTATTTCTCAACAAAATCACATAAACCAGTATAGTTAAAATAACCACTATATATGTTAATCTATTCTTTTGATGCCACTGCCGGGCAGGCCCCGCGCCACAAGGCCGCGGTATAGAACAAAGAGTCTTGCTTGCAAGACTCTCGCGCCGAGCGCGGTTGCTTTTGCAACATCTTCATTACGCGTGAGTGTGCATCTTTGACACGCAGTGTCTTTTTATCTAATAGGAAATCCAGAGGACTTTCCTATTACATAAAAAAAGCCCGTAGGAAATCCTACGGGCTCTTGGAATTGACTTTTAAAGTTTAGAATCAGTCTTTGCTTGGATCCATTGTTACAATAGTTCCATCTTCGTTATACTTTAATTCTCTGAACTTAACACAACGTCTGTGGTTGATTCCACCTGATAATGAGCTATCATGGTAGAATAAATACCACTTACCCTTGAACTCAACGATTGAATGGTGAGTAGTCCATCCAATAACTGGCTCTAAGATTCTTCCCTTGTAAGTGAAAGGTCCCATTGGTGAATCACCAACAGCGTATACAAGGTAATGAGTTGTACCAGTTGAGTATGAGAAGTAATACTTTCCATTGTACTTGTGCATCCAAGGACCCTCGAAGTATCTTCTATCCTCATCTCCTGCTAAGATAGGGTTACCATCTTCGTCTACAATCTGAATTCTCTGAACATCACCATCAAACTGAAGCATATCATCAGTAAGCTTAGCTACTCTTGGACATACCTCTGGCTTATCAGTTGGGTATGGATCTGGGTTCTCTACGAACTCACCAGTCTCCCACTTCTCGAGCTGACCGCCCCAAAGACCACCGAAGTAAATGTATGAAGATCCATCATCATCTACTAATACAGCTGGGTCAATACTGAAGCTTCCCTTAATTGGCTCTGCTTCTGGCTTGAAAGGTCCTTCTGGTCTGTCACCTACAGCAACACCTAAACGGAAGATTCCGTCCTTGTCTCTTGCTGGGAAATATAAATAATACTTACCATTCTTGTAAGCTGCATCTGGTGCCCACATCTGCTTGCTTACCCAAGGCACATCTCTCATGTTAAGTGCTTCACCATTATCGATACATGGTGCACCGATATCATCTAATGAAAGGATGTGGTAATCCTCCATCTGATATTCATCACCGTCATCATTGTCCTCTCCATCATGCTCTAAGTCATGTGATGGATAAACATATAATTTTCCTTCAAACACGTGTGCAGAAGGATCTGCTGTATAAATATGTGTTACCAAAGGTTCTTTTTCTACGCTCTTCTTTTCTTCCATTCTAGTCTCCTCCGTACTTTCATAATTTTTAATAATTATCGTATTTCAGACATTATTAATAGACAAATCTTGCTAAACAACACCCTTCTAAAATAACGACCTCAATATGTAATTAATTATACCGAAAATAATTATCACTTTCAATGGTAAAATGGTATATTTTTACCTATTCTTTACTATGCATTTCATATAACATTAGTTCAATAATAAAATAAAAAAAGAGAACTCCACATTAGGAATTCTCTTTTTTAATACATTCTATAGTCGTTATATTTAGCTTTTTTATTTCAGGTCCCGTCCAGAAAGGAGGAGGGACAGGACCTATGCTAAAAAGTTAATTGGTTAGCTACATTATAATTAGTTATTTTTGTTTGCCTTCTTAGTAACAACATCGAAGATAACTGCTGCCAATAATACAGCACCCTTTACAACCTTTTGGAAGTTACTGTCTACACCCATAATAGACATACCAAGATTGATTACACCCATTAATACCGCACCAATGATAACTCCAGGTACTGTACCGATTCCACCATATGCAGAAGCACCACCTATGAAACATGCACCAATTGCATCCATCTCATAGTTCTGACCATATGTAGGCTGTGCACTTGTCATACGAGCAATTGTAAGGATACCTGCTAGGCCTGCAAGAAATCCCATATTTGCGTATGCAAGGAAATAAACCTTATTAGTATTGATACCAGAAAGTCTTGTTGCTTTCTCGTTACCACCTACTGCGTAGAAATATCTACCAACTGTTGTTTTAGAAGTAATATAACCATAAACTAATACTACAATTAATACCCAAACTAAAGCTGTTGGAATACCCTTGTACTGAGCCAACTTATATGAGAATACAAGTATTACAGCACTAATAACAACTATTCTTGCAAGCATTCCAAAAAAAGAACCAACCTCATATCCTTTTTTTAATCTAGAAGTTCTGTTACCGATTTGAATTGCTACATAGATTACACAAGCAATAATACCTGCAACCATACAAGTCAAGTTGAAATCTTTTCCGTTGAATAAATCACTGATGTAGCAGTTTGCACCACCACCGAATACTTTTATAAATGTTTCATTCTGCACTGATACTGTCATACCATTAAGTACTACATTTGATAATCCTCTGAATATTAACATACCAGAAAGTGTTGTGATGAATGGTGGAACACGAACGTATGCAATCCAGAATGCCTGCCATACACCAATAGCAAGACCTATTACAAGCATCATAAGTACTGCTGCAAGTATATTCCAATTCTTCTGCATAAGTGTAGCACCTACTGCACCTACGAAGCATACTACTGAACCTACTGAAAGGTCGATGTTACCACCTGTAAGAATACATAAAAGCATACCTGTTGCAAGTACGAATACATATGCATTCTGAGCTATAAGGTTTGTTACATTTTGTGGTAAGAAGAGCTTTCCACCAGTCTTCCATCCAAAGAAAGCTGTAACCAACACTAATACAATTATCATTGTGTATTTTTTCACAAAGGACATTAATTTTTCATTATCCATGTCATTTACGCTCCTTTTTCTAATTATTTGCCTTTAAGATATAAGACATAATCTTCTCTTGTGAAGCCTCTTCTGCCGACACCTCACCAACGATTTTACCCTCGTTCATTACATATATTCTGTCACACATACCGAGTACCTCAGGTAACTCTGATGAGATAACAATCACGGATTTTCCTGTTGCCACCAAATCATTGATGATACAGTAAATTTCATATTTAGCACCTACATCAATACCTCTTGTAGGTTCATCTAAGATAAGAACTTCTGGATCTGCAAACATCCATTTTGCAAGAAGAACCTTCTGCTGATTACCACCTGAAAGATTACCTACATTCTGCTCAACAGATGGAGTCTTTGTTCTTAACTTCTCCTTGTATTCAACAGCAACTGCATATTCCTTTTCTGAATTAATTACAGAGTGCTTACTAACACCTTCAAGATTAGCCATTGTTGTATTAATCTTGATTGAATTAGATAATACAAGACCGTTTCCTTTTCTATCCTCTGTAACATAAGCAATCTTATGCTTAATAGCATCTCTTACATTCTTTAGATGTACCTCCTTGCCATTAATCATCAATTGTCCACTTATGTTATGACCATAGCTCTTACCAAATATACTCATTGCAAGTTCAGTTCTTCCTGCACCCATAAGTCCAGAAATACCAACTACCTCGCCCTTACGTACATTAATACTTACGTTGTCAACAACCTTTCTTTCGGTATAAAGGGGATGATAAACAGTCCAGTCCTTAACCTCAAGACTAATATCACCAATATTCTTGCTAGGTCTTTTAGGAAATCTATCTGTAAGATCTCTACCAACCATTCCTTTAATTATTCTGTCCTCAGATATGTCATCCTTTGCCTTGTCCAATGTTTCAATAGTTGAACCATCTCGGATAACTGTTATTTTATCTGCTACATATGAAATCTCATTTAACTTATGAGAAATAATTATCGAAGTCATTCCTTCCTTCTTGAACTGTAATAACAAGTCAAGCAATGCCTTCGAATCAGTTTCATTCAAAGATGCAGTTGGCTCGTCCAAGATAAGAAGCTTTGCATTTTTGGCAAGGGCCTTTGCAATCTCAACTAACTGCTGTTTACCTGTACCAATATCCTTTATTAAAGTTCTTGAGGATTCTTTCAATCCCACTATATTTAAATACTTTTCTGCCTGTCCATGAGTATCGTTCCAGTTGATGGCAAATTTCTTGCCTCGTTCATTACCAAGGAACATATTCTCACCAATTGTCATATATGGAATAAGCGCTAACTCCTGATGGATTATTACTATTCCTTTTTCTTCACTATCTTTTATTTTGTTAAACCTACAAACTTCACCGTCATATACAATGTCACCATCGTATGTTCCATATGGATATACGCCACTAAGAACATTCATAAGTGTTGATTTACCAGCACCATTCTCGCCTACGAGAGCATGTATCTCTCCTTCCTCAACCTTAAGATTAACATTATCAAGAGCCTTAACGCCGGGGAAAGTTTTGGTTATTTGCTTCATTTCCAATAATACTTTCGCCAAAATATTTCACTCCCAACCTACTTTTATTCATAAATAGCAGGCGAGATTTGCCCGCCTGCTATAGTTATATCAGAGAACTTACTGTAAATCAGATTCCTGATAGTATCCTGAATCGATAAGAATTTCTTTGTAGTTGTTCTTATCTGCAAATACTGGCTCGCAAAGGTATGAAGGAACAATTCCCTTACCATTGTCATATGTTGTAGTATCAAGACCTTCGATTTCTTTTCCGTTGATGATTGCATCTACCATTTCAACAACCTTAGAAGCTAAATCACGAGTATCCTTGAAGATTGACATTGACTGCTTATCAGCAAGAATATTCTTAACACTTGCAATATCACAATCCTGACCAGTTAAAATTGGATATGTTCCAGTGTAGTTAGCTGCTAATGCATTAGCTACACCAAGTGCAGTTGAGTCATTAGAAGCAAGTACTACATCAAGATTCGTTCCATCTGAATAGTAAGATGAAATGATTGCTTCAAATCTAGCCTGTGCAGCATCTGTTGCCCAGTTAGCTGTTGCAACATCTGCCTTCTCAATCTGACCAGACTTAACAACAAGCTTTCCACTGTCAATGTATGGCTTAAGTACATCCATAGCACCACCGTAGAAGAAGTTTACGTTATTATCACCTGGGTCACCAGTTACGATTTCCATATTGAATGGGCCTTCAGCATTTTTAAGGTCTAATTTTTCTTCGATAAATTCACCCTGCTTCTGACCTACTAAATAGTTATCAAATGTTGCATAATATGTAACTGCATCTGAGTTCATGATAAGTCTATCGTAAGCGATAACCGGGATATTCTTTTCTTTTGCCTGAGCAAGAACTGTTCCAAGTGAATCACCATCAATTGATGCGATTACTAATAATTCGCAATCACCTGAAATCATATTCTCAACCTGTGAAACCTGAGTCTGAATATCATTACTTGCAAACTGAAGGTCAACTTCATATCCTGCAGATTCAAGCTGGCTCTTCATGTTCTCACCATCCTGGTTCCAACGCTGAAGATCTTTAGTTGGCATTGATACACCAATCTTGTGACTTCCTGATGCAGCTGCATCATCAGCCTTAGCTTCAGTAGTTTCATCTCCGCCACTTGCCTCAGTCTTTTCAACCTCAGTAGCCTTTGCAGTTGTTTCCTTGCTCTCACTTGAATCTGAGCCACCACAACCAGTTAACAAAGTTCCTAACATTGCTATGCCAAGCATAGCGCTTATTATCTTTTTCTTCATTTAATATGCCTCCGTTCTTAAAATAAATAATTAATATTTACTACTCTTTGACTTTATCACATATTATATAGGAATAGATTGTTAACGCCTTAACATTTTTGCCATATCACTTCTTCACTGTTTTCGTTGTCCTAGCATTTTTTTGCTATACCTTTTCAAAAAAATACTGTACACATATTGTATGTATATTAAGTTAATACTCTATATATGCCATTTTGCCACCCAAGTAACATTAACCTGTCATTAAGTTTTTTATTTTCCTGATACATTAAGATATACCTCTTCTTTTGAATGGAATCCATTCTTTATTACCGTATCATCTATATTGCTTTTTGTAACTGCAATTGGATCAAGAATTATACTGTCTATATCATATGTTCCGTCTGATAATTTAGTATTAATTCCTTCTAGTGATTCATTTTTTGCAAGCTTAACAGCACATTCTGCAGCCTGTTTAGACAACAACTCTACTGGCTTATATACTGTCATAAGCTGTGTTCCCTCGACAATTCTCTGACATGCCTCAAGATCTGCATCCTGCCCTGTTACAAGTATATCACCAGCTTTTCTCTTTTCTGCAAGTACTCGAACTGTACTAGTTGCAATATTGTCGTTACCACACATTATTACATCAACCTTATCAAGCATCTCAGGATGACTATACAAATAGTCTGACGCGTACTCCGGTCTCCAGGCATCTGCATGCATTGTGTCTACTATATTTATATTATTACTAGTCATCACATCAAGAAATCCTTTATTTACAAGACCTACGTTATTATCTGTGTTAGGACCTGTTAGCATTAATACATTCTTGCAGTTCTTGCCACTTGTAACAACAGCATTTCCCATTAAAGAGCCAACCTTTTCATTATCAAATGAAATATATAAATCCACACCAGAATTAAGAATCATTCTATCGTAAGCAATAATCTTAACACCTTCCTTTTTTGCTCGTTCAACGACCTCTTTTAGACAATCTCCAGCAACACAAATAACAACAATTACATCCACTTTTTTATCAATAAGATAATTAATCTGTGATATTTGAGTTTCCACTGAACCATTGGCATTTTGAACATTAACCTCTGCTCCTAATTCCTTTGCAGTTGATACAAATACATCTCTGTCACGTTCCCATCTCTCAATCAAAAATGAATCAAAACAAATTCCAATTTGTATCTTTTCCTCTTTTTCCTCGCTATATTTTGATTGCTCAATCTTATTTCCACATCCAGAAATAGCTAAGCAGCATATAATAAAAAATATGCAAATTGATTTCATTTTTCTAATCATAAATTCTCCTCTCTATACTCTGTAGGAGTTACACCGACCTTTTTCTTAAATGCCCTACTAAAGTAATTAGGATCTGCATATCCAACCTCAGCACAAACCTCTTTGATGGTTTTTTCTTTTCCCTGTAAGAGCTCCTTTGCCTTATCAATTCTAATATTAGTAAGATATTCAATAAAGTTTTCACCTGCAGCTTCCTTAAATAGCTTACTAAAATAATATGAACTTATGTCAACTTCTCTAGATACGTCATCTAAAGATATATCCTTTTGATAATTAGATAATATGTATTTTTTTGCAACAGAAATAACATCACTTTCTGCCTGTTCTTTATTACATGCTACTGTATAAGCAGCCTTATTCATCTTATCCACAAACCATTCCTTTAATGCATCAAAATTATCATACGCCATAATAGTTGGAATGTAATCATGTCTTGAACAAAATCTATACACCTTTGAGCTTGCTTCATATCCAATTGTTTCAGCACGCAAAACAAATTCCAAAACCTTTGTTTTTATATCTATTACAGTGTCACTGTAATTTGCCACCATCCAGTCATAGAACTTTTCTACTGACACCTTTTGTGCCTCAACATTTCCTTTTTTAGTCGCCTTAAATATTTCATTTTCAATGTCAATAGGATAATTCTCCTCATAATCACAGCCTAAAGAAACATCATCCACATGGGCTACGCTACTTTCAATATATTGCAAAGCTTGTTTTGCATCTATATAAGACTTTCCCGCTTCGCCAAGTGAAACCACCTGTCCAAAACCAATTCTAAAAGAAGCATCTACTCGTTTTCTTAAATCCTTAAGCATATTTCTCGCCTTCTCAATAAGAAGACTTCTTTCGTTATATTCTAAGATATTATCCTCGCTAGGAATTATAATTACTATCTCATTAGCCATTACAGAGCTTACAATTCCACCTAAGTTTTCTTTTATTATTTCTCTTACCTCACTAAACTGTCTTTGAAGTCTTACTGAAGAACCAATAGAATTCGTCATTTGGTTTCCAATATTCTCCTCTCCGCATTGAAGAATTGCCACACTACAGTAATTATTTTCTAACTCAAGCAGATTCTTGAAATTGTCAATTTCATCTGTATCTGGACCTTGAAATAACAGGCTATATACAAAACTGTTTTCAATAATAGGTACAACTGTTTCCATTTTTTCCTTGATTTGAAGAGCCCTGCTTCTGGCTTTCCTATCCTTATCTATTATTTTCATCGCCTTGTTTATTACAGCTATAATCTTATTTCTGTCTACTGGCTTATTCAAATACTCTAAAACACCTAGATTAATCGACTCCTTGGCATAATCAAACTTATCATAAGCTGACATAACAATAAATTGTACTGATGTATTTGTTTTTCTTATCTCCTTCATTGCATCAATACCATTTATTCCTGGCATTTTTATGTCCATAAATGCAATATCCGGTCTAAATTGTTCTGCAAGCTCAATAACATTACGTCCCGTTTTTGCTGATTCAATTATACATTCATTGCCAAATTCCTTCTGTATTATAAACTTTAGAGATTCAATCACTATTCCCTCATCATCTGCTAACATTATTCTGTACATGTCGTTCCTCCCTCAGCCACCATATCACACAAAATACTTAGGCTTCTTCCTTTAAAATTGGAAGCTTTAACAATACCTTTGTTCCTTGATTTTTACCTAAACTACTTATATCAAATACATCATCACTGTTATAATATAGCTTCAGTCTTCGTATTACATTATCTAAACCGATACCATTTGAATCTCTCTCTGATTCACTTCTAATATCATCTAAATTCTCAGAATTCATTATTTTTTCTATCTTTTCCTTAGATATTCCCACGCCATTATCCTCAATAGAAATATACGCTTTATTATTCTTTTCATAAACTGATAAACTAATTACCCCTTCCCAGTCTATATCCCTTATTCCATAATTCACACTATTTTCTATTATAGGCTGAAGAATCATGCTAGGAACAGTTAT
This sequence comes from Lachnospiraceae bacterium, assembly GCA_029338675.1. Classification (GTDB taxonomy): domain Bacteria; phylum Bacillota; class Clostridia; order Lachnospirales; family Lachnospiraceae; genus Coprococcus_C. The sequence goes on from JAQYAV010000126.1 coordinate 30,256, forward strand.
TCCAAGTAAGCCTTCATCTATATTAGATACATATTTTATATCTCCTGCAAATCTTACATTTAATATATATATGTAATTGTCTACTAGATTAAGTTCTTCCTTTAGAGAAACACTGTCATGATTCTTCTTTATGTTATATCTAAAGAAATCTGCCACAGTCTGAACATATTCATAGGTTCTGTCAGCCCCCTCCATCATGGCAAGCTGGGCTCCTGCATTAAGAGTGTTAAACAAGAAATGTGGATTAATCTGCGTCTGCAAATATTTAAGCTGTGCATCTTTTAAGCTATTTTCCATCATAAATTCTTTTTCTTTAAGAATCCTTTCATTGTCCATACTTTCCTTAAGCTGTTCAATATTGTCCTTAATACTTACAATCATGTGATTAAATGTACTACCTACAACTCCAACCTCATCCTTTGACTCAACCATAAGTGGTTCAACCTCTAAATTCCCCGACGCCACCTCATTGGCAACAACAGCAAGTGACTTAAGAGGTTTAGTAATATTGCCAAGTATTATACCAACTATAACAATGTTAATCATAACCACTGCAATAAACACAATCGTATTAACTACCTCCAAATATCTAAGTGATACTGAAAGTGATTTGTAGTTTGACGAATTATTTGCAAATCTAAGGTTATTTAATCTATCTACATAGCTAAGAATATAACCATATATTTTCTTTGCATTAGTACTGTACAACTTATACTTTTCAATATTTCTGCCTCGTTTTGCTTCTATGGCACGATTAGTTTGTTCAAGATACTCTAAGGACATTTCCTTAATGTTTTTTTCAAGTCTAAGTGTCTCGTCACTTGAAACAACCTCTGATAAATTATCTATCTGCTTTGTATAATCCTGGCAAGCCTTATAATATGCATCCATAGAATCCGTTGTCTTTGTATTAAGATAATCCGTCATATTATTTTGGACCTGATTAAGTGATTCTGACAGTTCATTAAGCTTCACATTACCATCATATATTTTGTCGAATTTCTTAAGTATGCCATTAATGTTTCCATATATAAATAAATTAAGTATTAATATAAGAAGCATACTTACAACATATACAATAACTAGTTTTGTTTGAAGGCCCAAATCGTTGAATTTGCTAATTCTATTCATCGTCTGCACCTCCCATATAGGATGATACATTTTCTTTATTAATTCTATATGTATCTACAACGTAATACTCGTTGGCATATCCTAATTCTTTATATTCATTTAATGCCGTAACACAATATTCACCCATCTGCTTATCATCAATTGCCAGGGTTGAATAAATAATTTCTTTATCAATATTATTAATTATCGCTTCTGAAGCGAAGCTGCCAATAATATTTGTTTTACCAACTCTGTTGTAATCTACAACAGCCTGAGCAACACAATTTGTATGCAATTCATTTAAACAAACAATAATATCTGGAACCTCATTTTCTCCTACAAATATATCTCTTATTTCTTCTTCTGCATCAAACGAGTTAGTATCCTTCAATGCACTTACATCTAGGAAAACCTTATCATTTAGTATATTTTTGTTACTAAGTTCTTCTCTAATTCCAGATAATAAAATATTTTGCACACTCTTACCTGTTGATTCTCCTACCAAAACAAGCACATTTACAGAAGGCTTATTTTCCTCTGCACAAAGTTTATTAGCCAGCTCTTCTATCTCTAAACCATATTTTTTACCAAGTTCATAATTATTCACACCAACAAAACTTACTCGCATACTCTCAGCCTTATCTTGAGATATAGTCACTACAGGAATGCCCTTTTCAGTTGCCTTATTAATTCCTTCCTCAATTAAATCATTATCCTGTCCTTCAATAATAATGCCATCAACCTTAGCAGAAATTGCTATGTCAAGCTTCTCCAAAGCTGTATACTCACTTCCCACAAACACACCAAACTGTTCAACAAAGGCATCTGTTTTCTCTCCACATGAAGCAGCCCCCTCATGTATATTTTTCCATAGATTGGCATTAGGATCTGTAGAAATAAGCACATAATACTTATCATATTCTCTATTCTCATTTATTCCGTCTGATTTCTGATTAATTGAAAATGCTATCTTAAATGCTATTATTCCAATAATAGTCATAATCACCATAACACCAAGTAATAGAACAGGAAGGTTGTTTTTTTTCTTTATTACTCTATTTTCCACAAATGAATCTCCTTACTAATATCACGTATATTTTTAACCTTCATCAGTGAATTAATAATACCACAAATCAAGGCATAAGTTGAGTTATATTTTATCTAAAAAAGTAAAATGGCTACAAGCAAATTTACTCATAGCCACATTATTATCAAGAAGCATTTGAAGAAATATTTCAAGGTGCTAACTCATATATAATTCATGTCAAAATAATTCTAGTTAATTAATACTTTTGTTTTCCATCTTCCACGCACAAATCTTATTGTTCCTGCTATTGCAGTTACAACCCATGTAAAACCATTTGTAAGCCATACGCTCCAGAAGCCAACTCCTGGAATAAGCCCAAGTACAAAGGCGAAGAAAACTCTGCCTATTACTTCACATATACCATTTATCATAGCATACGACACATCACCTACACCATTTAATGCTCCTCGTATTACATATATACTACCAAGAGCAAAATAAAGCACACTTGTAATCTTAAGGCCATTTCCACCTATTTCTATTATCTCTGGCTCTGCAATAAAAATACTTACAATTGCTTTGTCAAACAAGAACATTACAACAAGCATTATTATACTAAATACAAAAACCAGCTTTTCAGCCTTCTTACAGCCCTTTGTAACTCGTTCTAATTTATTAGCTCCCATGTTTTGTCCAGCAAATGTTGACATAGCCATACCAAGCGAATTAAATGGCTGATGAATTAACTGCTCAACTCTTCCTGTCGCTGTGTAAGCTGCCATAATTGTACTTCCATATCCATTAACAACTCTTTGAAGAGCTATACACGAAAATGCTATCATTGCATTTTGTGCTGCCACTGGCATACCTGTTCTAACACTTTTAACCATTAAGCTATAGTCAATAGCCATATCTTCTTTAGAAAGCTTAAGATATGGATTTCTTTTCCATGCATACACAATTGAACCAATAGCCGATACTGCCTGCGAGATAATTGTTGCCCATGCTGTTCCTGCAACACCCATATCAAATACAAGAATAAATACAAAATCTAATACTATATTAATAAAGCATGCCACCGTAAGAAAAATAAGTGGTGTTTTCGAATCGCCAAGCGCCCTTAATATAGAAGAAATACCATTATAGATAGCAACAATTATTGTTGCTCCGCAGGTAATTCTCATATATGACAAAGCATCAGCGAATGTATCCTGTGGCGTATCCATCAAGCTTAGAATTGGTCCTGCATATATAACCGAGATTATACTTACCAATAATCCAACTCCACCAATAAGATAAATGGAATTTCCAATCATTTTCTTTACAAATGTATCATTCTTTGCACCGAAGTACTGCGAAACCAATATTCCAATACCTGCTGTAAGTCCAAGACACAAAGAAAAAAATATAAAATTAATACTTCCTACTGACCCTACAGCACCTAATGCTTTAGCACCAACATAATGTCCAACAATAATTGCATCTGCCATATTATATAATTGCTGGAAAATGTTTCCTATAAGCATTGGAATAGCAAACTTTAGCAGTAAACTTGTTTCATTACCTGTAGTCATATCTAATACATTATTCTTGCTCATATATTCCTCCTTAAATAATTCACACGTTATATCCAAACGTGTATGAAACTAAACAATCCATACGCTATGTTCCAACATGTGTTAAACTAAATTATCCATACGTTATGTTCCAACATATATCAACTTGAATAATTCTATATATTAAAGATTATCTACGCCTAATGTTATATTGTTCAATAAATCGTTTTACTCGTAAATCTTTCAATAACACACTATAGCAATTTTTTCTAATATGTTATATAATATATCCACAAAATAATATAACAAATCTATTATTAAACGTATTGCTTATATTGAATAATAACAGAATTTATAATAGATATTTTTATTATAAATCATTAACGCATTTATTCGTATTTTGATAATTTTAATTAATTATGTCAAAATTATTTTTGCACATATTAATCAAATGGTGAGGGGGACATTATATGCAGGATTTATTTGAGTTTCAAGATTCACTTAATTCTCCAATAGAAGCTTTACTTTTTGATGCAGAACATTATCCATTTCCAGTCCAAGCTCATTGGCATTACTTTGTTGAAATAGCCTATATTGTTGAAGGTGTTGCCAAGATTATTCTCAACTCAAAAACAGTATTATTGCATCCAGGACAAATGGTATTTTTCTTCCCGCAACAAATTCACTCATTTAATAACGTTAATGATGAACCACTTAGATTTTATGTATTAAAATTTGATTTAAGCAAATTACCACATCCAGATAATTATATATCTGAATTTAATGCCATGGTATTAAGCGCAGCCAACAATCCTGATTTACCAATTGTTTTTTCACAAAAGCACTTCACTGATTTCTCATTAGCACGTTTCTTCAGAGACTGCGTACAGGAGATAAACGATAAGGATTTTGGGTATACATCACTTCTTCAGTACAATATTTCTACATTATTGCTTAGAATAATTAGAATATGGAAAGCCTACGGCTTTGATACTAATATCACCACTCCAGTGGTAAAGGAAAGCTATTCAATTAATAATATTCTTGAATATATTGATAAACATTCCAACGAGAAAATACTTGTTGAAGATATTGCTAAGCTCTGTCATATGAGCTATTCATATTTTGCAAAATATTTCAGAGATTTATACGGACAATCCTGCAAGGATTACATAGAATTCATAAGACTAAGCAAGGTTGAAAACCTTCTATTATTTACTGATTACGATTTAAGCTATATAAGTAATGAAACAGGTTTCTCAGATTGTAGTCATTTAATTAGAGTCTTCAAGAGGAAATACGGCATGACTCCTAAGAAATTCAGAATGGAGCATCAGAAAACAAACGTCACCAAAAAATAATATTTATATTATCAAAACTAACATTTAAAAAATAATATTTACATTATCAAAACTAACATTAAAAAAACAATATTTATATTATCAAAACTAACATTACAAAATTTTCAAAACAAAAGCCTGTATCCTTGACAAACCAAAGATACAGGCTTTTATCATTATACTATTGTACCACCTGGAATTCCTAGACTGTTTGGTCCTGCAGTTACTATCTTCTCACCAGGAAATCTTAACCCTTTATTATCTCTCATAATAGATCTAACCATCTGCTTAAGCATATGCTTTTGAATATCTAAATATGATTTTTCCTCGTATATTGCATACTGTATTACGGTCTGTGAAAATACAATTACAATTGAAATAATAATCTGCCAAGGAATATCAAGCTTAGGCTCTAACTCTTTAGCATACCTCTTAAATCTCTCTAATGTATTCTTATAAAACTGCTTTCCATATTCTAAATACTTAGGAGTAGTATATACTTGATACATAAATCTATACTGTGGACCATACTTTTCAGCACACCACTCAGTCATAGTATCAATAAAGTCAAAAACTTCATCACCTGACTTAGGAGCATGCTCCATAAATTCTATTTCAATCTTAGTCATACAATGTTCAGTTGCTTCTATAATAAGCTGATCAAGATTATCAAAATATGAATAAAAATTTGGTGCAGTCATATCACATGCCTTTGCAAGAGCCTTAATTCCTGTCTCGCTCAAACCATTCTCGCAATAACACGCAAAACTTTTCTCCATTATCTCAATTTTCTTACTTTCTCTTCGTGCTGTTGTTCTCATATGACACCTCGCATTCATATACAAAATAAATACTTAATAATTCTTAATACATCTCATAATCCCTTATCCTACTTTACAACAAATCAGCAGATTTTACAAGAACTATACTCACTCAAACATTGCCAAAAAGAGCATGGTTTTTTATGTCTTTTTCTAACCATGCTCTAGTTTTATTATCAAAAAATCTTAAGCTTCACATATTATAACTAGTAATAAGCAAAGTTACTGTAAAAACTCTTCTGTTATATTCTTTATTAATAATTCCTTTAGCTTATAATCTTCAACCTTTGCAACAGCACCATCTGTTGTGAATTCCATTTCATTTTTAGAATTCTTAGTATATGGTTTCCACTCAGGCATCATTGTACCATCAATATCTGCACCATTTGGATTGCCATTCTTTATGAAATTGCTAAAGTAGTTACACATCTGACGAGCTAAATCATAGTATTTTCCAGTATATGGTCTTGTACATTTAGCAAGAGTTTCAAAGAAAAACCATAAATCAACAGAATGGAAAGTCCCTGGATTATCCTCTCCTGGAATATGTGGATTAAATCTATAGTAATAACAATCCTGTTTATTATCATTATTTTCTTCAGCCAAAAATGCTGCCTTTGTAGTTAATTCGATACCATTGATTGGGGCATATCCCATAGGAATTTTAACCTTTGCTTCAGGATATTTCATAAATTCTTCTGCATAATCTCCAAAGATTTCTTTAACCTTTTCTTCATATTCCACATCATCCTTAGCAAATATAACATCTAAAAATTCATCTGCTGTGTTACCTGACATAACAGGCACCTTAACTCTATCACCTGTGAAAAATGCCTTCATTGGATTCATCTTCATGAATTTATCATCTATACAAGAAAGAAATCTTCCATCCATTGCAAGGAAATTGCCTTTACTTGCAGCAAATTCACCATACTTATCTCTAATATAGAATGCATCAAGCTTTCTTGCTTCCTCAAGAGAATTTACTCCAAGAAACTCAAAAAATTCTTTACCAACTCGCTCATTTTCGGCTAATGTCTTAGGTGCAATTAATGAAGGCATCTTATAAGGGCTATTAATCATTGCACTAAATATTACTGCCTTTTGGAAATCACCATCATTATCTAAACAAGCAAGCTGTGCCAAAACACTTCCGCCTCCTGCAGACTGTCCGGCAATTGTAATATTGTCTGGATTACCACCAAATGCTTTAATATTTCTCTTAACCCATCTAAGACCAGCCTGCTGATCTAAATGTCCAAAGTTTGCTGGAGCATCTGACTGTGCACTTGTTATCTCTGGATGTGATAAAAATCCAAAAGCACCAAGTCTATAGTTTACCTGAACTACAACTATATCACGTCTTGCAATTCTCTCACCATCAAATTCCATTTCGGCAGTATAGCCCCACTGAAAAGCACCACCAAAGAACCATACCAAAACTGGTAAATTAGCATCTACTGTTTTGGCATTAGTCCAAACATTAAGATATAAGCAATCTTCATCCATAGGAATCTCTGGATCTACATGCCATTCTCTACAATATATATCGTCACCAATTCCTGGTGTGTCCTGCATTGATATTGGTGCAAACTCATAAGCTAATCTAATACCTTCCCAATTCTCGCAAGGCTGTGGTGCTCTCCATCTGTTTTCTCCAATTGGTGGAGCCGCAAATGGAATTCCCTTAAATGATGTTACTCTTGGATCTGCTGCAGGAAGTCCTTGTACAAATCCATTTTCTGTTTCTACTACTCTTAACATTTTATTCCTCCAATACATATACATAATGCAGAAACAATATAAAACAATATAATGCTACATCCATGCCATATTATTCATATATTAATTCTGTCCGTAGTAAGCATTCTCCCCATGTTTTCTGAAGAAATGCTTATTCTTCATTGAATCTGGTGCTGGTGCAACCTTAGGATTAATTAATTCTGTTTTTGTAGCCATCTTTGCAACTTCTTCTAATACTACTGCATTATGTACTGCCTCTGCCGCGTCCTTACCCCATGTAAACGGACCATGATTCTTACATAATACAGCAGGAGTATACATAGGATTTAAGCCTGCATTCTCAAATGTTTCAATAATTACATTACCAGTATTAAGCTCATATGCTTCATCAATTTCTTCCTGAGTTAACACTCTTGCACATGGAATATCTCCGTAAAAATAATCCGCATGTGTTGTTCCGTATAGTGGAATGCTTCTTCCAGCCTGAGCCCATGCTGTTGCCTCTGGAGAGTGAGTATGAACTACACCACCAATTTCAGGATATTTCTTATATAATGCCATATGAGTAGGCGTATCTGAGGAAGGCTTATATTTTCCTTCTATCTTATTGCCTTCTAAGTCCATAACAACCATATCATCTGGAGTAAGCTTATCATAATCTACTCCACTTGGCTTAATAACAAAATATCCAGTTTCTCTATCTATTCCACTTACATTTCCCCATGTATAAGTAATAAGTCCTCTTCTAGGAAGCTCCATATTAGCTTCATATACCTGTTTCTTTAATTCTTCTAACATTATTAAATCCTCTTTTCCTTATTTTAATGAATCAACTGCTGCGTGCTCAATAACAAGCCCTTTCATATATCTATCCATGAACTTCTCAAAGCCTTCTACATCTTCCTTAACAGGCTCTAATGTCTCACCCTTTTGTCCTGCAAATATATTATTGTTAAGGTAATCACTAAGAGATTCTCCAGCCTTCTTTTCCTTCATATATTCTGCCAAAACAGCAATACCCCAAGCTCCACCTTCACCAGCTGTTTCCATAACAGAAACTGCTGAATTCATAGCTGCAGCTGCAAATCTTTGACCAACACCCTTAGTCTTAAATAAACCACCATGTCCAAACATCTCATCAATCTTAACATTCTCTTCCTTTAATAAAAGGTCAAGACCAGCCTTAAGTGCTGCAAGTGAAGAATATAGATGTGCTCTCATAAAGTTTGCAAGATTAAAGTTATCTGTTGACTTTCTTACAAATAAAGGTGCACCCTCATCAAGTCCTGTTACAGGCTCTCCTGAGAAATAATTATATGAAACAAGTCCACCACAATCTGCATCTCCATTTAATGCATTAGTATATAACTTTCCATATAAATCATTCTTATCAATATCCATGCCCATAAGCTTTGCAAACTGATCAAAAATATTAACCCACGCATTAAGATCAGAAGTACAGTTGTTACAATGTACCATAGCAACTGGTGCTCCATCAGGAGTAGTTACCATATCAATCTGCTTATAAAGCTTAGATAAATCCTTCTCTAATACAATCATTGCAAATATTGAAGTACCTGCAGACACATTACCAGTTCTAACAGCTACACTATTAGTAGCAGTCATACCAGTTCCAGCATCACCTTCTGGTGGACACATTGGGATTCCTGCCTCAAGCTTACCAGTTGGATCGAGTAACTTAGCACCCTCAGCTGTAAGTGTACCAGCAGTATCACCAGCAGTAAGTACCTTTGGTAAAATATCAATAAGCTTCCAATCAAATCCACATGGAGCAACTAAATCATTGAATTTACTAATCATATTAGTATCGTACTGTCCACTAGTTGCCTCAATTGGGAACATACCTGATGCATCGCCAACTCCAAGTACCTTCTCCCCAGTTAACTTCCAGTGAACGTAACCTGCTAATGTTGTAAAGAATTTAACAGAAGGAACATGCTCTTCTTTATTAAGTATAGCCTGATATAAATGTGAAATACTCCATCTCTGTGGAATATTAAACTGGAATAAATCAGTCAACTTATCTGCGGCTTCCTCTGTTATTGTATTTCTCCAAGTTCTAAATGGAACTAATAATTCATCCTTTTCGTCAAATGCTAAATATCCATGCATCATAGCCGAGATACCCATAGCACCTACTTTAGTAAGTTCTACATCATATTGTTTCTTTACATCCTTAACTAAGTCTGCATAACAATCCTGAATACCATTCCATACATCTTCAAGGCTATATGTCCATACCCCATCAATGTACTTATTCTCCCACTCATGACTTCCTGAAGCAAGTGGCTTTCCCTTCTCACCTGTTAATACAGCTTTAATTCTTGTTGAACCAAACTCAATACCTAAAGATGTTTTTCCACTTACGATGAGTTCCTTGTCTGACATTTTGTAAATCCTCCTTAATAATAAAAGATAACTAGAATTGTTTTATCTATTAATTAATGTAATAATTATACAATAAATTACAAACAAATAAAACGTTTTACTTAATAAATCATATATCAATCTAATCCACATCAATAAACTATATATAATGTACCACATTTGTCACCTCATATACAATATTCATATATATTTCTAAAACAAAAAAATCTTTTTTCCCATTTTTTCAGCTATTTTTTGTGTTTGTGCACAAAAACAGCTTTTCAAAATCTTTGATTTTTTATCTATTTTGTATATCCCATTTAAATTAATTTTTTTGTCTCAAAAACGTCTTGTAAATTTTGAATAAAAAAGTTTTAAAAGCACGTTTTTTTTCTAACTCTGTCTACGTCTTTATTCTATTGACACTTTATTTACCTCGTGATATAAGTATAACTGTTTTCGGAAACAAATTATTACGAACATGAAAATACGTGAAGGTTAGATTATTTAGTGAGATACATTTCAGAAACAATTTAGAGTTTTTTGATTAATAATTTGATTAAAGGAGATAATTAAGATGAAAAAGAGAATCGTTATGTTAACACTTGCTGTTGCAACAGCATTATCAGTAACTGGATGTGGAGCAAAAGAATCAGATACACTCACTGTTGATAAGCCAACAGCTTCTGTAGTTGATCTTTCTTCAAACTGGAAGGACATGCAGTTCATTCTTGGAGATAAATTATATAAAGTACCTTTCGATTACATTGAGTTAGCTTCTGAGGGATGGTCATATGAGAATGCTAGCGAAACAGTTAATGACTCAGCTAAGCAGCTTTCAGTTAAGCTTATGAATCCATTCTTCAACAACAACACTTCAGTTGGTATTGTAAACAATTCAGGAAAGACAACTGATGGTACTAACTGTAAAGTATTCAGATTTGAGATGAATGTTAAAGATACACTTGCTATAGATGAGATTCGTATCGCTGGTGGTTTAAGATGGGGTTCATCACTCACTGAGATTTTATCAGCTTGGGGAACACCTTCATCACAGAAGGATCTTGACGTAAATACTGTTAAGCTTAACTACTACGATCCAGAGAAGAACATTTCAGTTGACCTTACAGTTGATAAGAATTCTGGTCTTTTAGGTGTTAATTTTGAGGATAACTCAATTCAGTAAGATTTTTGTCTTATTTATATAGATGCTTATGCAAGAAGCATTTTGATTCGATAGAATCTAAATTATTTTACTCTTCACTTTTTTATAGACATACAGTTTACATATAGAATAAAAAGTCTGATGCCCCCTTTCTTCATCAGACTTTTTTTGTGCGTTTTTTTGTTTTCTGTTTTCTTAATTTCACTTATTTTTCAGATTCTTTATTTTGCTTGTTTCCACGTTTTTCTCACTAGCTTTTTTGATGTTTTATTATAATATTTTCTTAGCACGCATCTCATAAAATATTACCATTACTAATGAAATTAGTGATATTACGCTTATCAAAGCACCCTGTTTAAGATAAGGTGTACAATATCTTAATTCAATATTATGCTTACCAGGTTCTAGCATCACTCCTGCAAACATAATATTCGTGCATATTAATTCTCTTTCCTCGCCATCAACATACACCTTCCATCCCTTTGAATATGGCATAGAAAAACATAATAATTTATTCTCATCAAGTTGAATGTTCCCTGTTACTTTATTACTTGAAAACTCAACATCACTCATTGTGTCCTTTTTTAATTTGTTAACAAAAGAGGTTAGTTCTCCCATTGGCTGATATATAACACTTATATCATCAAAAGTATATATTCCTGTTTTTTCAAATTTAACCTTTATTGCACTTCGCCAATTCGAGTCATTTCCAAGACTAATTAAATAATCTTCACGTCCTTCAGCATATTTACAATAGTCCGTATTATGCGTTATTGATGCCACATTATTATGACATACTGCAGTTATTTCAGTTTCTACGGCTGGCTGCCAATACTTAAACCGTTCCTCCTCCATTTTTTTGTCATATGCACTTACTGTAACATCCCCATCCTTTAAGTCTCTTTGAAGCTTACTTTCAAAGTGGAGGCCCTTTATCTGAAGATATATTTCGCCTTCGTCTAATGGAGTAAATTCAATTGTAAGTCCTGCGTCGCTCTTTTTAACAATCAATGCATTATCTTGGACTTCGATATTATCTCCTTTCAAAATAACAGTTTGTACATTATGATCTGAAAATCTTGTTTCACAAGTCTTTAACTTTATTTTATCCTTTATTTTATCATCTACAACAGCACCTTGTAGCATAGCCTGTTGCTTCTTAGCATATGTAAGATTATCAAACTCACTTTTTGCTATGGTGCTGTTAAATGTGTAACCAAATGGCAAAACATTATCTGTTTCATACAACATATAAGCTTTGTCTTCATATTCAACTTTTCCTGAATATCTTGAATTATTCGAATAATAATATCCGTATGGAACCGAAGCCATAGCAGCGTTAGTACTAGATGTTACAAAATATTTTGCACTAATTAAAGGAAGTATCCATGCTCTATTTCCAAGTCCCTTTACCGAATATGGAATCCATTTGTAAGTGCTATTTGTTTTCATGAAATTCACTACTTCCGGACAGGTAAGTGACCAATAAGATGTTGTTGTTTTATTTCCATCACACAAACAATAATTTGCTACTTCATTGTCGTTTAACGAATTATCTATTCTATAGAAGCCTTCTTCATCAAAATTGAAATATTTTAGTCTTTCAGAGGATAATTTAACATTAGCTGTTCCAATACTTTGGAAATATTCCAGATAGTTTTGCTCTGCAACTGAATATCTATAATATATTGAATGTGCCACGAACAAAACTACAAGAAAAGTAGTTATTGCAATTTGTATTGTCTTTCTTTTAAGCTTTGTTTTACTGGTATCTTCCATATCACTTGTCCAGCCAAGAAACATCACTCCCACAAATAGTATTATGCAACCTATTAATGTATCCTCTGTTCTTGAGCTTTCAAACAAAAGGCATAACATACAGTATAAAGCGCAACCTATACCAAGTATATTTCTTTCTTTTTTTGTGGCGTTAAGTAAGTCTGGCATAGACCTGGCAAACATATATGATATAAGAAATACCCAGGCAAATACCCATCTATTACACACATAGCCAAAACCATTAAACATAAACCCAAATACTGGAAATAACAAAAATATTATCTGCATAAACAAAAATATCACTGACCATCTATCTTCTTTTTTTCTACGAATTGCAGTTAAGCCAGCGGTCAGATAAGCAAGGGGACACATTCCAACAATCGCCCAATCCGAGCCAAATTCAACCCCCACAAAAGAGCCAAGTAATTTCTCGTATTCACCTTTTGTATATAACCAGTTAAATTTGTAGCTTCCTGTTATTCTTGTATTACCAAAGAAATTCATAACATTGGGCAATAACAATATACTAGAGATTCCAAGCCCTATTAAAGCAAAAAAACCAAATTTAAATATATTTAACATAATATATTTAATTGTTCTATTTTCTTTATTGCACAGCAATCTTAGAACTACATATATTATTGTAATTAATACAATCATATAAAAGAAATAGAAATTAGACAAAGCCGATAATGCAACTGCCAATACAAATGGTATAGACGATTCTTTTCTAAGTATCTTCTCGCAGCCAAAAAGTACCAAGGGCAAATATATCATCGGACTAATGAAATATGGATGTCTTACTCCTGCATAAACAGCATAGCAAGAAAATACATACATCATAGTTGCTAGAATTGTACTCCATTTTCTACAATTCATCTTTTGGCAATACAAGCCAAAAGCAAGCCCAGCCACATACATTCGAAGGATAATAGAAATTACAAATCCAACCTCCCCAAATTCTCTTGGCGTCATAACTGATATAAGAGCAAAGGGGTCACCAAATACATAATAACTAAGGGTTGTAATTACATCTGCTCCATATCCAATACTCCATTCCCACACAGGTGCAACAAATTTGTGTTCAACAAATATATTATGTAGTAAGTCTCGCCACCACTGGCCATAATAAAGGAATGCATTATAATGCTGATATAAACCATCATTCTTCCATATTGGTAATTTCCCATATCTTATAAAGAAGAAAAGCATAACGCATATTCCTATGGCAAATAACATATTATATTGCACAATAGGGTTATCTATTATTATTTTAAGCAAACTTTCCTTTTGAGAGTCTGAATTATCTATAACAGTATTCTTGCTGTTATTAGTTTGATTACTAATTATATTATTTGAGATATTTATTTTGCTATTTTGCTTTATTTTATTTTTTTTGTTTGTACGTTTAGCCATGTTTTACCTCCAACAAGCAACAATGACGCACTGTGTTTTTTTCACATGTGCGTCTTTATTTTTATCTCAATCACTATGAGAATTATTCTACTATTACATCCAAAGTTTTATCAATCCTAAAATAAGTAAGTGTACTGGATAAAACAAATAGAATAACCATTTGATGTTCATACCCTTTTCACCATTATATTTTGCAATTAATGCCATATCCACTAAAGCAACAATCTCAATAATTGATGAAATTGCAAGTGTCACGCAGGTTGCTCCCATTGCAACAATCGGCTTTCTTCTTACAAGATACATTACAATTATTGCAATAACTCCAAATACAGAATAATCTGTTTTAAGAAGCCAAGCAAGATATGCAAATATAGCTCCAATAGCCAATGTAATTACTACTTTAATTACTATATCAGTCGCTTTTTTTTCTTTATTCAAGGCTTGATTATTAAGCTTATTAAATACTGCATCTATACACATAATGGCAGCGAACCCGCAAGCCAATGTAAAGAATACATTTTGATATTCAAATTCTATTAATCCCCAATTCTTTATATCATTCATATCATATTTATTTAATGCAATATCAAAAGGAATCTCCGAAATAAAAGCAAACATAATAAGTCTTCCAAGATATTTTATTCTGCTTCTTGTATACTTCAGACCTTCAACTAATAAAAATATGTATATAGGAAATGCAATTCTTCCTATGCTTCTCATAATTAAATATATTATTACCCAAACATTTCTAGCCTGTCCTGGTGGCATGCCCATAACATATTTTTCTACAATTGTCGCTCCAAAGTGATCAATAAACATTGTAACTAACGCAATTAACTTAATTGTGCTTCCTGTAAGCCCTCTTTTTTTATCAGTAATATCACTACTATCCATTATTATAGTTTCATTCATAATTGTACACCCATAACCCTCAAAATACTAAAATTCAAATGCCTGTTTAATACTGTCATAATGTAAAAATATACCTTCATTAGCAAATTCTTTAATCTGCTCATGTGTTGCAAACATATAGCCTGCAGTCTCTTCTTCCTGAAGATTTAAATCCTTCTCATCAAAATCTCCAACATATCTATATATATCTACAAAATAATTGTCGCCTTCCCCTGGATTTTCTCTCTTGTATGAAAATAAATAGCCCCCCAAAAAGCCATTTACATCAAGACCAGTTTCTTCTTTAATTTCACGCTTAACAGCTTCCTCGGATTCTTCTCCTGCCATTGCAGCACCACCTGATACTTCCCACCAACCTGGTGCCCAAGCCTTAGTCATAACCCTTTTTGTAATAAGAAACGTCTTGTCTGGTCTAGCAATAACCCCAAGTACTGTAAGATGATATTCTCCATCCTTAAGACACCAGTCATTACGCTTCATTGTTCTTCCTGTTTTCTGCTTGTTTTCATCATATATATCCCAAAATTCCATTGTACTTATCTCCTCGTATTATATAATGTAACGCCACTAACTTTTCTACGTGGCATATTACTTTTCATATTCTATTACATAGCTTTATACAAAACAAGCCATAATAATATATCTACTACCCCATCAAAGTTCTTTGTTGAGCAAAAATAATAGGGCATTGTCAAAAAACAACACCCTATAGTTTTACAATAGTATTGGAATTTGTCAAGTGTTGTATGGATATTTTTAGCATTTTTTATTTTTCAATATAAAAATAAATCTAATCCTTGCACTTCACACATTCACATCAAATATATTTTTTGTAACCTTAATCAAGTACTTTTTCAATTTCTTTAATTACTGTTTTTAGCGCCTTGATTCTTGCATACTTTTTATCGTTTGATTCTAGTACAACCCATGGTGCATAAGTAGTATTTGTCTTTTGGAGCATTTCATTTACAGCCTCCTCATACAAATCCCATTTCTCACGATTTCTCCAATCTTCATCTGTTATCTTCCATTGCTTTTCAGGAGTATTTTGTCTTAATGTAAATCTCTCAAGCTGAGTATCCTTATCGATTTGAACCCAGAATTTGATTATTATTGCCCCCCAGTCACTTAATTCTTTTTCAAATTCATTTATCTCGTTATAAGCTCTCTGCCAGTCATTTTCTGTGCAAAAGCCCTCGAGTCTTTCCACCATTACACGTCCATACCAGGTTCTGTCAAAGATTGAAATATGTCCTGACTTAGGAAGCCTTGTCCAAAAACGCCACAAAAAATGTCTATTCTTCTCATGTGGTTCAGGACTTGCAATAGGATTAACCTCATAACCTCTAGGATCAAGGGCGCTGGCTATTCTTTTTATATTTCCACCCTTTCCTGCTGCATCGAAGCCTTCATATGCAATAACAACTGGTATTTTCTTTCTATATAGTTTGTTGTGTAATTTACTAAGCTTTTTCTGACATATATCTAATTCAGCTCGATATTCTTCCTCAGTTAGCTCTTTATCCAATGATATATCTGCTAATTTAGGAATGGGCTGAAGAGGAAATACATTCTGAAGGATAGGGACTGCATTTCCTTTATTCATAAGTGCAGTATCTATTCCCTGAATTATTGTTTCAAGCATCTGAAGCTCTGCCCATTTCTTATGCTTTGCATCAATGATATACCATGGAGCATATGACTGGTTTGTGTCATTTAAGTATGTGTCATACGCATCTATATATTTGTTATAATTTTTATTCTGCCACATATCTTCATGTGACACTCGCCAAGAAGTATTCTTGTCAGATAACAGCTTATCGATTCTCTTAGTCTGTTCCTTCTTATCAATATGGAAGAAAAATTTCATTAATAAATAGCCATTATCAGACAAGGTTCTCTCAAATCTCTTAACGCTATCTATTCTTGCACGATACTCTTGTTCTTTTATTCCTTTATGAAGCTTCTCTGACACAACCTCATCAACCCAGCCTCCATCTAAAAAGCTAAATCTTCCAGCCTCTGGTATTCTTCTGAAATACTTATACAAAAATGGTTTTCTAAGTTCATCCTCAGAAGGCTTATCAATTGTTTCAACTTTAAAAAATCTTGGGTCCATATTCTTTATTATCTTGCCAAGAACACTTCCCTTACCTGCTGCCCCAAAGCCCTCAAGCATAATAAGAACTGGAATTTTTCCCTCCTTAACCTTAATCTGTCTGTCAAATAGTTTCGCTCTAGCAGCCTCAAGTCTTTCCTCAATTTCTTTTTCTTCTGGGATTCGCACTTCGTTCCACTTTTTAATCATAATAATCAGCCCCCTTTTTATATATTTTATCCAATTATAAAGTAACCTATTTCACACGTACCATCATTTTATCTATTATTATAATTTTACCATAAAATCAGTTGTTTCACACTAATTTATGCTTATCATTATGGGTATTTTTTAGCAAAAACAAAGGAAAAAGATAGAAATCAATAAAATTTAAAAACAAAAATGCCGAAACTCAATTCGGCATTTTTTGTTATTAAAAAAGAGATTTATGAAAAAAACTATAGTTTTATTATAACGGCAGATTATGAATAAAGTATGTCCATATTATCAACTTTATGATAACAATTTGTTAGCAAATTTCATTTTAATGTTTTTTTTAATAGAATCTTGTGTTTTCAAATTAATTACGTTATTATATATTCATTGAAAATTTAAGTATTTTTACATATTTATAAAAGAAAAGAGGAAAAAAAATGGAAAAGGTTATTTTAGCTTATTCAGGTGGACTTGACACTACTGCAGTTATTCCTTGGTTAAAGGAAACTTATGGTTATGAAGTAGTTTGCTGCTGTATCGATTGTGGACAGGGTGAGGAGCTTGATGGTCTTGAAGAACGTGCTAAGCTTTCAGGAGCTGCTAAGCTTTACATCGAAGATGTTGTTGATGATTTATGTGAGAATTATATTATGCCTTGTGTACAGGCTGGTGCAGTTTACGAGCATAAGTATCTTATGGGTACTGCAATGGCTAGACCAACAATCGCAGCTAAATTAGTAGAGATTGCACGTAAAGAAGATGCTGTAGCAATTTGTCATGGTGCTACTGGTAAAGGTAACGACCAGATTCGTTTCGAGCTTGGTATTAAGGCATTAGCTCCAGATATTAAGGTTATCGCTCCTTGGAGAGATGACAGATGGCAGATGGATTCTAGAGAAGCTGAAATTGAGTACTGTAAGGCACATGGTATTGACCTTCCATTTGGAACTGATCAGTCATATAGTCGTGATAGAAATATCTGGCACATTAGCCACGAAGGTCTTGAGCTTGAGAATCCTGCTCTTGCACCAAACTATGATCATATGCTTGTTCTTGGTGTTACTCCAGAAAAGGCTCCAGATGAAGGCGAAGAGCTTACAATCAACTTTGAAAAGGGTATGCCTGTAGCTCTTAATGGTGAGAAGATGAAGGTTGCAGATATCATCCGCGAGCTTAACAAGATTGGTGGAAAGCATGGTGTTGGTATCGTTGATATTGTTGAGAATCGTGTTGTTGGTATGAAGAGTCGTGGTGTTTACGAGACTCCAGGTGGAACAATTCTTATGGAGGCTCATCAGCAGTTAGAGGAGCTTGTACTTGATCGTGATACTATCGCACTTAAGAAGGATCTTGGTAGCAAGCTTGCAAGCATCGTATACGAAGGAAAGTGGTTTACTCCAGTTCGTGAAGCTATCTCAGCTTTCGTTACTGTAACTCAGCAGTATGTAACTGGTGAAGTTAAGCTTAGACTTTACAAAGGTAACATCATTAAGAATGGTACTACTTCTCCATATTCACTTTACAGTGAGTCACTTGCTTCATTCACAACTGGTGATATGTATGACCACCATGATGCAGAAGGCTTCATTACTTTATGGGGACTTCCACTCAAGGTTCGTGCAATGAGAATGAACGAGTTAAAGAAGGATAACACAAAATAATCATTCTAGAATATAGATAAACATAAAAATGGGGCAGAATATATATTCTTCCCCATTTTTATTACTCATTTTGTTTTTTAGAATTATCTGAAACAAAATCGTCGCAAAATCCAGCAACATAATTAATATCAATCATCTATTAAGTAACAAACTATCTGCTATTTTACTAATTCAACCTATGTTATAAATTATATTTACATTTCATTAATTAATCTATGATAATTTTTCATCATAGTGTGCTCTTTCCCCACCTATATATTTTGCCCTTGTTCGTGCACATACAAGATGAGCCTCACCAATTTTATTTACAGACAAACGAACAGGAACTGCCACATCCTTAAGGTGCATTCCAATAAGTGTATCTCCAATATCCATTCCTGCCTCAGCCTTAATATGTTCTACAGCTACAGGGCAGTCAAAATGTGCATACGCCTTTGTTGCAAATGATCCTCCTGCCTTTGGCATTGGGACTACATTAACAATATCCATTCTTCTTTCTTTTGCAAGTTGCTTTTCTATAATAATTGCACGATTCAAATGTTCACAGCATTGTGCAGCAACATATACACCAGCCTCCTTTGCAGCAGTCCAAATTCCCATAAATACATCCTCTGCTAGCTCTGGCTTTGATGAAGAACCAATCTTCTCTCCTGAAACCTCACTTGTGGAGCAACCAACAACAAGAACATCCCCTGCTTCAAGCTTACCAATTTCAATTAATTCTTTTGCAGCATTATAGCTTTGTTCATATAAATTTAGAGTCATAACTAAACCTTGTATAGTGACCCCATAAGTACAGTCACCACACATTTTCCTTTCAAGAAATTCTATTTTTAAAAATCTCTGTTCTTTTCATAAAAATATATATTATCCACAGGATATACTCTTTCGTTAAGATAAAAACTATACTAATAATTCTTTTATCATATCTGCATCATATGTAACGCAAGATATTTTCTCAACTTCGATTCTATATAATGCATTCGCAGCTATATGTTCTGCTGCCTGCTCAATATCTCTTATTCCAGAAGTATCTCTAAATATATCCATAATAGCATCAAGTGCTTCATCGGTGATTGTTATCTCCTCACTTCTAAGTCCAATTCTCTTTAATACCTTAGGCATAGCAAACTTAGTAAAGATAACCCTCTTCTCCTCTAATGTATAATCTGGAAGCTCAATAACTGCAAATCTTGACATTAGTGGAGCACTAATTGCATCCTTATCATTTGCAGTTGCTATTGGATATACACCTGTGGTAGGTATATTACATTCGATATAATTATCTGTAAATCCAAGGTTGTCAAGCAAAGTAAGAAGTACATCTGCTGGATTTCCATTTCCTTTTCCAGATGATGCCTTATCAAGCTCATTTATTATAAATAACAAGTTTGAGCTTTCAGCATTGGCAAATGCTTCCATTATGAGTCCTGGCTTAGCATTAGCATATATTCTTGAGCTTCCTGTAAGCTGCTCTGGATCATTTATTGAACTCATCTCAAGAGTTGTCCACGACATCTTAAGTATCTTGGCAACTGCATAAGCTATCTGCGACTTTCCTGTTCCTGCTGGTCCAATCAATAATATTCCATATGCTGGCAATGTATGTGTTCGATTTATCTGTATTATTGTTTCAATTATTCTTTGCTTTACATTATCTAAGCCATATAATTCCTCATCCAATATTCTTCTGGCTTCAACTGGATCAATAGGCTGAAACTCAGTATTCTTCCACTGAATATTAAGCATTATTGATAATGCCCTTTGTGCATGTCTTCTCTCTTCAGGTGTAACCTCTGTAGACTTAGCAACAGCAAGGTTTCTTCTTGCCCAAAGACGAATATTATCAGGGAGTGTACTTCCTGCACACATCAAATAATCTGTAATGCTCTGTATACTTGTAAGCTTCATATCGTCAGCATCTTCTATATCATCAATATCAACAACATCCTTAGAAGGTGCATCACTTTGCAATAACCTTTCAATCATAAACTGCAAAAAGCCATTTTGTCCCGATAATTTTGAACCTCTTACAGCCACCCCAGTTTCTTGTAGCTTATATACTGCATATCCTTCCTTTGTACTCTGTCCTGACAATCTGACAACAATATGGTTCTCACCAAGCCATTTCACCAAATTCTCAAATCGCGCATCTATCTTAAGTATATCGTGTGATGTTTTCTCCTCATTATCATACAAAAATGCAGTTCCCTTTATAGGAGACTCAAACATTCCCGACGAATGATGCACCAAAACCGACTTCTCATCTTTAAGAATCATTATGGGATTCTCCACATCCGAAAAGTGCTCACTACTATACATCAACTCATATGTTTTCTCTGCTTTCACAGCATCCTTTTTATCTTGATTAAAATCAAATACAGGCATACAAAATCCTCACATTCATTTATATATATTAGGTCACTACTAATTGTTGTTTTATTTTATTCCTCGATAATTTCAAGGTCTTCGTCTTTCACAATACGCATCTTCTCTCCGTTCATTATGTCATATAAGATTGGTACAATGAACAAAGTAAGAACTGTTGCGTAAATCAAACCACCTATACAAACAATAACAAGTGGCTGCATTAATTCAGCACCCTGTGCTGTATTTCCGATTCCAAGAACCATAACAGCAAGACCAAGAATTGTAGTAATTGAAGTCATAAGGATTGGTCTAATTCTCGTTGCACCAGCTTCAATAATTGCTTCCTTCTTGCTCATACCTTCAGCACGAAGCTGATTAATGTAATCAACAAGAACGATACCATTGTTAACAATAATACCACAAAGCATGATTAAGCCTAACATGGCAACAATACTAAGCTCATTTCCAGTAAGGAAGAGAGCAAGGAAACCACCTGTAAACGCTAATGGAATAGTAAACATAATGATGAATGGTGATTTCAATGACTGGAACTGTGCAACCATTATCATATAAACTAATACCAAACCAAGTAAAAGCATTTCTAATAACTGTACCATTGATTCCATAATTGTTTCTGTCTCACCAGAGAATTCATAAGTCACTCCCTTAGGAAGCTCAATTCCTTCAAGTATCTTTTCAGCTTCATCGTTAATCTTTGTAACGTTATAGCCCTCCGCAATAGTAGCTGTTACATTAAGGTAACGTTTCTGATTCTTACGATTAATTGATACAAGGGCCTTTTTATCTTCTATTGTTGCAATATCAGATACCTTTAATTCTTTTTCTGTTCCATCCATTGCAGTAACCTTTATTACCATGTTACGAATATCTGAAGGAGTTTTAGCAATTTCTTCTTTTCCAGTTACAATACATTCAAACTTGTCATCATCAAACGTAATATCTCCTGCACTCTTTTCATTTGACATTTTGCTGCTTATTGCACTGTAAACCTGAGCAACTGTAAGACCTTCCTTCATAGCCTTTTCTTTGTCTACTGTAATATGAAGCTCTGGATCTGTATCCTCGATACCAGAAGAAACCTCGTCAGTTCCCTCAAGCTTCTTAAGCTCCTCTGCAACCTTCTCACTTGCAGTCATAAGGTCATCTGCATCATCTCCATATAGATAGAGGCTTACACCATTTCCTGTAATCGAATCCATGCCTCCCATTGCCGAACTTGATGCATCAACTTTACAGTCTAAATCAGAACAAAGCTCCATAACCTTATCGCTAACATCTTTACTTGATACATCTGTTCCCTCTTCAAGAAGAATATAAATTGTAGATGTATTTGAGTTAGAGCTACCCATAAGTGACATTCCACCTGAACCGCCTGCTGTAGCACCAATTGTTTTAATTCCTTCGATATTTTGAATACGCTCAAGTACTTCGTCTGTCATATTCTTTACATCTTCAAATGTAGCATCCTTATCAAGCTCAACAGAAACGGATATCTGTGGCATATTCATATCTGGCATGAAGATGAAACCACGTCTAAGCACTGCATAAACACTAAATCCCAAAAGTGCAACAACTAATATAATTACTATTGGCTTAAACTTTAAGTTCCACTTAAGTAAGCTCTTATATCCATTTACAAACTTGTCAAATAACTTGTGTTTCTTTTCAATGTTCTTCTTTAACATACCTGAAGCCATTGCAGGAACCAATGTTAATGCAATTATCAAGCTAGCACCAAGTGAATAAGTTAATGTTAATGCAAGGTCTGTAAATATCTGTCTTGTCAGACCTTCAACGAAAATGATTGGTGCAAATACACATACTGTTGTTAATGTAGAAGCTGCTATCGCTCCACCAACCTGAGTAGCACCTGATACGGCTGCCTTTACTGGCGACAAACCTTTACTTCTTAATCTGTAAATATTCTCGATTACTACTACTGAGTTATCAACTAACATACCTACTGAAATAGCGAGTCCCGACATAGAAATCATGTTAAGTGTAACTCCTGAGAAGTACATAATTACAAATGCAAATACAACGCTGACTGGAATACTTAATAATGTAATAAGTGTTGGTTTCCAATCCTTTAGGAATAAGAACAAGATAATTACAGAGAAAATCGCTGCCTGGAGCAAGCTCTGAATAATTGAGTCAATTACCATATAAATGTAATCACCCTGATCCATTAACAATTCAAATTTGAGGCCTTCATATTCCTCCTCAAGTTCCTTAAACTTCTTAGAAAGGTTTTTAGAAGTCTTTGCAGTCGCATAATCTGACTGCTTAGAGAATGCACAAACAACTGCATCCTGTCCATTTATCTTTGCATATATATCAGCTTTATTGTCAATAAATGTAACCTCTGCTACATCCTTAAGGTATACAGGATCTACGCCTTCCATACCCATATCCATAATAATAAGGTTTTCAATCTCCTCAAGTGAAGCGATTTCATCACCTACACTTACTAAATAAGAAACACCATCCTGCTCAACATATCCTTCTGGCATTGCAAAGTTCTGAGCCTGAACAAGACCTGAAATCATATCCATTGTAATGATGTTATTAAGATCCGCCTTATCATAAATCTGATCCATGTCCCCAGCAGCGGCATTTTTCTGTTCCTCAATTGCTTTAAGCTCCTCTGCAATAACTAAAAGGCCCTTTGAAGCAGCCTCCTCAGCAGTAAGAGTCATTACATTAACACCCTTCTCCATTGCTTCTTGCATAGAAAGGTTTGTTAAATCAATGCCCATTCCCATAGCTTGGTCAACAGTCATCATCTGCGCAAGCATTTCTGGGTCCATGCCTTCATTTGCTGTTTCCATTGCAGCCTTCATCTGCGCATCTATTGCATCGCGGATCTTCTTGTTTGCTTCGTCAATCTTCTTCTGTGTTATAACAACATTTATCTTTGATTCCAAAAGACCAGTTGTTGTAATACTAGCTACACCTTCCGTTCCCTCTAGCTTATTCAAGAGAATTTCATCTGCAAATGTAGACATTTCTCTTTGATCCATTCCTTCACAGCTCATTGCTGCAACAGCTACAGGCATCATAGATGGATTAAGCTTAAGGATAATTGGCGTTCCCACCTTATCATCCCAATACCCGCTAATAAGGTTTATTTTCTGTAAAATATCAACACTTACTGTATCCATATTCGCATCATTATTGAACTCAATAATTATTGTTGATGCATTTGAGCTGGAAACTGATTGAATATTCTTCACGTTATCGAGAGTTGCAAGAGTCTGCTCCATAGGTCGTGATATAACAGTCTCAACCTTTTCTGGGGTAGCTCCAGGATATGTTGTCATAACAACAATGTATGGCAAATCGATATTTGGTAATAGATCAGGTGTCATCTTTGTATAAGACACAAATCCTAGAATAATTACCATGATTACAACCATAAATACTGTTAGTGGTTTTCTAACACTAAACCTAGACATTTGGGTTTTCCTCCTTTATTACACCATATTTTATTATTTCTAGTCTACGCTTTGTTTTTTTGATTATTTCTTCCTTTTTATTCATATTAATAAAAATTTCCATAACGGAATTCCATAGTAACATGGCTAGCAGATATTCTACATCCCTATATTCCTCTATACTATTAATATTAAGATTACTCTTATCTACCATATTGTATAGCTGTTCTTCATATTCGATTCCGCGATGTTGAATTTTCTTCATAAAATGTACATTTTCCCTTAAACATTGAAATACATTTCTTATTAATGTGCAATTTTGCCCCTGCTCGCCCATTTCTGCAAATTTGCTAATTACAAGAAAAACCGTCTTAAAAGCGTCCCCATCAACAGACTTCAAGGTCTCAGCTATTATTTCATATAACTGTTCCTGAAAATCCTCCATCATATAGGAAAGCAAATCGTCTAAATTCGCAAAATACTGATAAAAGCTTCCCCTTGGAATATCCGCCCTCTGGATTATCTTGTTAATCGAAATCTGATCATACAAAACCCTTCCCATCTCCTCATGAGCAGCATGTATAATCCTCTTTCTCTTTTCATCTGGCAAATTAAAAAAACGTTCTGTAGGCACCTTCTCACCTCCAAACAAAATAATTAACTTACACTAAAAAATCACCTATCGCCACACATACATAGGTACATATTCCTGCACCTGCGAAATGTGACAGCTTGTCATCTATAATACTTGACAGGTTGTCATCTGTCAATACAATTTCTCACTATTAAAATGTCTTTTTTCTCCCCACAATTGCTCTTTATACTCGACACCTATAGAATTATAATTCTTATTATTAATTCTATTATTACAAATATATTTATTGTTTTGGGGTTATATTTTAGATTTTATAAGGATTTATTTTGCTGGATTGCCAGCTCTACAGATTAATATAAAATTCCGAATAAAGAAATGTATAAAGATTTATAGTACAAAAGTATATTGTTCCTTTCAGGAAAATATCCTTCCTTAAGAAGGATATCTCCCTGAAGTAAACCACATTAATATACGCCTTCTAACAGCTTAAATTGCCTATATATTTTCATTTGTAAACTGTGAAATAAACTGCCACGCATGGTCACATGTATGATATCTACATTCATGTTGTTGTCCACTTATACTTGCAAAAACAGTTCTACAAATTCCGTCCTCACTATCAAAATAATTCATAGTCAATGTACTTTGTCTTGTCTCATCATAAGAAGTCTCTACTCTATCAGCCTTTGGTCCCCAAATCTTATCGTCCCAGTTATCCTTATCCTCAAAACTAAGGTTAAAATCAGCCTTTAATTTATTAACCTTTGCAGCATAAATAACTCGCTGTTGTGCTGTTTTTGTTTGGCAAGGTAACTCAGGAAGTGGTGAATCCTCTCCACCTGAATAAAAAATTGGTACAGGATGCTCCAAATTAAGTCTTCCACTTTTAGACATGCGAAGTGGATGCTCGCCTGTTGGGAACAATGCGCTTGCCGGAGCAAAGCCAGCAAATATCTCTGGGCATTCCTCAATAATCTCCCAAGTCTTTCCACTCCCCATTGAAAATCCTGTTACATAAATTCGTTTTTCATCAACGTTATATCTTTTCTTAATATCCTCAACAATCTGAAGCACCTCTGTTGCAGTAATGTCCAAATGATTATCAACAGATGCAAAAAGGAATCCATATTTGTTAGCAACTCTATACCACTCTGGAATGTATGTAAAATACATAGAAGAGTCACCACCGCCGTGGAAGCCTAATACTAACGGAGCAGGACCATTATCAAATGCATCTTTATTGTAATATGTAAAATATCCTGCTTTGTGCTCTGGGACGCCCTTATACTGACCTGGATTATCAGGTGATGTCTTAAGTATTACGCTGCATACATCCTCCTTCATGCCAAGCTCGTCAAAATCCGGCTCAAGGTTAATAGCTCCACACCACTGTAAATATTTGCGTACAAAATTCTTAAAGTCAGAAATATAATCTGCTTCCTTTTTAATCAAAAGATTGCTACAGCCTTCAAATGCCTTATTAATCTCATCCGAATTGCCAACACTTAATATACCTATATCTTTTCGTAAGATGTTAGGCGTAACGCTAAGTCCTTCCATAGAGCACATTGCTGGAGTAATATCTCCAGGTCCCCACAAATACTCGCCCTCTATCTTTTTAAGCAAATTATTTGCAACATAGTCAGCAGATTTACCATAGCTATATATATCCGCTCTAAACAATGCTCCTCGAATAAAATATCCTTCAAATTTTCCAGTGAAAAAGTCTGTAAACTTAACAATTCCATCTTCATATTCTGGAAACATTTTAACCTCTTTAATTATAGAAGCATAAAATTTCTCAGTAGCATTGTCCCATCCACCTTCACATGTTGGATATACAAATAAAACAGTTGAATCATAGCTAGAAGCAATATCCCTTAATCCTGTGGTTTTTGCAAATGCAATAGCCTCCTCAATACTTCTTCTCTCCTCTTCAAACACTAGCAAAAGCGGTTGTCTGTAAGTGTAATTATTCACTGCACCATCTATTGTTGTAACTGGCACATACGCCTTCAAATAAAAATCCTCATATTCATATTCAAAATACTTATCGCCATCCTCCAGCTTAATTACATTTGGTCTTTCAATTATACCCATTTTCCCCCTCCTAAAATATAGTTATTTCGCTATTTGCTATAGTTGTTTATATTCTAAAATCTATACCTTTCCCCATTTTTTCAATATATGCTAAGCGTTCCAAAGGGACACTCTTCGTGACAAAAGAAACGTCCCCAAATCACTTCATCTTGGCTTTGTTCTCATACATACGGGCATCGGCGAGCTTTAATCCTTTTCGAATCGTGCAGCCTCCATTTTCCTTATATGTGCTTGCTCCATATGCAGTACTCATATTCCAGCCTTCATTTTCCTTGTTCAGTTCTTCTAATTCTTTCTGTAATTTTATAATATCTTCCTTTACATTCATTGATTGTGTATTCTCATAGATAACAACAAACTCATCGCCACCTATTCGACTTACCAGCTTAGCGTTTTCAAAGACTTTAGTCAAAGCCTGACTAAATGCTTGCAGGTATTTATCGCCTTCTTCATGCCCTAAAGAATCATTAATGTCCTTAAGATTATTTAAATCGAACTCAATTATTCCATACTCTGAATTATTTTTGTCGATTTTATCCATTTCCTCTTCACAAGCACGACGATTAGCAATATTAGTTAGCGGATCAATATATGCAAGGCGCATTAACGTCTTTTCCTCTGCCTGTCTGTACATAGAAACACTAACCTGATTCATTAAATTAACAATCATGGATAAAACGAATATTAACGCACCAATACATCCAAAGCCCTTAAAACCAGCCTTTGCAAATGCAGGTATATACTTTTCAACATAGAAACGTAGTAAATCAAATACAATAAAGAACAATACAATAATTATTCCACCCAGCAATACAATATTGCTTGCTTTTTTGTGAATCATATCTGATATAACATTTCCGAAAATAAATGCTACAATTACAACCATATGGATATGCAATAATTTTAGAGTTGCAGGGAAATGCACAAGCCCAGTTGCTTGTCCAATAAATGAAACAAGTATAAGTGCCGATGTGCTAAGCTCTAATATTGTATATATTATTCTGCGAAGCTTAGAGCCTCCAGTATTGTCATCTCTAAAATATACAAGCATAAACAGGGTTGCCAGCTGAAGACCACTAAATTCCAAATATACCTTTGTAACTAGGTTATCTGTAAAAATAAATAATAAATTGAAGTTTGCAAATGCCCACAAACCAATGCTTAACGAAAACATTGCAACACTAAACAGCTTAAGAAATTTCTTTTTAGCAAAAGCAATAAACAGTGTTGCCATCAACAATACAATACCTAATGTAATCAAAAAGTTTGTAACAACTAGTCCGACTCCATTCGCCCTAAGATAATCTTTTCTAACATTCTTACCATTACAAATTCTTGGAACATCAACAGTTGAAAAAGCATCATCCTCTGTTACATGCAATTCTATACAAAGCTTACGTTTCTTATCACCTTTTGGTAACGGAATATAATGATAGCCATAACCCAAAACCTTACCTGCATCGTTAAGTTCATGTCCATAAGTATATATAAGCTCTCCATCTAAATATACATCTACAACAGAATGTACTGAAAACAACTCAAGGTCTGGTGATTCAATATCATATTGGGGCAGTATTGTTTCCATATAAACAACATCGCCTTTGTTTGCCAATCCCATAGAGGAATCTTTTAAGTAATCAAACAAAAGCTCCTTTTCATTGTGTGTAACCGTCCAGCCCTCATTTAACTGTATATAATTATTGGTATCTAAATCAGCACCACCTGATGTCACAATAAGAACTATCATGACGATACCAAATAATGCCAAAAAAATAAGTTCATACCATTCGATTTTTTTATTCATATAAAACCCTCACAGTAATATAATCTTATACCCCAAGCTTCAAGTATTCCTTAGCATGCTTTCTGCAGAATAGGCATCAGCTTTGCTTGCTTACTTAACAAATGCTTTATCCACGTGAATCACACAATTATAATTATCCTTATATTCTTTTACTTTGGACTTAATTATTTTAGTTACCTCCTCATCGGACAAAGAATACCCATGTGGAACAACAATATCGAAAATCAAATTAGAATGAGTCGATCCCTTTACCATTCTAAAATCATGGAAATATACATCGCCCTCAAGTTCTTTAACAATTTGAGTTACTTTTTCTTTTGCTTTGTTTATCTCTTCGTCATCATCAACAATTGGATCCATATGTATTATCGGCTCACAATTTAATTCTTCTCGTAAAGAAAACTCTATTCTGTCAATCAAATCATGTAATTCTAATATATCCTCCTTATAAGGTACCTCCGCATGAAGACTTATCATTAATCTTCCCGGACCATAGTCATGTACTACAAGATCATGTATTCCAATTATTCGCTCATCACATCTTACAAGCTTTTCTATCTCCTCAACAAGCTCAGGCTTAGGTGGCTGACCAAGTAAAGGATTAACAGTATCCTTCATAGCTGAAATACCAGCAAGTAATATTAATCCCCCAACAAACAATCCACAATATCCATCTATTGGAACGCTCCATAAATGTGCCACAATTGCAGAAATCAAAACTACTGTTGTCGAAAACGTATCTGACAAGCTATCCTTTGCAGTAGCAGTCATTGTTGCACTCTCTATCTTCTTGCCAATGTTATTGTTGTAAAAGAACATATATATTTTTACTATAATTGACGCAACAAGAATCAATACAACAGTAATACTAAACTCTGGTAATTCTGGATGTATTATTTTATCAATAGAACTTTTAATAAGCTCATATGCCATTAATAAAATAAGCACTGCAACAAATAACCCCGAAATATATTCTATTCTACCATGTCCAAATGGATGCTCTGGGTCTGGCTTACGTCCAGAAAGTTTAAATCCAATCATTGATATAAAAGAGCTTCCTGCATCTGAAAGATTATTAAATGCGTCTGCAGTAATAGAAATTGCTCCTGAGAGCATTCCCGCAATAAGCTTTCCCACAAATAATATAAAATTCAAGAAAATACCAACAGCTCCACAAAGAATGCCATATTTTTCTCTCACATTGTTTTCCTTATAATTATTGGATTTTATAAAAAGTTTTGCCAATAAGGTTACCATGTTTACATTTTTCTCCTGTATATCTATTTTAATAATTCATTTTACTGTGAAAAACTGCAATGCATTAAACTTTCACCCTCTATAACATAAAGTATATAACAATTATCTTTTTTTGGCTACTATAACCCATAATATAAAACCCATTAAATTTAATCGATAACCAAATATTTAATATTACTAGCCGTTATACATTTATACTTCAATATATGCTCCAGCCTGTACCTTCCACATCTGCGCATATTTTCCGTTTTTGTTTAATAAATCCTGGTGACTTCCCTGTTCAACAATCTTTCCATTTTCAAGCATAATGATTCTGTCCGCAAGTCTTGTTGTAGAAAGTCTATGAGATATAAATATTACTGACTTATCCTTTGTTGCTTCCATCATCGCATGATTAAGCTGGTATTCAGCTATTGGATCTAACGCACTTGACGGCTCATCCAAAATCATCAGTCCTGCATTCTTATAGAACACTCTTGCAATTGCAAGCTTCTGACTCTCACCACCAGATAAGTTTATTCCATTCTTATGGAATTCTGTTGTAAGCTGAGTATCAAGTCCGTCAGGAAGCCTGTTTATACGATCAAGCAATCCACTATCCAAAAGAGCCTGTTTAATTTGCTCTTCATTGCCCGATTCCTCAACATCAAGAATTACATTTTCCTTTATATTTCCACCAAATATCTGGAAATCCTGAAAAACTGTTCCAATAGAATTACGGTATTTCTTAACATCGTATTTTTTAATATTTATACCATCAGCCAAAATCTCACCAGAGTTCACGTCATATAGTCTCATTAACAGCTTAACAAGTGTAGTTTTTCCTGCACCATTGTAACCAACTAATGCAATCTTTTCCCCTTTCTTGATGTGAAGATTTACATCCTTAAGAAGCATTTCTGCCCCCTCTTTATATGCAAATGAAACGTTTTTAAGCTCCATTTCCTTTGCCTTATCCTCTGGAGTAAGACCTTCCTCAGAAGTAATCTTTGGTTCATAATCAAGGAATAGTCTGATTTTACTTACGTAAAGACTTGTCTCACTTGCAAATGGATACACATCTGTGAAGATTCTCATACTTTTCTTTAATCTTCCAAAGGAATTATACAATATTACAACTGTACTAAAGGACAAGGTTTTTCTAACTGCTGCCTGGAATACAAGATATGATATATAAAGTACATCTCCAAACATATTATTACTTATATAACCGCTCATGAATCCGAGAAAAAACTTACTCTTAGCATATTTTTTCTCTACCTCATACACCTCATCATTCGCCTTTTCAAAACGCTCAAACAATATATTTGATACATCAGGATTAAGTCTTATTTCTTTTGCGTAATCATTTAAATAAAATATTCTCTTAACATAATCTCTTTTTCTAGAGAAAGGTAAGCTTTCTATTTTTACTAAAAAATTCCTCTTGTTATATAACTGATTAAAAATAAAGGAAAGCACAAAGGATGTTGCTACAAATAATATTGACACCTTATCCTTCATTAAGAAATAAATACCTGTCGAAATAAATACTGTTATTCCAGCCAAAGTCTCCTGAACAAACTTAATACCTCGGTCTATCTGCTTATCTACCTCTGAAATAGCCATAACCTGATCATTGTAGAAATCAGGATTATCATAACAAGCAAGATCTAATTCCTTTGCCTTTTCATAGAGCATAAGCTTTATTTTCTGCTTGATTTTTGGTTTTTCCTTTTCATTTATGTAATTACCTACGATTACTGTGAAAACCATTCCAAGTGTTATACATGCTGCCAACAATAAAATAACTGATGCTACCTTCTTAAAAGGATAGTTATATTCTGCTGCTTCAAGTACATATCCAATACCTACAGTATGTTCAAAGAATATAGACACCTGATTTCTAATTGCATCTAATGACATAAAAATCACAAAGGATGGTGATGCAGAAAACATTAATTTTAATAAAAATAAATTATTTCTGAATACCTCTTTTGCTGTTTGTTTCGTCTTTTTCTTGTCTTCTTTTCTCACAGAATCACCTCCTCATCATTTTCAAGTGCAAGGTAGTTCATAGCCTGTTTCTTGTACATTTCAGCATATTTTCCATTTGCATCAAGTAATGTTTTGTGAGTTCCCTCTTCTATGAGACGTCCTTGCTCCAGCATAAACACCTTGTGACAATCCTTTACAGATGAAAGTCTATGTGAAATGAATAACATTGTATGATTTGTTCCCTCCTTTATAATATTTTTGAACAAATCATATTCAGCAATAGGATCAAGTGCACTTGATGGCTCATCAAATATTTTCATTGGTGCTTCCTTTATGAAGGTTCTGGCAACTGCCACCTTCTGTGTTTCACCACCAGATAAAACAATACCAGCTTCATCAAATTCCTTAGTCATCATTGTATCAATGCCCTTATCAAGCTTTTGTATTCTCTCATAAACACCTGCTTTTTTAAGAGCATCTATGACCTTTTCGTCCTCATTTTCATAATGTCTTCCCATAAGAACATTATCTTTTACAGTCATTCCAAATATCTGAAAGTCCTGGAAGGTAGTTGCAAATATCTCTCTATACGCCTTTAGGTTATACTCTCTAATATCTTTTCCGTTATAAAGGATTGTTCCCTTTGTTGGATCATATAGTCTTAACATAAGCTTGATTATTGTTGTTTTTCCTGCACCATTATGACCAACAAGAGCAGCCGACTCTCCCTTGCTAATTACGAAGGACAAGTCCTTAATTGTTTCTTCATCCGTATATGAAAATGAAACATTTCTAAACTCGACACTCTGAAATTCCTTATCTGGCATATCGCCATCCTGATTCTCTGGAATCACCTCCTCGTACTCTAGAAAGCTACGGAAGTTATTGATAAATACACCATTCTTAAGTATTTCCATTATATTTTCAAATACTCTTATGAGAATCCATGTCATTGCAACCATAAGACTTGTCATAATTGTAAGCTGTGCTAATGTAATTGAACCAGTTACCTGTTTTCTATATATTGCATATAACAAAACACCTTCGAAAATAACTGTAAATGTAAAAGTTATTCTCCAAAAATCTAAATTGGCATTTGCAAATGCATATTTAATTGCCACCTTTATATTCTTATCCGTTGCTTCCCGATACTGTTTTTTCATAAGTGAAAATACTTTAGAAAGTCTTATTTCTTTGGCGCCATCTGGAAGATACATCATTCTGCTTACATAATTGAGCACCTTCTCATTAGGGACTTGCTCAGTATATCTCTTGTATTCATACTTATTCTTTAAATTGCCAAATAAAAAGTTTCCAAGAAGTGGTGAAATAATAAAAAGCATTGCGTAATGGTCTATATCATACATAAACCAAAATACAACCACTGTGCTAACCATTCCAATAACTGTACCTAAAACACCTCTTATTATTGCAGTAATCTTTTCCTCTGCTCCATCCATAGCCATAGTGTATCTATTATAGAAATCTGAATCTTCATAACATCTAAGCTCAACATTTCTAGCCTTTTCGTACATCTTCCTATAGATTCCACCAAACAATCTATTTGTCTCTAATGGATACACTACATTCTCAACATAACTTGAATATATAGCGCATCCGCAAAATACTAATCCACTTACTACAATAAATATAAAAATAGATTGAAAGCCTTTCCCCTTATCTAAGGCATCTACTATTTTTCTCATAAAAATTCCATCAAAAAACACCCATTCGCAATATCCTATCAGCCACAGAAAAAATGAATGAACCACAATACTTTTGCTGATTGACGTTGCAAAGCTTAGAGCGTACCATGCGTTATTAATTGTTTGCTTTAACGAAAGCTTTTCTTTGTTTTCCATACGAACTGCTTGCTCCTCCCTTTATTATCCCTTTTGTTATCTCCTCATGAATCATATACCCCATTACATTTTCCTACCCAGATGTATCATATATGTTACATAATATGTCTCTGTTTTTCTTATAATTTTTCTAAAGTGCATCTACTGCTTCACACAATTCGCATCCTTGTGAAGCGTTTTGACTGTATAGGAAGTTAAAACTTTCCTATACAGTCAAAAAAGCCAGAAACATGCGGTCGTTAAATACAACACGATGTTTCTGGCTTTTAGAAAATAAAAAAACACAAAAAAATAATCTCTATATCATATTACTTTTAAAGCTAATCGTTTCTTGAACATTTTTCTGCGTCAATTGCCAGAACAAACATCAGTGCAGTTAACCCATCCTGTGGATTTACAACATCAATCACGTATTGATCCGTCAAATGAAATAGTTCCTTGGAAACTGCAGCTACCATACCACCTCGTCTATCTGTAATCTGATAATTCCACTCCAAAAAACTACCTTCAATGTGCCAGCCATTATACTCAATATTATACTTTGGTCTAAGGATTGACATTTCCTTTTTTATACATCCAAGATATTGACCACCACGATACACCTCAAACTTGGGAAGAAATGTAAGAATTCTCTCCTTAATCATTCCAACCTCTTGTCCGTATGCATCAAATATTTTTAGACAATGTCCCCATGATAGTTGACCCTTCACAACAAAAATTACATTTTCTTGCTCATCATATATATCATAGCTGTCAAACCATGAAAAAAAACGTTGTTTAAAATATAATTTCATGCATTACTCCCCTTATCTCTAGAATTATCTCCAGATTAATTTTCACTGTTAAATAAAGGTGTAGATAAATATCTATCTCCTGAATCAGGAAGAAGTGCAACTATAACTTTACCCTTGTTTTCAGGTCTCTTCGCAAGGATTTCAGCTGCCTTAAGTGCTGCACCAGATGAAATACCAACAAGTATTCCCTCTGAAGTTGCAAAGTTTCTTCCTTCAATGAAAGCATCATCATTTTCAATAGTGATGATTTCATCATATATATTAGTATCAAGTACGTCTGGAACAAATCCCGCACCAATACCCTGTATCTTATGTGCACCAGGTGTTCCTGTTGAAAGCACTGCACTAGTTGCAGGCTCTACTGCTACAACCTTTATATCCTTGTTCTGCTGCTTCAAATACTGACCTACTCCTGTGATTGTACCGCCTGTACCAACGCCAGCTACAAATATATCAACCTTTCCATCTGTCTGTTTCCAAATCTCAGGTCCTGTTGTTTCAAGATGAGCCTTTGAATTAGCAGGATTAACAAACTGACCTAGTATAATCGAACCCTCTATCTCCTTATTGAGTTCTTCTGCCTTAGCAATTGCGCCCTTCATACCCTTTGCACCTTCTGTAAGAACAAGCTCTGCACCGTATGCTCTAAGCAAGTTTCTTCTCTCAACACTCATTGTATCTGGCAATGTCAGAATTGCTCTATAGCCTCTTGCTGCTGCAACAGAAGCAAGCCCAATTCCTGTATTACCACTTGTTGGTTCAATAATTGTTGCTCCTGGCTTCAACAAGCCCTTTTCCTCAGCATCAACAATCATCTTAAGCGCAATTCTATCCTTAACTGAACCAGCGGGATTTAAATACTCAAGCTTCGCCAATATTGTGGCATCCTTTATATCCTTCTTTTTAGAGTATCCATTTAACTGTAATAACGGTGTTCCTCCAATAAGTTCTGCTGCACTTTGTTTAATGTCGCTCATAAATATTTCCTCCCTAGATTTTGATTTGTTTTTAATTATAGTACACCCGCTAATCCACATATTAGCACTAATGCACCTAAAACAATACGATACCAGCCAAATACCTTAAAATCATGTTTCTTAATATAGCCCATTAAGAACTTAATTACAAAAAGTGAAACTGCAAATGCAACTACCATTCCAATTAGTAAAATTATACCTTCTCCCTGTGCCAAAGACGATTCCATAAGGAACTTAGCTCCCTTTAATAAGCTTGCTCCAAACATAACTGGTATAGCAAGGAAGAATGTATATTCTGCTGCAACTGTTCTCGATACACCAAGAAGTAATGCACCTACAATTGTAGCTCCTGAACGTGATGTACCTGGGAATATAGCTGCAATAAGCTGAAACATACCTATCCAAAATGCCAGCTTATAATCAATTTGCTCTAAAGCCTTAACTGACGCTTCTTTTCCATGATGCTTATTCTCAATCACAATAAATGCAATACCAAATAATATCAACATAATAGCAACTGTTTGATAGTTATAAAACCATTTTTCGAGAATCTCATCAAATAAAATTCCAATAATAGCAGCTGGTACACAGGATACTAAAATGTGAAACCATAGCTTAAATATATCCCATTTTACCCATGCACCAATACCTGTTTTTGCATATGGCTCTTTATTGTTTTTCTTTCCAAATGGCCAAATTTGACTCCAGAATAATATAACTACTGCAAGTATTGCCCCAAGCTGAATTACAACCTCAAACATGCTATAGAATTCTTCCGAAACCTTTAATTTAATCACTTCATTTAACAATATCATATGTCCAGTACTACTGATTGGTAACCACTCTGTAATACCTTCAACAATTCCAAAAAGAACCGCCTTAATAATTTCAATAATATCCATATTATCTCCTTCCACTAACTTTTCTTGCAACGTTTGCAATTATAACACATTTTATTGTTATCGAAAATATTTATGCCACAATAATTGAATTTGATTTATAGCATAATAATTTAATTCATAGCATAATAATTTAATTCATAACATAATATTGATTAGGTTGATGGAGGAAGTTTGACAAAATGATGAAAGTTAAAAGTACAGAAGATACTTGGACATGAACAGATAGATACAACACTTAGATATTATGCTATGGTAAATCAGAATAATGTGAAAATGTCCCATAGAAAATATATTTCTTAGTTTTTCCGACATAAAAACATCCCCTTCATACATAAACTATCTTATTCCCGATAATCCATTGTATGAAGAGGATTCCTATTGCATGACTAGATTCCCACACTAATCTTCTTCTAACTTATGTAAAAGTTTCCATTCCAGTGTTTCTTTTGCCTCATCGCTTTCATTGTATGTCTGAATCGCTTCCTCTAACTTAGTTATTGCATTCTCATATTCACTTTTTGTAAATGTGCATTCCCACTCTGTATTTTCATTTTGAGAATTCATGTCTCCGAAATTCACTTTTACATATATTTGACTATGTTTTTTCATCACAACATCATCTGCAAAAATTTTGTCACATAGCATACGTAATCGTTCGATACCATACTCTTCTGCAATGTAATTGCTCATTCTTACGTGGAATCCTATCACACCCTCTTCTAGGTTCTCTTCTTGCATTTTTTCGAAGAAAACGCCTACATCTAACACTTCATCGATATATTCACGCGCAATATCATCTAAAATGCTAACATACGTCAAATCTTTTTTTGGATCATAATACACTTTAAATGTAAATGGTTGTCCATTTCTTTCACATTCGCATATGTATATCTTGTCCCTTTGCGTAACACGACCATCATATTTTGTTTTCGTAATCGATGCGTCAACACCATACCGCTCGTTAATAAGATTACGCACTTCTTTCCTCGAAGGTGCCTTTCTACATTCTACCCATGGCGATGACAAAAACAATCCTATCAACAATGCGATAAATTGTGTTTTGAACACATAAGCTATAATCGGCCCAGCTTTTCCAATTTCATCAAAAACCTTTTTACACTCTGGAATACTATGATACAATCCATCATGCAGCAAAAACGACAGAAGCGCCGCCAAAAACATAAATGGTATACTGTCACAAAAATACATAAAAATCTTTGGAAATCCGACAATCTCCCGACATGCAATAAACGGAACATCCAGAATCATCACTCCCCAAAAGAATTTGAGTATTTTCAATTTTTTGATATATCCGTCGATTCCTCTTTTTATTCGAGGATCTTCTGGAATAACCTTATCTTCTTCATGTTCGTGAAATATTTTATAATTTTCATTATCTGTTTTCATTTGAACCTTCTTTCTAGCCTAAGCATTCTTCTTTATCGCATATAATATACCTGTATCCGTGAAACTCGTCAACCCTTATTACTCTGAAACATCGATATAACAACGGGTTGAAAGAGTTTCTGTTACTATTATTATTTTCACCTATTATTTAAGTGCGTCATTTTACAATAAATCAAGGCAATCAATAAACGAAACTTGTAAATATGTAGGAACGATTATTAATAAAGCCATGATTGATTTTAAAAATGGCATAAGATGGGAAGATTTATCGGAATTAGATGCAGCAAAAGATTTTCCTGATTATGATGCACAAAAATCATTTATAAACGGAGAAGAAGTACTGTTTAAGATGGATTAGGAGGATTACATGGCAGTTGGATTTAAAGTTAAATTTTATTGGTACCAAATAGGACATGGAGATTTTTTGCATTCATTTTTTTCTACGGTGGCGTACAACTTAGAAGATAAAAAATGGGGAA
>JAQYAV010000127.1 GCA_029338675.1 Lachnospiraceae bacterium
CAATTTAAAATGCCTGATATAGTCATTATAAGCATCTGATATCAGATGCTTATAATGACTACAGTGGGCATTTTTTCTATTCATTTAATGTCATTGGATTGAATAGCACTATTTGTTCTTAAATATAACAAATATCAGGTCACTTTTTAAAAATAATTTAGCAAGTTATGATATGGAAAAACAATATTCATTATGCTATTATTTTGTCATAAAGTGCGTTTTAGGAGGTTGTTATGTCAAATAACAATATTGAACAAATGCTTATTGATAATAAGCAGGAAAAATTACTTAATTACTTAAATTCCACAACTGAAGCTAATCGAACAAAGATTGCTTCACAGTTAAATGATGTTGATTGGGGATTTATCAGTTATCTCGACAAAGAAGATTCTTCTTCAACCTCAGTTATCTCTCCAATCGAAGCAACAACAATGGATGACATTGATAAGAAGTTCACTGCATACGAAGAATGTGGTATTCAGGCAATTAAGGACGGAAAATTATGCCTTTTACTTTTAGCAGGTGGACAAGGTACTCGTTTAGGCTTCGACAAGCCAAAGGGTTGTTTTAATGTTGGTATTAACAATGATTTATACATCTTTGAATTGTTGATTGAGCATACTATGGATGTTGTTAAGAAATGCGACGCGTGGATTCACTTATATATTATGACAAGTGATATTAACAACAAGGATACTATAGAATTCTTTGAAGCTCACAATTATTTTGGTTACAACAAGGATTATATCCATTTCTTTATTCAGGAAATGAATCCAGCTACTGACTTTAACGGCAATATTCTTCTTTCTGCCAAAGATTCATTAGCTCTTTCACCTAATGGTAACGGTGGTTGGTTTAGCTCTATGAATAAAGCGGGCTTACTTGAGGGAATATTTAATTCAAATATTGAATACATTAACGTTTTTGCAGTAGATAATGTACTACAGCGAATTGCAGATCCTGCATTCTTAGGCGCTACTATTATGGAGAACAAGATGTGTGGTGCTAAGGTTGTTAGAAAGGCTAACCCAGAAGAAAAGGTTGGTGCAATGTGTCTTTCTAATGGTAAGCCTCATATCATTGAATACTACGAATTATCAGAGGCTATGAAGAACGAAACTAATCCAGATGGTTCTTTAGTTTATGGTTTTGGTGTAATCCTTAACTACTTATTCCCAATAAGCAGATTAAAGGATACTTTAGGTGAAAGCATGCCTCTTCACGTCGTTAAGAAGGCTGTTCCATATATCGATGATGCAGGACAACTAGTTAAACCTGCTGAACCAAATGGCTATAAGTTCGAAACACTTGCTCTTGACCTTATACATGAAATGGATGACTGTTTGGTATACGAAGTAGATAGAGAAAAAGAATTTGCCCCTGTAAAAAATAAGACTGGTGTGGATTCTGTTGACACAGCAAGAGACCTTTTATCTAAGAACGGATATATATTATAATATATTATATTTTATTATACAGTATTAAAAATAAAACGGTTATGAACATTTGCTCCAGCTTATCTGGTCAAATCTCATAACCGTTTTATTATATATATTAGCAACATTCTCTGTAATAGTACGTTAGCCTAGTTAAGCATCATAATTTAATCAGAGAATATCTGAACCCAATATACTCCATATTCTGAGCCTGGAATCTTAACACAAGCAACACCTATTTTATTAAATTCCTCATCAAGAATGTTTCTCTTATGTCCATCAGAATTCATCCAGCCTTTCATAACAGCATCAGCATCCTTGTAACCGGCAGCAATATTTTCACCCATCTTAGAATAATTATAACCTATCTCCTTCAAAACAGTCGAACAGCTGCTTCCATCTGGTCTTGTATGGCTTAATTTCTTTCCAATTTCTTTTGCTCTAATTTCAGCTGCTTTCATAAGCTTCGCATCCATAACTAAATCGTTTCTAACGCCATTAGCTCTTCTGTTTTTATTGCACAAAGCAACAACTTTATCAGACTCTGAATTATTACTAGCATAGTTTGTTTCTGCAGTCTCTCGATAAGGTGGCTTTACGCCTACATCAAAATGGTCTCCCTTTGGAACAAGTTTAATTTCAATTGCCTCAAGTCTCTTTGACATCTTACTAGTTCCTGCTTTTTGACCATTCTTAGCCCATCCTAACCATCCAAAGGTCTGCGCATGTACTCTGTAATAAATATCATACTTACACTCAATCTCGCCATATAATTTTATTTCAATTGCTTCTAATCTCTTAGCTTGATTTGTTGTTCCACTAGCAGCACCATCCATAGAATAATTCTTTTCCCAGCCGTATGTCTGTACATGAGTTTTGTACATAACACCACCAGAATATTCATTACCTGTAAGCTTTATTGAAATAGCTTCCAATCTCTTAGCTTCATTTGTTGTTCCACTAGTCTTGCCCTGCTGAACCCATGACAACCAACCATATTTTTGACAATGAGTTGTATATGTTATGCTATTTCTTACTATTTGTGTTTTAGGCACCAACTTGATTCTAATTGCCTCTAAACGCTTTGCCTTTCCTGTAGTACCAGCAAAAACACCATTTTTAACCCAATCTGTCCATCCTATAGACTGAATATGTACCTTATATTGTATATCATAATGATTTGCAACTTCACCTGTAAGGTATATCTCAATACCCTCAAGTCTCTTTCCCAGGCCTCTACTTCCACTTTCTAGACCATTTGAAGCATAATTCTGCCAGCCAAGTGTCTGTACATGAGTTCTATAAACAACATTTCCCGAATACTCATTACCTGTTAGTTCGATTCTAATTGCCTCTAAACGCTTTGCCTTTTCTGTAGTACCAGCAACCTGATCTGCTTTAACAAAGCCTTGAGAATCTCCATAAGTTTGAATATGAACTGCATATCTAACTGACATCTTTGTCTTTGTAGCAGCATTCACTTCGCCCATTCCTGTTGGTGCTAATACAGAAATTGCAACTACAAGAGATAAAAGAATTGCACGTAATTTTTTCATCTGCATTCCTCCTTGAATAATATAGTTCTACAGAAATAATCTTCCATAGAGAAACCTCAAAACTGCTATATCAAATCCATTTTATAAAATACAGCTTCTCCCTTACATAATATGGCACTGCCACCTAACATGTGAAAGGTGGCAAATCATTTTATACATTATTAAGTTGTAATATCATATTTGAATTATCTTATAATCCATTAGCGATATCTACAAGATATTTACCGTAATCAGTCTTCATTAATGGACAGGCAAGCTCTAATAACTGATCCTTAGTAATGAATCCCTGTCTGTATGCTATCTCCTCGATACATGAAATATATAATCCCTGTCTCTTTTGGAATGCAGCTACGAAATCTGATGCATCAAGAAGCATGTCATGATTACCTGTATCAAGCCATGCAAAGCCTCTACCTAAAGTCTCTACATGTAAACATCCTCTGTCAAGATATTCATTATTAATGCTTGTAATCTCAAGTTCACCTCTGTCAGATGGCTTAACATTCTCAGCAATCTTTACTACTTCATTATCATAAAAATAAAGTCCTGGAACAGCATAATTTGACTTTGGATTTTCTGGCTTTTCTTCGATTGATAAAGCTCGTCCTTCCTTGTTAAATTCAACTACTCCATACTCTCTTGGATCCTTTACATAGTATCCGAAAATAGTTGCTCCGAACTCTCTTTCTGCAGCTTTCTTAAGTACTTTCGAGAAGCTCTGACCATAGAAGATGTTATCGCCAAGAACTAATGCAACTCTATCATTACCAATAAATTCCTTACCAATAATAAATGCCTCTGCAAGTCCTCTTGGAACCTCTTGTATAGCATAGCTAATGTTCATACCGAGCTGGCTACCGTCCCCAAGTAAATCCTCAAATAGTGGTAAATCTCTAGGTGTTGAAATAATAAGCACCTCTCTGATTCCAGCAAGCATAAGTGTTGATAATGGATAATATATCATTGGCTTATCATACACTGGCATAATCTGCTTTGAAATAGCCTTTGTGAGTGGATACAATCTTGTACCAGCGCCTCCAGCAAGAATAATTCCCTTCATATTTTGTACCTCCTATATAAGCAATATTTTATCATAAAATGAAGTATTTTTAAAGTTCCTTTTACTTACCTTCATACATATCATTGTAGTATTTTTGGTAGTCTCCACTTGTTACATTCTTCATCCAATCCTCATGTTCAAAGAACCAAGCAATAGTCTTTTTGATACCCTCAGCAAACATTGTCTCTGGGAACCAGCCAACTTCCTTCTTAATCTTATCAGGTGCTATTGCATATCTTCTATCATGACCCTTTCTATCTTCCACATAAGTAATTAAATCCTTAGAAACAAGAGCCTTTCTTGGATCATTATCTGGAAGCATCTCCTGAAGTGTCTCAATTATAATATTGATAATCTCAATATTCTGCTTCTCATTATGACCACCAATATTGTATGTTT
This sequence comes from Lachnospiraceae bacterium, assembly GCA_029338675.1. GTDB lineage: Bacteria > Bacillota > Clostridia > Lachnospirales > Lachnospiraceae > Coprococcus_C. The sequence goes on from JAQYAV010000127.1 coordinate 4,452, forward strand.
CAAATAATCTTCCCTGTTCCTGAACCATATCAATTGCCTTAGCATGATCTTCTACAAATAACCAGTCACGAACATTTTTACCATCTCCGTATACAGGAAGCTTCTTTCCAGATAAAGCATTATTAATAATAAGTGGAATAAGCTTCTCAGGGAACTGATAAGGGCCATAGTTATTACTGCAGTTTGTTATATTAGCTGGGAACTTATATGTATCCATATAAGCCTTTACTAACATATCTGACGATGCTTTACTAGCTGAATATGGACTATGTGGATCATATGGTGTAGTCTCATAGAAAAATGCATTCTCATCATCTGGAAGAGAGCCATACACCTCATCTGTTGAAACATGAAGGAATTTCTTTCCTTCCTTAAAGCTTCCATCTGGAAGCTCCCACGCAGCCTTCGCACAATTAAGCATTACAGCTGTACCAAGAACATTTGTCTGAACAAATACTTCTGGATTCTTAATACTTCTATCAACATGTGACTCAGCAGCAAAATGAACTACTCTATCAATATCATTTTCAGCGAATATCTTTGATATTGCTTCCTTATTACAGATGTCAGCCTTAACAAATGTGTAGTTATCTCTATTCTCGATATCTACAAGATTCTCAAGGTTTCCTGCGTAAGTAAGTGCATCAACATTGATAATTCTAATATCGTTATCATACTTCTTAAACATGTAGTGAATATAATTTGATCCTATAAAACCAGCTCCACCAGTTACTAAATAAGTTCTCACTTTTTTTACCTCCAAAATTATCATTTTTAATAAGATTATATATTTACACTTGATGCAATTTTCCTTGTTGTATATTGGTATTATATAGTGTGCCCTTAGGGCATAGTCAAGTACTTTTTATAATTTATATTTTTTTCTTTTCGGCAATAAAAATTCCCGAATCCTTTGTTATATAAAAGCCCTTTGAAAGTCTTTTTTTCATAAAACTTCTAAAGTCTTTATAATGATCAGAAATGTATTGATTTTGGTTTCCATGACAAGACAAAACATATGAAATAAGCGGTTCTGCTTCAGTTACATACAAAGAATCTTCATATTGATACCATTCAACCTTATCAAAGCTTTTATTTAGTATATCTTCTCCATTTTCCTTGCCAAATATATCATATAGCTTTTCTGCTGCCAAAACTATTCTATCATCAAAATCAGAAACAAGCTGACTAACTTCAAGCATATGATTCTTGCCATAGGTTCCACACACTAATCTTCCACCTGGCTTAAGCACTCTATGTATTTCTCTACAAGCAGCCTCAACATCTCCACAATAAAACAATACATGGTTAGCAATTACTGTGTCAAAGGTATTATCTTCAAATGGTATTTTTTCGCACTCGCAAACAACATACGAAAAATTGTCATTCTCCACACAAATTTCACGTCTGGCATCTCTTAACATTCCATCTGAAATATCTGAAACAACAATACTAATATCCTTGTCAAGCCTGTTTATATTCTCAACCCATATATTTCCTGCACCACATCCAAGTTCAAGAATCTTTTGTCCTTTTTTAAGCTCAAGCTTTTCAAATATCCACCGAAACCAACCTTGTTTGTTAGTTGAGTACAATTTGTGAAGATTAATTCTTGCCATAATATTTGATGCATTTTTATATTGATTTTTAAGTGCGCTATCCAAATCATTAACATGAATCAAATCAAATAAATTAGTCCAATCAATATCCTGATTTGCCTTTATTTTTTCTGTTGCTTCTTTTATTGTGCTGGCAACTAGTTGAAGTTGTTCAATTCTATCCTCTACAAGTTTAAGCTGTATATTAAGAGAATTATTGATAAAATGTTTATCTGCATCATCCACCTGCATATCCTTTATATCACTTAAAGAAAAGCCTAGATATTTTAAAAGTAATATCTGTTGCAATTTTGCCAAATCATTATCTGTGTATAGCCTTACACCCTTTTCGGTAACCATGGAAGGCTTTAGGATGTTTTTCTCATCATAATATCTAAGTGTCTTTTTTGTAACATGAGCAAGCTTCATAAATTGTCCCGTTGTATACATATTTCACCTTCTTAATAGCTCTATTATCAAAAAGAAAAAGAGCTGCCGAAATTGACAGCTCTATATTTCAAAGTCAACGCTCATAATGCTTTAGCGCATAATGTTAAGTCAGTTTGCTGACATATTTCTTTACGAATCGCTGCGCATCCACATTATAGCTATTTTGCTAATTCTTCCTTGAGGATACGATTTACTTCTCCTGGATCAGCTTTACCCTGCATAGCCTTCATTGTCTGTCCAACTAATGCACCGATTGCTTTTTCCTTTCCACCCTTATAGTCTTCAACAGACTTTGGATTATTAGCTATAACCTCCTCGATTACCTTTCTAAGAGCTCCCTCATCATTTACTGTCTTAAGACCATTATCCTCAACATATTTTTCTGGATCAATATTATCAGCGAATACTTTCTCAAATACTTCCTTAGCAACTGTACCATTAATAACCTTATCATCTACCATCTTGATAATAGCAGCCAAATTCTTAGCCGAGAACTTAAGGTCATCAGCATCCATCTCATGTTCCTTCATAAGTCTCATAGTTTCAACCATTAACCAGTTTGAAACCTTCTTTGGAGCAGCACCAAGGCTAATTGCCTCTTCAAAAATGTCTGCTAACTTCTTTGAGTTTGTAATAATATCAATATCATACTCTGGAATGTCATATTCCTCTTTATATCTTATTCTCTTCTCATCTCTAAGTTCAGGCTGACGAGACTTAATCTCATTCATCCACTCATCACTTATAATAATTGGAACAAGGTCTGGATCAGGGAAATATCTATAATCCTGTGCATCCTCCTTTGAACGCATAGCATAAGAATATTCCTTTGTATCATCCCATCTTCTTGTTTCCTGAATAACCTCTTCACCAGATTCAAGTAAATCAATCTGACGTTCCTTTTCATTTTCAATTGCTCTTGCAATAGCCTTAAATGAATTAAGGTTCTTCATCTCTGTTCTAGTTCCAAACTTTTCCGAGCCAACCTCTCTAATTGATAGGTTTACATCAGCTCTCATAGAACCCTCATTAAGCTTACAATCAGAAGCTCCTAAATACTGGATAATAAGTCTAAGCTTCTCAAGATATGCAATAACCTCCTCTGCAGATCTCATATCTGGCTCAGAAACTATCTCGATAAGAGGTACACCTGAACGATTGTAATCAACAAGTGAACTATCTGAATATGGATCATGAACTAATTTACCTGCATCCTCTTCCATATGAATCTCATGGATTCTAACGAATTTCTTATTGCCATCAACTTCAATTTCAACTTTACCATCTCTACAGATTGGATAATAAAGCTGAGATATTTGATAGTTCTGTGGATTGTCAGGATAAAAATAATTTTTTCTATCGAATTTACAATTCTGTGTAATTGTACAGTTAGTAGCTAAACCTACTGCAACTGCTTTCTCAACAACGCCCTTATTAAGTACTGGAAGTGAACCAGGCATACCTGTACAAACTGGACAAGTATGTGTATTAGGAGCTCCACCAAATAAAGTTGAACATCCACAGAATATCTTTGTCTTTGTCGCTAACTCAACATGAACCTCAAGTCCAATGACTGTTTCGTATGTTTTGCTCATCCTTATAGCCCCCTTTCTGAAAGCTGCTTAGGTCTCTCATAGCTTCTTGTGCATTCGTATGCATATGCTGCACGAATAATTGATTTCTCATCAAAAGTCTGACCTAATAACTGTAAGCCAATTGGCATACCATTCTTATCCAATCCACATGGAATTGAAATACCTGGTAAACCAGCAAGGTTAACTGAAACTGTATAAATATCTCCTAAATACATCTTAAGCGGATCAGATAATGACTCTCCAACGCCAAGTGCAGTTGTTGGAGCAACTGGTCCTAAAATTACATCATACTTTTCAAATGCCTTATCAAAAGCCTGTTTAATAAGTGCTTTTGTCTTAAGCGCCTTAACATAATATGCATCATAGTATCCTGAACTAAGAACAAATGAACCAAGCATAATTCTTCTCTTTACCTCTGGACCAAAGCCTTCTGAACGACTCTTCTTGTACATATTGTGAAGGTCTGTAAAGTCGCTTGTTCTATATCCATACTTAACACCATCAAATCTTTCAAGATTAGATGAAGCCTCTGCTGAAGCAATAATATAGTATGCAGGAATTGCATATTCAACCATACCAAGATCAAATTCTTCTACAATAGCACCTTTTTCCTCAAGCACCTTTGCAGCTTCAAGAACGCCATTTTTAACATCCTCATCTATACCTTCTGCAAAATAATCTCTTGGAATACCAATTTTCATACCCTTTACATCATCAACCAATGCTTCAGTAAACTTATCTGCTGCCTTATCATATGATGTTGAATCCTTATCATCATGAGTACAAATTGTCTCTAGGATTGTTGCACAGTCTGTTACATCCTTTGCAATAGGTCCAATCTGATCAAGTGACGAACCATATGCAATAAGACCATATCTAGATACTCTTCCGTAAGTTGGCTTTATTCCTGTTACACCACAAAACGATGCTGGCTGTCTAATTGAGCCACCTGTATCTGAACCAAGTGCCGCTGGAACCTCTTCTGCTGCAACAGCTGCTGCTGAACCACCTGAAGAACCACCAGGAACTTTATTTATATCCCATGGATTCTTTGTTATTCCATAATAAGAAGTCTCTGTAGTACTTCCCATAGCAAATTCGTCCATATTAGTTTTACCAACTATAACTGCTCCTGCCTCCTTAAGCTTTAATACAGCCTCGGCAGTGTAAGTTGGAACAAAGTTGCTAAGAATCTTTGAAGAACATGTTGTAAGAATTCCTTCTGTACACATATTATCCTTGATTGCTATTGGAACACCAGCTAAAGGACCTGTTAATTTACCGCTATCTATATCAGCCTGAATCTTCTTTGCATTCTCTAATATTACTTCTTTATCCACTACTGTAACAAAGCAGTTATAATCAGGCTCTAATTTCTCAATTCTATCTATGCAGGCACTTGCTGCTTCAACAACTGATATCTCTTTATTTTTTATTTTCTTGCCAATTTCAACGGCAGTTAAACTCATAATATCCATTGCCTGCACCTCCTAATCAAAAGTCTTTGGAACCTTATAGCAGCCTTCCTTTTGCTCAGGTGCATTTGCCAAAAGATTCTCTCTATCATCACCATTAGTCACAACATCTTCTCTAAATACATTCTTAACTGGAAACGCGTGGCTCATAGCTTCTACATTGCTAGTATCTAATTCGTCTAATTTGCTTACATACTCAAGCATATTAGACATATCCTTCTTGGCCTGCTCTTTCTCATCCTCTGAAAGTTCAAGCTTAGCAAGAATACCTACATAATCAATTATTTCATCTGTAATTGTCATATTCATCTTTCCTTTCAATGGAATCTATATAAAGCTTTTACACCAATCTCTATTATAAGAAATTGATGTAAAGCTTAATCAACAATTATTAGTTTCTAACCTTAATGTGTACTTCTCTAAGCTGCTGCTCTGTAACCTCATTAGGTGCTCCACACATAAGATCCTGTGCAGTACCACTCATTGGGAATGGAATAACCTCACGAATATTCTCTTCGTTTCTAAGAAGCATAATCATTCTATCTACGCCAGGTGCCATACCAGCGTGTGGTGGTGCACCGAACTGGAATGCATTGTATAATGCTCCAAACTTCTGCTCTAATACTTCCTTATCGTATCCAGCAATTTCAAATGCCTTCTCCATAATCTGCATATCATGATTTCTAACAGCACCTGATGAAAGCTCAACACCATTACAAACAATATCATACTGATAAGCAAGAATATCTAATGGATCCTTTTCATTTAATGCCTCTAATCCACCTTGTGGCATTGAGAATGGGTTATGTGTAAATCCAATCTTCTTAGTTTCTGTATCATACTCGAACATTGGGAAATCATTTATATAACAGAATCTATATGCATTTTTCTCTAATAAATCAAGTCTGTTACCAAGCTCTGTTCTAATCTGTCCAGCGTAAAGACTAGCCTGCTTTTCTGTATCAGCAATAAAGAAAATTGTATCTCCTGGCATAAGTCCCGCCTTATCTGCTAATTCACTCTTCATCTCTTCAGGAATAAACTTGTCGATTGGGCCCTTATATGACTTATCTTCAAGTACCTCAAGGTAACCAAGTCCACCCATTCCAATTGATGTAGCAAACTTAAGCATCTTCTCATGCTGTCCCTTAGAAAGCTTAGCATGAACATTAAGACCTCTTACAGTCTTACCATGGAAAGGAGCAAATGTACATCTCTGGAAGAACTCTGTTAAATCAATTATTCTAAGAGGATTTCTAAGATCTGGCTTATCTGTACCAAACTCAAGCATTGCCTGCTTATAGCTAATAACTGGATATGGAGCCTGTGTTACTACGCTACCCTCTGGTGCAAATTTATTAAATGTCTCTGTAAGAACTTCCTCTCCAACCTTAAATACATCTTCCTGTGTAGCAAAACTCATCTCGAAATCTAACTGATAGAACTCTCCTGGTGAACGGTCTGCTCTTGCATCCTCGTCTCTAAAACATGGCGCAATCTGGAAATACTTATCGAATCCAGAAACCATAAGTAACTGTTTGTACTGCTGTGGTGCCTGTGGAAGAGCATAGAATTTACCCTTATATTTTCTTGATGGGACAATATAATCTCTTGCACCCTCAGGAGATGATGCACATAAAATAGGAGTCTGAACCTCTAAAAATCCCATATCTGTCATCTTCTGACGTAAAAAGCTAATTACCTTCGATCTGAAAATCATGTTATCTTTTACTTTTCTATTTCTTAAATCAAGATAACGATACTTAAGTCTTACTTCTTCTCTAACTTCCTTTGAAGTTGCAACTTCAAATGGAACCTGCTTGTAAACCTTACCAAGAATATCTACTTCGTGTGCCTCAAGCTCGATTGTTCCTGTAGGAATCTTTGGATTGTATGTTTCCTCATCTCTATGCTGAATCAAACCCTTAACACTAATACACTCTTCTCTTGTAATTCCAGCAAGAAGAGAAGTGTCACGCATAACAACCTGCATTACACCATACATATCTCTAAGGTCAACGAATGATACACCACCATGATCTCTAATATTCTCTACCCAACCTGCAATTCTTACTTCCTTGCCAACTAACTCTTCGCCCATGTTTTCCATGGTCATATCTCTGTACTTATTAGCTTCCATATTAAGCTCCCTTCTAAAAAATAAATCCTTGTACTATTACATATAGCCTCGTATATATAATTATTAATTTTTGATAATAAAAAATCCCGAGGTTATACAACCTCGGGACGAATGTATCATATATTAATTAACATCCGCGGTACCACCCGCTTTGGAATAAAACTATTCCCTCTCTGCAATTCTTAACGTGAATCAATCGAATATACCTAGACCTCTTAGACATTGTCACGTAGGCTTCAGCATATCTGCTCAGGTAGTGTTCCACTTTACAAGGTGTCAAGCTATGGCTCTCAGTCAATGACCATATTCCCTGTCATGTCCTTTTGCAAGCAGTCTCCATCAACGCATTTAAACTCTGCAATTGCCACAATTATATTCTACTTTACGTAAAAAGTAAAGAAATATCGGCTATTTTATGTTGTTTTCTATAAAAATATACACATTTTCATGTTTTTTATATATTATTTTGTTTTTTTGTATACTTTCTAATTCCATTCCAGGTATATGAAGCCAGCATAAATGTTGACCTAACATTACCATATCCAGCATATTTATAAGTTTTGTAAGTCATCATTGCTGACTTAATCTTATTTCTTGATTTGCTTCCTGGCGTCAATCTATACTTTAATAACGGCTCATTTATTCCAGCTGCATACTTATAATCCTTAAGTATCCTAAGCCAAGTCAAATAATCCTCCTGTGCACCACTATGCTCCATAGGATATTTCTTAATAATATCTGTTCTAATAAGCACAGAAGAACAATTTATATAATTGGTCCTTTTAAGCATATTGAGAGTAATTCTTGATGGTGTTTCAATTATTCTTCCAGTTGATTTTCCATCCTCTTCAATTAACTCTCTAGCAGTGTTACAAAGAACTGCTGCCTTATCCTCTTCAAGTAATCTTAACTGTTTCACTAATTTGGTACTATCCCAATAATCATCTGCATCTAAAAATGCAACATACTCACCAGAACATATTGAAATGGCTTTATTTCTTGAAAATGCGACGCCCTTATTCGACTCATTCTTTAGTATCCTAAGGCTTCCTACACCAGATGAATTATCTGATAACTTCTGCATTATCTCATAACTAATATAACACTTATTATCTTCATAAGAAAATGTCTTGCAAATTGTTCCTTCATATCCCTCAATAAAAGACTCAAGCAAGGAAATTGAGTTATCATCAGAAGCATCATCCACTACAATTGCTTCAACTAAAGCCCCCTGTTCAAAAACTGATTTTACACAATTAACAAGCATCTTTTTAGAATTATAATTTGGTATTATTACCGAAACCATTTTTCACCTCTTAGCTTACTTATCATTAAAAACAAGGTCTATTATTCTATCTGTTGCATGACCATCACATGGTCCCATAAATTTGTTCTTAAAATCGATTACCTGCTGCTTGTCAAACTTCGTATCTATATTCTTAATATAATCTATCATTTCCTGGTTTTCTGAATATATTGGTCCTGGGACAAAATCCTTATAATCGTAATAAAAGCCTCTCCAGTCATAATAATCATCTAAATCAAATGCGTAAAATAACATTGGTTTTTCAAATAAAGAATACTCAAATACTAAGGACGAATAATCTGATATGCATATATCACTTATACATAACAATTCATCTATTGACATAGTATCGGTACAATCCACAGCAAATTCCAAACATTCTTCTGGAATCTTAGTACGTTTCTTAACAAAGGGATGATGCTTGAATACTAATACATATTCCTTTGAAAGCTCTTCATAAAACTGCATTATATCTAACTTGTTTGGAGTTTTTGCCTTTGCAACTCTTCCTCTAAAGGTTGGTGCATATAAAATTATCTTTTTGCCCTTTGCATAAGGGAACAAATCATAGAACTTTCTATAAGCCTTCTCTACTACATTGTTATCATAGAAATAGTCTGTTCTAGATACACCTGTTGGAACAACAATCCCCTTCTTATCCTGCAAATTCATCGCTTCTTCAAAAGCCCAAACAACCTCTGGAGAGCTTACTGTCATATATGTATAATTTCCATGATACGGATATTTCTCAAGTGTTTTTCTGTCTTCCCCAAATTTATAATCAGCAATGCTCATGCCGAACTTCTTAAAAGCACCACAAGCATGCCATAGCTGTACAACCTTTGTTTCTTCTCTCATAGGCAAACATGCAATGACATTAGATGAATCATTAAGAAATACTACACTTGCATCTGCTATTTCGCAAATCATTTCCTTGCATCTTTTCTTATATGCCTTCTTCTTTAGAAAACTCATTCTAAGATACACAACGCTTACGTCGTACCTGTCATCCTTTGATAACTTATCATATAAATAGCTAAAGCTATTTGTTATCTCCGCCATACGACCTTCAATAAAAACAACCTTTCTAGAATTAACTTCTTTTTTAGACATTTCCTTATACAAATTAGGATACACATGTCTAAACATTATATATTTATCTATCTTTCCAGCAATCTTTTTACACTTTCTGTATACCTTTCTAAGTGCACGATAAGGAAAAGTTTTCTGCAATCTCTTAAATGATTTAGTTTTCTTGTATTTCTTCCACAATTTCTTAATCATATACTAATCCCCAATAACTAAACTAATAAGTCTTTTTGTTGATAAGCCATCACAACACTTCATATATTTATCTCTAAAATTCTTCATCTTTGCTACATCATAGCCACCACTTTTTATCTCTTTAATAATCTCTATGGTACTTTCACATATTGGTCCTGGCATCTCATTCATATAATCAAGATACAAGCCTGGATATCTTGCATAATCTTCAAAATCATATGCATAAAAAATAGCTGGCTTGTTAAGCAGTGAATATTCAAATATCAGCGAAGAATAGTCTGTAACTACTAAATCACATACCCCCATTGCTTCTTCTATTGTCCACTTAGTTGTTACGTCATAGTAAAAATCTTTACATCTACTATATGGCTTTCCTGGTCCTAACGAATCATGAAACTTTGCAATTACAATATATTCTTGACTAAGATTTTTACACATTAAATCTAAATTAAGACCCTTTGAATCCTTAGGTCTTGTTGTATTACCTCTATATGTAGGAGCAAACAATATTATCTTTTTATTTCTTCCTGCCAATAGCTCTTCACGAAGCTTTTCACATTTTTTCTTATATGAATCACTAAAATACACATCTGTTTTAGGTATTCCTATAGGTGCAAATTTATCCTTACTAAGTCCAGTTGCTTCCTCATAAGCCCATGTGACACTATCTGAGCTTAGTAAAAACATATCTTCATTCCCATAATAATTGGCATTGGCATTAACACTTTTTCCAAACTTCTTAAGTACTCCACAACCATGCCATAGCTGAATAATTTTTGTACTCCTTTTAATCTTCAATGCTGCAATAATATTACTGCTTTCATCGAGAAAAACATATTTTGATTTTGCCAATTTTGGCATAAGTTTCAAACATCTAACAATATAATTAAATCTAGAGCAGCTTCCATATCTCATAAAATATGTCTTTAACAAAACATCAGGATGTTCTTTCTTCATACATGAAATTACTCTGGAAAAATTAGATGATATCTCCCTCTCACGTACTTCAATAAATAATGCTTGATTCTTTGTTCTCCTTAAGCAACATATTTTGTACCAAGCCGGAAAAATAATTCTAATTAAAACATTCTTAAACATTATATTCACCTAAACCACATTATATCCTTCGTTATTATAATGCATCAAATTTGCAATCCGATAAAGTATATATCAGTTTTTTTGTTTTTTCAATAGCCATTTTTTACATAATTTAATACTCTTTCAGTGGATTTACCATCACACATTGACATAAAATCGTCAAAAAACTGCTTCGTATTATATCTAATCTCTTCAAAGTTGCCGTTTTCAAGAATTGTAGTTAAATCTTTATCATCTGTAACAATCAAACCTGGCAACTCTTTATAGTTTACATAATACCCTCTTTCTTTTGTATATTCTTCATAATCCGTTGCAAAAAAGCATATATCTTTATGAAGAATTAACCCTTCAAAAAAAACAGACGAATAATCAGTTATCAAAATATCCGCACTAACTAGTAACTCTCTAGTAGTCATATTTCCCTGCGTTTTTCGTTTCATATGAGGATGAAAGCTTTTTACTACATAAAACTTTTCTTTGTCAATAGCATCTATCTTATCTTCTCCTGGTATGATTTCTGTGCCAGACTGAACACCTGCATTCCCCCTAAATGATGGAGCCCAAAGAACAACCTTATGTCCAACTGCATCAGGATGCTCATATCTGAATCTATCCTTGCAGTACCTTAAGTATTCCTCATCAAATAATTGATCTGTACTACTTACTCCAACTGCACGTACTACTCCAGGCTTATTTATTCCCATTGCACTTTCAAATGGCTTTATGCAGGCAAGTCCGCTTACTGTAACCAAATCATAATTTTTATAAACATTACCTATATAGCCTTTTGGAATATCATCTACAGCATCATATCCAAATTTCTTAAATGCACCGCAGCCATGCCATAGTTGAATTAGTTTTGTATTATTTCTTTTTTTACAAGAAGACGCTGGTAGAAAATTATCACATATAATAACCGCCCTTGCTGTTGGATATATTTTCATAAAATCAAGCATAAAATTAATTGATTTTATAAAACCGTGTTTGGAAATATCCATATACATTTCCACTATATTATAGTCAGTCTTATCTAATTCACGTTTTATTACATACAAATGAGGCGGACAAGCATCGTGATGAGCGTCCGCCAAAATAACTAGTTTATCGTCTACTTTTCTAAAACAATTAACTCTATATACAATTGGAAAAATCAAATGCTGAAACAGCATTTTTATTATTTGCTTAATCTTAAACATATTATCCTATCATCTTTTCATATTTATCTACAATCTCGTTTACTTCACCATACTCAACAAGTTCACCTTTTTGAAGAATAAGTGCTTTATTACAGATTCGTCTAACCTGATCTGCATTATGGGATACAAATAAAACCGTAATTCCTGTATCCATCATATCCATAATCTTTTTTTCACTTTTCTTTCTAAACTTTGCATCTCCAACTGACAATACTTCATCTAAAATAAGTATATCAGGGCATACTATAGTTGCAATAGAAAACCCTAAACGTGCTTTCATTCCAGATGAATAATTTTTAAGAGGAACATCAATAAATTCCTTTAATTCCGAAAATTCAACTACCTCGTCAAATTTTTCCTCCATAAATTTTCTAGAATGACCTAAAACTGCTCCATAAAGGAAAATATTTTCAGCCCCAGTATATTGCATATCAAAGCCTGCACCTAATTCAATCATAGGCGCAATAACACCTTGTTTAGACACACTTCCTTCAGATGGCTTAAAAACACCAGCAATAACCTTCATAAGAGTAGATTTTCCAGCTCCATTTAATCCAAGTATTCCTACTCTATCTCCTTTGTTAACTGTAAAAGACACATCCTTTAGAGCCCAGTATTCATTGAATTTTAGTTCATGTCTAATCATCTTAATGAAATACTCTTTTACACTATCAACTTTTTCTTTACTTAAATTAAAGCGCATTCCAACGTGCTCTAATTTGATTATTTCATCCATAATTAATTATTTTCCTTAACAATAATACTAAATATATAAAATAAATTTATCTTCGTTCTTTCTAAATATGTATGCCCCAACCAAAATTGAAGCAATACCAAATGCAAAACTATACAAACACATACCTATATCAAATTCAGTATTTAATACACAGCTTCTAAAATTAGATATTATACAAAATAAAGGATTATATTTTAATATAAATCCCACATTACTTGTAAGAATCTTTTCAGGATAATAAAATATTGCACAGGTGTACATAACGAGCATCAAGCCTACATTCCATAAATATTCCAAATCCCTAAAAAATACTCCTAATGAAGATAACACCAATCCCACACCTATAGAAACTAAAAACAAGCTAAACATTGGAACTACACAAAGTAGCATTTTTACAGTAGGATATACCTTCAAAACTATCGACACTGCAAACAAAACCGCTAAAGAAATCAAAAATAAAACATAATTAAATACAATTCCAGATAAAGGATACAAATACTTTGGCACATATACCTTTTTAATCATAGCCTGATTTTGTCTAATTGATTTAAGCGCAGTAGTTGTAGATTGCGAAAACAAATTATATATTAATCTTCCTGAGAGAATATAAACCGGAAATTCTCTACCTGAATGGCCTAACAAAGTTCCAAATACTATTGTAAGAACAATCATAGTAAGAAGTGGCTCAACCATCGACCATATTACGCCTAAGTATGATCTTCTATATTTTAATTTTATTCCTTTGCGCACCAATTCTGTAAACAGGTTACTATATTGACGCATTTCTTTTATTACGCCGAACATACTATTATACTATTCCTTCTATTTTATTTATTTCATTTATTTCTTTCATTTATTTCTTTCATTTATTTCTTTTATTTTTTTATTTCATTTATTTCTTTTATTTTTTATTTCTTTTATTTATTCTATTTCTTTTATTTCTTCTATTTTTCTATTTCAGCTATTTTTTCTATTTCAGTTTTTTTCATAACTAATTTATTTCTTAATCTCCCTTAATATAAGAACAGTTTCAATTAAACCTTCTTTTATTTCATAAGATGATTTCCAACCAATACTTTTCACCTTATCTGTATCTAGCATAGCCTTTGTTGCCGTTGAATATCCTTTCATTTCCACACTATCTGGTAACTCAAAAACAACCTTCTTGCCATTATACTCTGCTAATATTCCTGCTAACTCTCGCAATGAAATATCCGAGCCATCTGAGCTAATATTATATGCCTCTCCACAAGTACCCTTAGCGATAACTGTAAGTATTCCAATAACCGCATCTGCAACATAACCATAAGAAAACTCCTGTAAGCCTTCACTCTTTAATACTATATCAGATGTATCAACGCATTTCTTAATAAATTGTGATAATGCCTTAGTATCGCTCATAAGCATTGTAGGTCCATAAGTTCTAGATAAACGAGGAATAACTACATCTAAGCCTTTCTGGCTAATATATGCCTGACAAAGCGCCTCTCCTGTTCTTTTACTTTCAGGATAACCAGCTCTAAGAGTATTACAATCAATGTAACCTAGATAATCTTCCTTAAACTTCTCTACATCGCCTCTATTTTCTCCATATATTTCAACTGAAGAAAGAAAAGCAAATCTTTCACACGAAACCTTACAAGCCCACTCAAGTAAATTAGCTGTACCAATAACATTTGCTGCAACAGTTCCAATTGGATCGCTAGAATATGCAACTGGGTGTGTGTTACTAGCAGCGTGAATAATATAATCCACCTTTTCAATAGGTGCATCTATTTCTTTATTAATATCCTGATAAATAAAATGAAAAAAAGGTGATTCATAATATTTTTCAAATCTTTTTTCTGCTTTTTCTTCGTTTCTTCCAAAAACATACACATGAGAATTCTGATTCATGTTATCATTTCTATACATAATTAAATCAATCAAGTAACTTCCTATCATTCCAGTTCCACCAGAAATAGCGAAGCTCTTTGACGAAAAGCTATCCCATATATCACTGCCGGCAAATTTAGCCAACTCTTCCATATACCTTGAACTACTATATACACTACCTATTTCGAAACGTTCCATCTTTATTCTCTCCTATTACTTCAACCACTTATCTTTTTCAGCAGTAAGGTAGCCCTTAAATATTTCTAAATCATCCTTAGTAGTCAGTTTAATATTTTTATCCGACCCCTTTGCAAAATAAAGCTTCTCACCTAATTCAACCATCATTGTATTAGTATAAGCTGAGCCTTTTATTCCAATATTTTCAGAAAATGCCTTTTCATATGCCCAAAGAAGCTTTCCAAACTTATACGCCTGGGGTGTTGACACTCTTCTTAGCGTTTCTCTTTTAATATATTTTACGGTTGATGTTTCATCTTCCTCATTTATAACAAAAATCTGTTCATTATAAGGTAGTGATGTAACGCCATTTCCAAATTGATTACATTTATCAAGTACATCAACTAATACTTCATCATCAACAATAGGTCTAATTCCGTCATGAATAACAATGTTATCCTGTGGATTACATTTATCTTTCAAGTAAAATACGCCATTTCTAATAGATTCCTGGGCAGAATCACCACCTGAAATAATCCACTTAAGCTTATCAATATTAAATTGCTTTGCATAGGCATCAAGAACATTGTGCCAACCATCAATACACACAACACCTATAGCATCAATACATGAATTACGTTGAAAACTCTCTAACGTATAAACAATAACTGGTTTGTCATAAACATTAATAAACTGCTTAGGTATATCCTGACCCATTCTTTGTCCAGAACCACCTGCAATAATAATCGCAAAATTCATTTTCTACTCCTAATACTGTTATTTATCTGTCTTTACAACTATCTTCATCCTTAAGTGCTGTAACCTGACTGCTATCAACACCTTCTGAGGTTTCTTTTCTAAATACAATTCTAAATGTAAGAAGCATAAGCTTAATGTCTAACCAATGTGAAAACTCCTGTATATATGTTAAATCAAGGCGAAGCTTATCAATTGGCGTTGTATTATATTTTCCATACACTTGGGCATATCCTGTTATTCCAGCCTTAACCTTTAGTCTAAAAGGAAACTCGGGAATATTTTTGTTATATTTTTCAAATATCTCTGGACGCTCCGGTCTTGGTCCAACAATTGACATATCGCCCATAAACACATTAAATAACTGAGGTATCTCATCAATGTGTAAATTACGAATTACCTTACCAATAGGAGTTACTCTGTCATCATTTTTCTTTGCAAGCTGAGCACCATCTTTCTCCGCATCAATTTGCATGCTTCTAAATTTAAATATAGTAAAAACCTTTCCATCCCTAGTAAGTCTTTCCTGACGATAAAACACAGAACCACCATCATACAGCTTAATTAAAATAGCAACAATAAGCATAATAGGTGATAAAACTATTATTCCTAATGTGGAAAATAATATATCTGATAATCTCTTAATAATTCTCTGATCGATATTAAGCCCCATATTTCTTGACAAGAAAAGGGGAGTATCTACCAAATAAAAATTATCCGATCCCTTCATTATTATATCAGTTATCTTTGGCACTACGTATGTTCTTATGGAATTCTTATAGCAATATTTTAATATTTCATTTCTACTTTCGGTAGGTAAATCATATAAAAATACCCCTTCAAAATCCAACACGTCATTGCAAATTTTCTCAAAGCCCTTCTCATAATTTAATATTTCACATATCTTATACTTATCTGATCTAGTATTAAGCTTTGCTAAAAAATCCTTAAGGGGATATTTTCCATATATAATTATTATCCTTCTCGGCGGATAAAATTTCAAATAAATGTGCTTAACAATCCAAACCCAACAGGTAGAAAAAACAATCTGTGCCACTGCAAGGGCTATGATTGGTTTTACTCCCATAAAGTTTCTCCACACCATGGTTACAAATGCATACCCTAAAACACTACTAAATACAATAGCCAGCATATGTGATATGCAAAGATCCAAGGTTCTCATGTAACTTATTTTATATCCATTAAAACTCTTAGTAATAAAGTATACGCATAAAATATACACTCCAATTACCATGAGATTGGCATTCTTGTAATATCTATAATGATAAAATCTATACCATATTAACCCAAATGATAATGCTTCAAAAAGCCATATAGCAAAATTTGATAAGAGATTAAGAATTCTCTTACGTTGTTCTTCCCTATACATAGTTCCTCCAAAACACACAAAAAAACCATTAAACCATTAAATTATAATAACGATATGGGAAAGTGTCAACAAAAACTGGTTTTCTTGCCCCTAAACCATTCTTCTTTTTCATTTCATATGTTACAGCTAATATATTATAAAACAAGCGAGCATATACACAATACTCGCTTATAAAAACATTTTATTGAATTGCAGGATCTGTAGGATCCCAAGTATGATCATAAGAAAGGGTCTCTGCCGACGGCTTACCAAGTGGTCCTGGATCAGGGCTCTCATAAACCACAACTCTTGTTCCAGATGGACAATTATCATAAATCCATTTCGCATCTTTTGTTGTAAGTCTAACACATCCATGTGAAGCCTGAGTTCCTAACTGATTATACATGTAAACAGATAAATCATAAATATCTATTGAATTATATGGCACAGAGTGGAACAACACATCTCCATCAATCTGTGAGCAATACTGTCCATATACCTTACCCATTAATTCCTGCCATCTCCACTTTTTTCCAAGATAATGTGTTCCAAGTGGAGTAGCTGCTCCTGTAGAGCAAATAAAAGCTTTTATGGCTTTCTTACCCTTATACACAGTTACACAGTTTTCTTCTTTATTAATCTTTATGTATAACTCTCCTGGATAGTCCTTCCAAGTTCTTGGCTTTTCTTTAATGTAAGGTTTTTGTGTTGAACCAGGCGCTTTACCACCTTTTTTAACCAAAACGACCTGAATAGCTTCCATTCGTAACGAACCATTTGTAGTACCAGCCTCCTGGCCATTTTTAGCCCAATCAAGCCATCCATGCTTTTGCACATGTACCCTATAATAAATATCATAGTAGGCAGAGATTTCCCCATCAAGATTAATCTTAATTGCTTCAATTCTCTTTGATTGTCCTTCAGTACCAGAAACAGTCCAATCAGATACATAATCCGTCCAGCCTTTTGTCTGTACATGGGTGCTATATTTGATGTGACCTTCTACTCCTGTACAAGATAAACTCATTCTAATAGCTTCTAAACGTTTGCCCTTCTTAACAGTTCCAGTAATAGTTGAATCACTTACTTCTCCAACTCTTACCTTCTTTTCAGTCATCCAGCCTATACTTTGTGCATGAACCTTATATGTCAACGAAGCACTTATCTCATTATTTTTTGGAACGAGCTTAATTCTAATTGCTTCCAAACGCTTCTGCATTTGAGTAGTACCTGCAATTTTGCCATTCTTGCTCCAACTAGTCCAGCCAATCCCCTGAACATGAACACTATATAAAATATCATATTCCTGAGCTAGCTCACCTGTAAGTTCAATCTGAACAGCCTCAATACGTTTACTAATTCCCGTTGTTCCCACGTAATTATTTGCATTTAATAATGGTGCATTTGAATTGATTGTTTTCCATGCCATCCAGCCTATACTTTGAACATGAGCACAATACTTAATTCCACCACTAATCTGAGTTCCTCTAGCGTTCATTACACCTTTAGTATCAATACTAATACTAAGAGCTTCCATTCTCTTCTTCAAACCTGTAGTACCAGCGATTTTTCCATCAGTCGATGGCGTTGTCCAGCCAATACCTTGAACATGAGCTTGATATTTTATAATAGGCATCTTACCTTTTGCAGCCTTTGCTTTGCCAGTAAAAACATTAATAGACGAAATAATAATAACCACCGCAATTATTATAGCTAAATATTTATTTTTGTTTACAATCTTCATTAAAAACCTCTCAAATACATATTTTAGATATTTATTTCTCCATCAAATACAATTGTAGCAGGACCAGTCATGTAAACTACATTCTCTTCTCGATTCCATTCAATCTCAAGCTTACCGCCAAGCAATTCAACAGTAACAAAATTCTCTGTCAAACCATTTAATATAGAAGCTACAACTGTTGCACATGTTCCAGTTCCACACGCAAGTGTCTCGCCACTACCTCTTTCCCAAACGCGCATTTTAGCATTCTTTCTGTCAATTATTTCAACAAATTCTGCATTAACACGTCTTGGAAAAATCTCGTTTGATTCAAATAAAGGTCCAATCGTCTCAAGAGGAAAATTCTTTACATCATCAACAAATGTAATACAGTGTGGATTTCCCATAGAAACACATGTGATATTATAATTTCTACCACCTATCTCAACTGGATAATCCTTTATCATCTCAAGAGAAGCATCAAGTTTAACAGGAACCTCGCTTGGAGTAAGAATTGGTGAACCCATATTTACTCTAACCTTGCTTACTATTCCTCTATCATTAGCATTTTTTCTATCAATAGTAAAATGCAAATATTTTATTCCTGCAAGCGTTTCAATTGCCACATCTTCCTTGTCAGTTAAACCATAATCATATACGTATTTTCCTACACATCTAATACCATTTCCACACATTTCTGACTGTGAACCATCTGCATTATACATATCCATTTTAAAATCAGCAACCTCTGATGGCTTAATTAATATAAGTCCGTCAGAACCAATTCCAAAATGTCTGTCACTTACCTTGATTGATAACTCACTTGGATTATCAATTTTTTCTTTGAAACAATTTACATACACGTAATCATTTCCAAGGCCTTCCATCTTAGTAAATCTCATTAGTATTTCCTCCACCTAGCTATTACATAATATTTTTATGTGTTATAAAAGTATTCACAGGATAATAAATCATTAAAACAAATAATTGACTATCTATTGTATTATATCATATTTCTTTTACAAACGAAATAGTAAACCTTGTACCTAATTCATCACTAGAAACGACATTAATCAATCCATTATGTGCGTCAACAATCCATTTTGCAATGGAAAGGCCAAGACCTGTACCACCAGTATTTCCGTTTCGAGCCTCATCTGATCTATAAAATCTTTCAAAAATATGGCTTACCTCCTCCTGATTCATACCTAAACCTTCATCCTGAATTATATAGCTTGGAGCACCATTTACCAGTTTAGCTTTAATTGTAATCTTTGTACCTTCTGGAGAATACTTTGCCGCATTTTGAATGAAAATTCTTGCAGACTGCTTAATCATTGCAACATCTCCATTTATTATAAGATTTTCTTCTCCATCAAAGGAATATACATGTTTTTCATCAATCATAAGAGATTCCTCCCAAACCTCTTCCATCAAATTTTTAAGATTAATTTCTTCTAATTTTAAATTGTTTCTTCCACTGTCGCCTCTTGCAAGGAAAAGTAATTGTTCAATTAATTCCTTCATATGTTGTGACTCATTCTTAATCGCTTCAATGGACTCAACTAATACTTTTTCATCTTCTTTTCCCCATCTATCGAGCATATTTACATATCCCTGAATAACCGCAATAGGTGTCCTAAGTTCATGTGAAGCATCAGAGACAAATCTAGTTTGCTGTTTCTGACTTTCTTTCATTCTATATATTAAATTATTAATTGCAATTTCAATACTTTGTAAATCCTTATCATCTGTAGAAATCTTTGCTCCAGGTGCATCAGGAGAAACATTATATATTGCATGCTCAAGATTCTCGAATTTAGTATAGTCTAACGACACTGAACTAATTTCCTCTGCTTTTTTGGCCAATTCATTAAGTGGTCTAAGCTTTCTACGAATTTTATTAGTTCCACCTACGCAACCAAGAAGATATAAACATTCAAAGCTTAACAAACATAGTCCTGGAAAAGCCAAATAATCAAAAAAGTCAAACACCTTATATGTGTATTCCTTTCCATTGCTAGTCTCCACGTTATAAGTAATATCTCTATAATACCCGTTATATTTAAAATTATAACCTTCTGCAACACTATTTTCTGGAAGATGCTCATTAATCCAATAAACATATGTACCAACAATAAGCACACATAATACTATATTAAACCAAATCACTCCAAAAAAACGTTTAAGTAAAAAAGAAGCATTAATCTTTAATGCAATTGAGGTGAATTTTCTATTTTCATTCATGTGTATTCCTCTTTTAATTATTTCCCTACGTATTGATACATTTCTTTTTATTAAAAATCTCATAAAATATAAATAAACCTTTATATTTTATGAGATAACTTTAGTCTTTAATTACATATCCAACACCACGAACAGTGTTAATAAACTTAATATTATATTTATCATCTATTTTTGTTCTAACATATCTAACATAAACATCAATAATGTTTGTTTCTCCAATATAATCATATCCACAAACTTCATTCATAAGCTTCTCTCTGTCTAAAACAATATTTTTATTCTTCATTAGTACTCGAATAAGCTCAAATTCACGATTAGTCAACTCTATTTCTTCACCATTTACTAGAACCTGATGTCTATCTTCATCAAGACTCACAGCACCAACAGATAAAACATGTGTTTTAACTTCATTAGAAATACGTTTTTTAAGTGCTACTCTAATTCTAGCAAGAAGCTCTTCTATTGCAAATGGTTTCGTAATATAGTCATCTGCGCCAGCATCCAAACCTGATACCTTATCCATAACCGCATCTCTTGCAGTTAACATAATTACTGGCGTTTCTTTTTCCAAGCGAAGTCTTCTCAATACCTCTAAACCATTTAATTTAGGAAGCATCACATCTAATAATATTAAATCAAAGTCCTCAAGGAGGGCCAAATCAAGACCCTCCCTGCCATCAAATGCCTTCTTAACTTTGTTTCCTTCATGAACTAATTCAAGTTCAACAAACCTAGCTATTTTTTCTTCATCTTCAACAATCAATATATTTGCCATGGCAACATTCTTCCTTCATTTATTTATTATTGAACTCCTTCTTAATATTCTCGCAAGAATCAGAAGCTTTTTCACAAAGTTCATTGATATCAACCATTGTTGACTCAAAGCCTAAAAATGAATATCTGCAATCAAAAAACATTCCAACAATAAGCAATGGAATTGTAACCCAAAATGCAAACAATGTTAATAATACTAATACAATTACTGGTACATTAAACATAATCTTGTCTTTCTTCTTAACAACAAATGTTGTATTGCACCCCTTTTGGATAGCCTTCTTTAGTAGCTTCCATGCCTTATCAAATACTCTTCCAAAGGCCTCACCAAATGAAGTATCTTTACAAGAATTCTCGTATGTTTCCTGTGCCTTTGTAAATTCCGATGATTCAGTAGTCTGAACAGTTGAGTATGTAGCCAATTTTTCTCTGTTAATCTTTCCTAATGTTTCAAGATAAACAAGAGCATCTAATACATCATATTCACATGCCTCTAAAGCATTCTTTGCTTCCTCATAACTAACACCAGTTTTCTCTCTTATTTTTTCTACCTTTTCTAATCTTTCCATAATAAATACTTCCTTTCTTATCTTCATTTATTATTTGTATCTTAACAATTGCTATGTTCATATAATACAAAACAAAAATTAAATAAAAATATATGAAAGATTAAAATTAGATTAATAAATAAAATTAATTAATTAATTTTCTATCCTAAATTTAGTTAATCATAATCTTAGAAGCATCATTTATTAACCCAATATCTGTTTTAATCTTCTGACCATCATCTTTAGTTGAAAAACGCTTTGATAAATCTGGAAGCAATGCAAATCTACTACATGGGTATAACACATACATTTCATTATTTAAAATATATATAGAAGTTCCTGCATATTTAGTCATTACCTCTGTTACATTATTAATTAATCCCAAATTATCAATTGCCTCAAAATCATGTTCAGCATCTAAATAAAGTTTGCACCCATTAAATAATTCTGTATCAACAAACACTAAGTTATTTTTATCAGCAAATTTCAAATTAATATTATCATTGTATACTAACATAGAAATATTTTCATTAGCGCATAAAGTATTTTCACCAGAATAAATAAACTTTACTATTCGACCCAAACAATCTCCATCTTGATTATTTACCTCTACCTGTTCAAAAGAATATCCTTCACCTGTTCCCTTAAATATCTTCTTTCTAAATCCATAATTATCAATATTCAAATTAACCCTCTCTAGATCAACGCTATCGCCCGAAACAACTGAATAACTCTTAAAACATGCACTTGCAAAATATCCAACTATCCATTCATAATATAATGTCTTAATCAATTTTGTCATTCTTTTCTTTGTGGCAACGAAACAGACGATTGTTAATAAAATTGCAATAATGCCAAGAAGCTTAAAAACAACGCCTATTGTTCCGTAATGAATAAACTTTATTGCCTCTTCTTTAGCCGTTCCATAAACTGATAACTTGTCACGTTTTGTAATCTTATACAAAAATCCAACCGATGAGTCCTTGCTTGCAAATACATAAGCCAAGAAATAAAGTGAACCCATTAAAGTTACAATCAAAGCTATTATTGATACCCTTACCTTTTGCAATTTCATTTGAACCCTAAGAAACTCTAATTTTCTTATGTAATTTCCCATACCATTCCCCTTCATATGTATAAAAAATAATCTAACAATACATATTATATTTTTTCATATGTATTAAAAGTAATTTACCAATACATATTATATTTTTTCATATGTATTAAAAGTAATTTAGCAATGCATATTATATTTTTTCATATGTATTAAAAGTAATTTACCAATACATATTATATTTTTCATATGTATTAAAAGTAATTTACCAATACATATTATATTTTTTCATATGTATTAAAAGTAATTTACCAATACATATTATATTTTTTCATATGTATTAAAAGTAATTTAGCAATATATATTATATTTTTTATCTGAATAATCTAATTCCAAGTTGCTATTCTCATTAATACTTCTTTGTCAACGTAATACGGACAAAGCTTTAATTTTGCAGCATTATTACTTACATTATTTACAACTTTTTCTATTACGTCATCAGGAAGAACATCTAAATTAGTAATATTCTTATAAAATAATGTAAATTCATCTATATTAGCAAATCCAATTCTATCTAAAATAAATTTTTGATCTTCATAGCATGCTTCTCTAATATAACCTGGTATAAAATAACCAATTGCCAGCCCATGAACTAAACCTTTCTCATAAGTAATCGAATAACTCAAGCTATGAGGAAGTGTTGTGCCAGTATGGGCAATTGCCATGCCACCATACATAGAAGAAAGCATAAGATTTCTATAATCTTCATCCGTTGGCTCTTTTTCTCCTGCCAATACATCCTTACACTTTGCCCAAATTTTCAAACCTTGATCAACAAATACTCTACTAAAATCTGTAGCAGTTGTGTTAATGTAACTCTCAACCAAATGACCAAGTGCATCAATTGATGTAGAAATTATAATCTTCTTTGATGCAGTTTTTAAATATTTCTTGTCAATAAGTGCTAACTCTGGAAAAACTCTATGCGGCATAGAAACTTTTGTTGCTTTCTCATGAACAGTTAATACAGCCACTCCTGTCACCTCTGAGCCAGTACCACAAGTAGTAGGTATAGCTACAACAGGGATACTCTTTGTTTCTGCATTTGCATCGAATATATATGATGAATCCTTTTCAGGATTTGCAATCATCATTGCTATTGCTTTACTTGCATCTAATGGAGAGCCTCCACCTATACCAATAACAAAGTCAACTTTTTCATTTTTTCCAATTTCTGTAGCTGACATAACTGTTTCAACAGATGGATTTTCCTCAACTTGGTCAAATAATACATAATCTACATTTTCATTTTCTAAAGCATTTGTTACATCATCATATGAACCATTAATTTTAGCTGAATTTTTCCCCGAAACAATTAATGCTTTCTTTCCATACTTTGCAATATCTCTGCTATGATTTAATACACAATTTTCTTCTTCATAAACTAGTACAGGCATCTTATAAAACATTAAAATCTCTCCTTATTAATTAATCTATTTCTAATACCATGTTAAATAAGCAAAACAAGCATTATTACATAGTAAACCCCAACAAAAAATACATTATATCCTAATACATTTGATAAATATAATAAATACAGGTGCATTATATTAATTATGATAATCGCAAATCTATTTTAATAAATTCGATAATTACAAATCTATTTTAATGAATATGATAATTACAAATCTATTTTAATAAATTTGATAATCACAAATCGATTTTAATAAATTTGATAATCACAAATCGATTTTAATAAATTTGATAATCACAAATCGATTTTAATAAATTTGATAATCACAAATCGAT
>JAQYAV010000128.1 GCA_029338675.1 Lachnospiraceae bacterium
CTAGTATAGATAAATTCAAGTTCGGTGTCAATTCTTTTAAGTTTTGACACCGATAAGGCTATAGAAAAAGGTAAGCATTCACTTACCTTTTTCTATAGTTATTCTTCCAACATATTTTTACTTTAGTTTTAAAATAATTAAAACTAAAATTGTACCTATGTATTGTTTTATTAATTAGCACCTATCTTATATCCTAAACTGAATAACTGCAAAATTACACTTACATCATTAAATCGAAATGAGTATTCTGGCCTGTATACTTTGTTTAGTGCAACTTTAACACCCTCTGGAAATTCAGTACGATCATTGAAATAACATCTTAATTCTAATCCCCATTTATCTGCATTATTCTTTAACACAATAATACCATCATCCGACATACTTAAATTACGTGAATATTTAGAATTATATTCTTCTATAAATTTTTCAATTTTGCTTTGCTTTGCCTCTGCTTCAATAAATACACTTTGTCTTGTTCTTTTAAAAAATTCGTCAATTTGATTTGCCACTTCCATCTGATTTTCTCCTTTACTTTTATATTTTAGGAATCATGCTCATCATATCAGGAGCATTTGTTCCTATATTCCACTTTGCTACCTTCATCTTTTGAATTTTTTTCCCATCTCCAAAATCCAAAAGGTCTTCTCTTCTAAATACATTTAATAACTTATTTAAACTTCCCAAGCCTGCAGACGAAAATAAATATGCCTCATCAGGACTTACTAACTTACAATATGCCCATAACTGTCCTAAATCTCGTAATGTAAGTTGTGTTTTTTTTGCTTCAATAAAAAACATTTTTACATCCGTATTCTTTTTTGCAATTGCTAAAACATCAATCTGTATATCTACCCCATTAGCCATTTCGTTTACAATATTATATTTTGCTAATACTCTATCTAATCTTTCAGTGTGAGCATCAATTGCAATAACATCATATTTTTTGTATTTATCCCTAACATATTGTTCTAACCATAATCGCATTGGTTCATATAATTCTTTTTCTAACTTTACATTATTCATCTTTATTATACCCTAAATCTCTCGCTATTTCAGTCCAACTATTGTAATGTCTTCCTCTTATTTCCAACGGAATAAAGTCATCATTTTCTCCAGGGTGAAAAGGTTTTTTTCTAATTCTTTGATTAAGTTCCCAATAATATCTATGGAGTCTACTCGCAGGGTCTTTTCCAGAGTTAATGTATGGTTTCTTCTGTTCTTCTGCAAAAAAATCTAATGCTTGTTGTTTATGTAAAATAACAAAACCAACTGATTGATATTCTAAAGCCCACACTTTAACTTGATGTTCTTTTTTCCAAAAATCAGGTTTACCCTGATTAAATTTTTTCAAATTTCCATCTCTCATATTAGGATGAGCCCAATCAATAGCTTGTACAGGTATATCGATACTCTTTAATAAATTACAAAAATCAATTACAAGTTTCCAATTATGTGGTATTTCAAAATATACTCTATAATTAGGTTCTGAAAAAGCATAATTACTTCTTCTAATATATCCTGTTACGTCAGCAAATCCTTTTATAAATTGTTTTCTTTCATCAAATGTAAAATTATATACTTCTGATGAAATTCTTATATTATCAGATGAGGTAGCTCCGCCAATATATCTTAATATTTCACGCATTAAGTAATCTTCATTTGGTTTACGAAAAGATAATATAGATACAGTTGCATTTTGAGTAAACTTAAGTGCCGTCCCTAAAAGTGGCTCTAAAACCTCTCTTATATCAGTAATACTTGCACGCACATATATTCCAACATCATGTTGAAACTCTGTTTCCAACTTTTTATGTGGTATATCAATTGATACAGTTGTATCTATCGTTCCTCTTTGTATCTCCCCATTTCCAGTAATCATACCTAGCAAATATGCCATTTCTACATTCATAATTATCCCCCTCTTTAAAAAGCATTTTCTATCTGGTCCGCAATCGCCTTTGCTAACAGTGGTGGCACAGCATTGCCAATTTGCTTTCTAACATATATCTTTGCCCCATAAAATACAAACTTATCATCAAATGATTGAATCCTAGCTGCCTCTCGAGGTGTTATAGCTCTATGAAGATATGGATGATTGTTTGTTCCATTTGATGCTGCGTCAAATCTTGTATCTATAGTTGGCGAAACATCATCCCATTTCAATCTTCCCCAAGTAGTTTTAAATTTTTGTCTTCCAATCATCTCTTCTGGTAAACAATCCCTTCCTTGCTCAGGTGGAATAAGTTTTAATTTTTCTATAGCTATAGCCTTATGATTTGAAGCCTTGTGATTATACAATTTAAGACTCCCTTCTCGCATAAGCCTTTGATAATCACTTTCAGCCTCATTTATATATTCTTGTTCAAATTCTCCTTCCCCTGAATTTAAATATGCTAAATCACTTATTGCATCTCTTATAGTTGTTTTTTTATTCACTATTGGATTAGGTAATGAAATAGCTTTGCTTTTAGAACAAATAAATATTGTTCTTTCACGCGACTGTGGAACTCCAAAATCTACTGAATTTAGTATCCCATATTCCACATAATATCCTAATTTTTTGATAGATTGTATGATTTCATCACGAAACCATCCATTAGATGAAATTATTAATCCTTTTACATTTTCAATTACAAAAACTTCTGGCTGCAATTTATCAACTATATTTAAATATTCCCTAAATAAAAAATTTCTTGGATCTGCTAATCCAAGTTTTTTTCCCTTCATTGAATATCCCTGACATGGTGGTCCCCCAACAATCATATTGACTTTCTCTTTCATCGCAAGCTCTATTATTCTTTTTTTTATACTAGAATCTGTAATATCACCAACCACAACCTCTGCCTCAGGCATATTTCTTTTAAAAGTATTTGCAGCATTTTTATCAAAATCTAATGCAACCATAGTTTTGAAATGGGAATTCTTATGCAATCCCCACGACAATCCTCCAGCCCCACAGAACAGATCTAATACTCTAAACTCCTTTGCCATTTTTAACTTTCCTTTCGACGAATTAATATTCGTTTAAATAATTCTTTTCCATTAACTGTAGGTTTGAATAAATCAAATTCATTGTCTGAACCATGATTTGCTTCTCCAACAATTTCAAATTGCGAACTATTATGATACTTTATATAAGTAATAGGAACACCCATAATGCCATCATAATCAATAGGTATGTCTATAACTTTTGTCACATTTATTCCATCAAAGTTATCATACTTAGGATACATTTCTGGATTATAATGTTGTGTAAATTTTATTTTTTGATGTTTTCTAGGTATATCAATATTAGTCAACCACATAGCATTTCCAATACTTCTCCACTTCTGTCCGGATTCATCAATCCAAAATCGTGTATTACGAGGTTTCGTATCTGCTGGAACCCTAAATGCCATATCACCAAACTTATATCCTACCCATACTTTATTTTCCTTTATGTATGGAAAAATTTCCTTATACGTAATTGCATTTTGATTTCCTATAATCAAAAACCTTTTTTCATTCTTAACAATTAATGAAAACAAATCAGCGAATAAACTAAAGGGAGGATTTGTACAACAAATATCACACTCTTTCAAGTACTTTATACATTCTTCTGTTCTAAAATCTCCATTACCCTCTAACTTTTTTACCACACCTTTTTTATGCAAAATATTTTTTATGTCTTCATCACTTACTAATTCACCTTTATTTCCTGGCATTTTTGAAATTTTTAACACATATCCTTGTCTAGCTATCATAGGTTCACATACACCTAAATACATATCAAAAGTCATTTGAATATT
>JAQYAV010000129.1 GCA_029338675.1 Lachnospiraceae bacterium
GTATGTAACGCAGAAGGGTTAGTCATTATATTCGTATTAGTCTGGTATCCATAAAATTCCAGCAAATACACACCATAGAAGTGTCAGTATCAAACAAATGGAGTTAAATATGATTGATTTCCTTAACAGTGTAAATCGGATAATAAGATAAGCTAAAGAATAGGTTACAAACGTAATAAAAATGGTTATCAAAACTCTTGTTCCTCCACTGAGATACCATTGATGGGTCGTATCGGCTACAAAGCGGTTGGCAAAAGGTGTCAGGATTATTGGAATTACCAGTGCAAGAAATGCAGCCAACAATACAAGAAGGATAGTTTTAATAATCTCTATCTTCGACCTCTTTGTATTTTTCTTTTGAGAAGTTTTCTCGTTACCGATAAAGAATCCATCCGTTACCTTTGGATGATTTGGCTTAGTTTCCTTTGCCCTTTCATGAGTTGGCTTCGACACAACATCGCTATATGGAGAATTTGAGTGATCTTTAACATTTTCTTCGCATTGATTCCCCATTAGACTGCATCCCCAACCTGCGATGACGATGTTATAACTATTACCCAAAGGTGCATAGTACACATACTGCTCTGATGGGAATGTTGTAATCTGGTTTACAACATTCCCAATTAAAGCATCATCAGCTATCATTTTGCTAATCTTTTGTTTTTTGCGTCTAATGATTTCCGGACAGTTTGTTTCTCGGTCTCTGAAGCTTCACAAAATGGTTTATATTCCAAATTGGATCTTGTTGACCATGTAATATCAGTCTTTCTTATTTGAACATCTGCGAAAAAAGACGACTCTGACCTCAGAATAAACTTTAGTCGTCCTAATATATTATTGTAGTCAAAGTCCATCAAGAACTTGACCTCCCTTTTCCCAACAGTTTTTAATACGTTCATTTGCAATCCTAATTTGTATTATTTGTTGGCTTCAAAAGAATCGAGCATGTGATTTACTGTATCTTCAAGCTTTCCTGAATATTCAGATAAGCAATATACCATGCAATAATAGAAATTAGATGAAGTTCTAGTAGTGAGCAAATTATATCTAAATTCAGTGCCGTCCATATCCATATCATACACTATTAAATAAGAGTTAGCACTATACTCCTTTTCACTTATTTTCTTGAAAGTCGTAGCACCTTCAACATTTCGGTTCATTTTGACAAGAACGTCCGCATATTCCTTCGGACTGTTTATTCCTGCCGCCTTGACATCACTGCTTGTTTCTTTTAGAACAAATACAGCTGGGTCGTAATCTGTGCACATTAAACCTAATATTTGGTCTTCGCTGATTGTTGCTTTTCTAAAATCATCAGGAGCCTCAATACTACAATATTTCCCGTCATCTGAGAAACGCTTCCAAGTTATTTCTTCTACAACCTCTTCAACTGCAAGCGTGTCAACAACATCCTCATAGTCTTCATCCGAAACGCCTGCAGTATTAGTATTTGTTGTTGATGCAGCAATTGTAGCGATTAGCAAGCCTCCTGCAATTATTCCAAATAATTGATAAAGATGACGACAATGTTTATAATCCCAGCCTCCATTCATAAGTTTCCATGCAGGCACACCGTCCTTCTTAATGTGAAGTATTCCCCACCATATTAAGATTGCGACAAGTCCTTGTATGCTAATAGAGGCTCCTAAATCCAAAATGCCAGAATTTACAGTTGCTGCTATGATTGAACAAGCAATGAATAGGTAAAAGCCGCATTTATTCCATCTCATGAGCAGAATTGCTCCCAATACATTTCCTAAAGCAAGAATTGAGAGCAGTCCAAATCCCCATACCATAGTGTTTGACCACACACTAAACATCTGAATGGCATAATAACCACAAAAAGCCAGGTTTGCTGCTATTACCAGCCATAACCAAGCATTAATACATCCATGTCTTTGTTTTGTTTCGTTCATATTGCTTTTAATTTTTATATTTAATAATTGTGTTACTGTCAAAGGCGTTGTTTGCAATTATAGTTTGTCTGTTTGTTACTCTAACCACCTTTAAATTGGAGCAGCCAGCAAAGGCTTCTGATCTTATTTCTAAAACGGATTCTGGTATTGTGATTTCACACAAAGATGTGCAATCCAAGAATGCAGACTCGCCAATTACTGTAACATTACCCAATTTTACATCTTTCAGTTTACTACATCCCATAAAACTACAACAACCTATTTGTCCTTCTGGTACATTTACCTTTACCAAGGTGGTATCTGAAAAGAATGCAAAATCACCTATCCGTTTTAATGAATCCGACAATATTACATAGCAAAGAGAATTGCAATTCGC
>JAQYAV010000130.1 GCA_029338675.1 Lachnospiraceae bacterium
TCAAAGTTTATCATTGTACCAAGTTTTGTACTATCAACATAGGATGCTTCAATATCCCGAAGCAGTTTAATTGATTCTGCCAGGACAACAACTTCACCAATATTCAATTTATATTCAGAAATTATCCATCTAATATTTGATGCAAGAGTATCGGGAGATGTGCTTTCTTTTAGATTCCAATAATTAACGTAATACCTCTCAAACATAAATGTATTATCTATATTTATAACCGAAAGATTATCCATAAATGATTTCAAAAAATCAGAGCATAATGATGATATTTCTGGGTTTAGAATTCTCATTGAAATACGTTCACTCATCTCATTCCAACGACCACTAAAACCGCAATTATTAATTGGAGGCATTTTTGTTTCTACCTCCAAAGCCCTACCGTATATATTTTGCTCTCCGTCACCAAAAAGAGAAACTGTCCCGCCATCACTAAGAAAATATGTTATGATTGAGTATAACCACGACTCTTTAAAATCTTGAACTTCATCAATAATTATAGTTTTATACTTCTTTATTTTATCACTATATGGTTCAAAGAACTTTGAATTGTCGAAGTCTTCTATCTGAATGGACTTGTTACTATATTGGTTTGCCTTTGATTTGAAGAACTGATGATAATTGATTATTTCAAACATATTTGGAGAGAAATCAGCAGGGACTTGGTTTATCCTCATCCGTATGTATTGGATTAGTGTTATGTTAAATGTAATTATTAGTACACGTTCACCTGTTTTTATATGTTGTTCAACAGCCCTGTTAGCAACAACTTGAGTTTTGCCACATCCTGCAACACCCTTAACACGAAGCCTATTATTATAACTTCTTACTATTTTCTGTTGTCTTGTGCTTAGAACTACATTAGGATCCCCATCTTTATATGAATGCCATTTAGAAGAAATCAACCTAATGATTTCGTCGTTGTAATCACACCTAAATCCTAATGCTTTGATACTGTTTAACTCATTTGCAAGGTTGCTTGATTCAGTAAAAATGAAT
Organism: Lachnospiraceae bacterium; assembly: GCA_029338675.1. GTDB lineage: Bacteria > Bacillota > Clostridia > Lachnospirales > Lachnospiraceae > Coprococcus_C. Next base: position 1,009 of record JAQYAV010000130.1, read on the forward strand.
AAATAGTCTAACTTTTTATCATTGTTTCCTTGTTTAATTTTTTCAATAGTTTCTTTTATTTCCTCTATTGAGTTATTCGGGAAGTATAAAGCCGTTTTTACACAATTATATACACTCGTATTTATGACAGAGTCTATCTTGATATTTTTTAGATGAACATTAAAGAGATTACTTTTTACGTTTTCTATTCTATTGGAGGCTTCTGCAATGTCATCAATATTTTCGCAAACATTTATAAGCATTATGCCATGACTTATGCTTGTAAGTACAAAATCGACGACATCGCAATTTATAGTAGGTCTAAAAAACACTTTATATGATGACTCACATGCAAGACGAAGTCTATTATAAAAGTTTATAATTCTTTCGTCAACAGAACCAGTTAATAGTTCCGCTGCATAATCATATATATCATTAACTTCATAATCTGATGCAATTTCTTGGTAATTATCATTAAGTTTATTCTCCTTTTTGTGAATAAAGCACTTAGTCTCACAACCAAAAGCATGGTGCGTACTTGTAGTGAATGAATATGGAAAGGCTTCTATGTTTGAAAAGTACTCTTTGGGCTTGAAATAGCCACAAAAGTCAATAATCCTTGTATTATAATTTTTCGAGAACTTAGGCCCCACGCAAATCATATAATTAGTATTTGCCAGAGATGATGTCTTATTAGCAAGCCAATAAAGGCTTAAACTCCTTATGTCAAGTATATTGGAAAACAGATTTATACTGATTCTTGAAGAACAAGAAACATCAGGCATTAATGTATTACTATCATTTGGTATATACTTATTAATCGCAACTACATCTATACCAGGCCCAACGTTATGCTTTACCCAATTGGTAGCTCTAATTAACGCTGGACGTGATGGCTCAATGAGATATATTCGCTGAAGCCTTGATAATTTTCCTCTATCTTGAAGCATGTCCAAAAGAGTCAAAGTTGCAAGACCTTGTCCACATCCCCAGTCGAATATCTCATACGAATACATATTAAGATTGTCGAATGGGAAATTTTGAAGTGCAGCACGACACTTCAAAATATGCATTTCACCATAAGCAGCTATATATGCGTTAAGTTCATTTTCCGTTTGAAGGACTTTCCTGCCATGTTCAGTATAATCCCATGGCTTAGCCTTCATGTGTCCAGGAAGATGTTCATAACATTGACTGACTATATGTAGCGGATCCATTTTATTTTCCTGTTATTGTTTCACCCCAAGGATTCTCCCTATGGCATTTAAAATTTTTAGCAGCTACCTCCTTACTCGTATTCGCATAGCAATATTCACACATATGAATACATGTGTTGTATTGACCTATATCCTTGCTCTTCATGCAACCACAAAACTTTCGTTGTCCTTTATCCCTATTGTCACCCCTTGTCGCATAGTGATTTCTGTTGAGGATAATGGCACCTTCTGGAAGCGTTATCGTGTTTGTAAACATGTCTCTCGGAGGCATTGGCTTTATTTCCGCCTTTAAGTAATTCATCAATTCTTTGTCATGAAATGATTTCTTGATTATTAGTTCATCGTCAATACACTGATTTGGTTCAACACCTGGATACCGTCCCTTCTCTCCGCATGTTGCCAATTTATAATTCCAACCTTTCTCTTTGTTCAGAGCAACAAGTCTTGATGCGAATTCGGCCATCTGCTCGTCAGTCCAATCAACAAATGATATACCATTGGCTTTAAGATTATTCTTCACTTTATTATATGACAATATATCCACGAAACTGAAAACCAGTTTTTCCGTATAGCCTTTCAATTGGTCTCCAATATTCTCAATCTTATTCAGCAACTTCTCAATTGTAATATCTTCAGTAAGAACCAAAGGATCAAAACGCCATATAACACTACCCTTTCCGAGGACATCCACAAGTTTTTTGAATGTTTCTATACGCTCTGCCAATGGTGGGACACCACGCTCCAGTTTCTCGTTTTCATAATCATTTAATGAATATTGAACATAGCATCCTATGCCTCTTGCCTTCAATTCGTCGATATGTTCAAGTAATGGACGGGGATTCTTAGACCAAAACACTATGAATCGAGTCTTTGCATAGCTAACATACATCTTTACTCCATTGAAAGGGTTCGTCCAAGCTGAGTATCCTACTTTCAGGCGATGGAAAAACCAATCGCAATAGAAAGCGGGAATATCTGTACTCCTGCTTGCTGATACTATTACTGGAGCTTGTGCTAAAGCCTTTTCTTTATTATCTAATTCTATTTCTATTTTTTCTTTATCTGTTTTTGCCATATTATTCCGTTTATATGCATAGATTATTTTTTTATGTATTTGCGAGAATGATTAATTGAAATCATATTGTTACAATCATGTCAAATTATAATCAAAAACATGTCCTTCTTTTACAACTCTTGTCGTTTGTTTATTTTTG
>JAQYAV010000131.1 GCA_029338675.1 Lachnospiraceae bacterium
CTGCCTGAGAAGTGTTACTCATTTCGTTCCGCCCTCCGTTTATTATAAAATAAAAAAATTAATTAATTCAGCGCATAAATACGCACTATTGGTATTGTATCATAAGAAATCTATTTCTCCTATAGATTTTTTACATATTTACATTATTTAAGGGCCAGCCCCTCAAGACTGACCCTCAACAACTTTGGCAAACCCTCAACAAGTTTGATTATCCCTTATTTTTAATCTGGTAATTTAACATTTATAGTATACGTCTCATCCTTGTATCCATCACCAAACTTGAATGTAATAGGTAGACTAACCGTTTTTCCTTTTTTCTTTGCTGGAACTTTATCTGTATCGACTGTAATTTTAAATTCGCCCCACGCCTCAGGCTCAGCTTTTAAATATTCTTTGCCAGACTCGCTAAGGCTTCCACTGATGCTCTCTACTATACATGGTACTGCAAGGTTACTTGTGTATTCACCTACTACTGTATTTTCACCTTCTTCAAACTCATATACCGTTTTAGTATCAACACGTACCTTATCTTTAATGTTGTTAGCCGCAACTTTTATGCTTACAACTACCGGTATACTGTTCTTTTCGTCAACAGGTGACTTCCCTACCCCAAGGCTACCTTCTGGTATTACATTAACTGTCAGTTTTACAGTTCCAGTTTTTTTAACAACATCATTATTTAGTTTAATCGATAAATTACCGCCAACAAGTGTTAACAAAGAAACTTTGGCATTCTCAGTAGGGTTCAAGATAGCAGCCTTCATAATGTTCACTGGCTGCTTATCAGCATAAACCTGAATTCCCTTCATTGAATCGCCAACGTTTGCTAAAAGTATTTTCTGTGTGTCAGAAGTATACTTATGCACGTTTTTAGCTATTTTAATTGTAACCTTGTCAAGCTTGTCCTCATGGCTTCCATCAGCATAATTTACAGTATACTTAACATATCCTGTGATAGATTTACCTGCGCTAGCTAAGCTCTCACCATCTTGAATCTTTAAATATGGTCCATTCTCTGTAACATTATCTACTTCTAAAATGTTATCTATAGAGTTATATTTACCCTTAATGTTATCATTAAGGATACTATTGAGCTTTATACTATCTACACCAGCGCTTGATGAAGCCTTGAATACCACTGATGTCATATCCGAATCTGACATAGTATAACTTGTTACTGGCTTGAAGCTCTTCTTTAATGTTTTAAATTCTAAATTCGTAGTTGTAGCAGGACAAATTGATGCACCTCCACCATCCACAAATTCTACTGTAATAGGGTATTTTGCAGCCTTAACTTTCGAAGCATCACCATCTACGGTAATACTAAATGTCTTTTTATCTAATACGTTATAAACAATATTACCACTTTGAATCCATTCATTAATATCTGCATTTGTAGAGCTTATTCTTAGATGATCCAGACGATCCAAATCATCATAAACCTTATCTAAAGTATAATTAACTGTCTGAGTTGTAGCAAAATTAGTATATAACTTTAAGCTCCTGTCTGCAGTTACCTTAGGTGCCTTTAATTTGAATGCATCATTTGTAATGGAATACGTTCCTACTATTTTGCTTCCATGCTTTCTAGTAATTGTTGCTGTCTTAGAAGTCATCACAATCTGAATACAATCACCATGCCAGTTTTTAACAATCTTAGCTCCTTTTACAGAAAGCTTATCACCTGATATGTTCTTCTTTGTCGTTTCTGTTCCATCAGAATCCTTAAGGTATATTACGTAGTTTTGTAATGTACTTCCTTTAACTGTCCAGTTTTTTCCAGCACTATCATCAGGTTCAATAGGTTCTGTTCCATCAATAGCAGAAACTTCTAATGCATCATACGTCGCATCTGTATCTGCAACAATAGTGAACTCTATCTTTTTTGTTATTCCAGCCATTGTTGTTACTGAAATAGCAATCTTTCCAGCCTTTGTTATATAAGCTGGGTTTGGTATCTTGACTTCCTTTATAACAGATAGATCTTCAACAGGAGTAGTCGTGCCACCTTTATCTTCATTAATAACTATTGCATCTGTCTTAATGTCGTCAGCTAAACCAATAGTTGCTGGTAAATAATCAAGTGAATCGCCTTCCTTAATTGAGAGGTTTTCTACTATTTCAAAATATTCTTTTAAAGTGATGTCGGAAATAGTTTCTACATCTGTACCGCCAATCTCGATAGATTCAATCTTTGGATTAGCTTCTATAATTTTAATAGTAACAGGAGCAGCCTCAACTGTTTTTCCAACTGTTCCGGTAGCAATAAGCTTATACTCTGCACCACTTTCAAGCGAAAATCCCTTTGGAACCTTAACTACTCCAGATTTTACTGTAAGTGTTGTAGCTGTAGCTGGTAAAGGTTCGCCATTTTTCTCTATCTTATAGGTGAACTTGGCACTCTTAATTACTTTTCCATCCTGATCATACATTACAGGCTTTACTTTTGCTGTAATGTCTTTTTTAGGATTGTGATAGATATTTAGCTTGCTTATACCTACATTAAGAGTTGTTGC
>JAQYAV010000132.1 GCA_029338675.1 Lachnospiraceae bacterium
CAAAGCTTTGATGCTGCATAGCATAAATGTCCGATAATATTAGCTTCATTCTCGTTCAGCTTTACAAACGTTTTACGCGATAACAGCATAGTATTCCTCCTTATGTCATGGTTTAAAAGCTTCTTTCTGTATTTGGCAAACCTCACATCATACGCACAGATTCTTGAATTCATCAGACCATCTTTCATGTATATAGTATATCATATTTTCGACTCCACATCAACAAGAAATCGAATATACGTTCGTTTTTTGTCAAAAAAAATTGTCCATTCATATATGCGTTCATATATGCAAATGGGCAATTTAATACATTTATTCACCAATATCATTTTCGCATACGATTGGACTTAACGCTTTCATCTCGGTACTTGAAGAACCGAGGATTCCCGCTTGTCATCCTAAAAATACTAATTGTCCTATATAATTATTTACATTTAAGTTTCTTATTAGATGGCAAGAAAAATTTGTTAAATATCCATATGCAAAAGCTAATATTGTTTGAATAACAATTTCAACTACCTTACAATTTTTTCTTAATATTATTACCTGTAATGTAATCTGTATTACACTAAGAAAATTCAACCATCCTCCAAATGTAAACAAATTGCTTACTAGCGAAATTGAATATGGAATTTATGATACAGGAGAAGTTCCAAGACCTGCTTTGGTTGAAAATGCTACTCCTAAGGATGCTAAAAATAAACCCACCATAAACAGCATATACTTCCATAAAACGTCATATTTTTTCATATAAAATTATCCTACTCTATTTTATTATTTTGTTAATTAAATATACTACATTCAATTACTGTCTGAAATATCTACACACACTTATAATCCATCATTATAAAGTCGCGTAACTGCAGCATTTGCTTCCTCTGCTTCATGCTTTTTTATAAAACGATCTCTATCCTCTAATATAGTTATCATTTCATCTACAATCATTTCCTGTGATAGATTAGAATGTCCGTACAAATACCCTAACATTCTAGTAGATGTATAATCTGTATTCATATATTTATATGCTATTTCATGGCATAAAGCTTCATTTAAGCCTTTTGAAAGGAGTGCATCGTATACATCTTTACTTTTTTCCGAGCATTCTTTATTCATATTAATACCTCATTCGCTTCTTTGTCATTGTCAAAAGAGCCTTTTTCTTAATTAATACCTCATTTGCTTCTTTATCAGTGTAAAAAGAGCCTTTTATAATAGTAATCTGTCAAATCATTATTCGTGTGTTTTTGAGACTATAATGTTACTACAGTTGATTGTTGTATTATTTTTATTAACGATTTCTTCTTCAATTAGAAGTTCTCCTATTTCATCAGCAGTTATAGAGCCTTTTAAAGGATTTTTTACACCCTCAATTCTGCCCTTTATAGTTGCTTTTACTTCACTTCTTTCAAAAGAAAGATCTGTTTCCTCCATAGTACAGTTTTCAAGTATTAGTCCTTTGCAGTAGCATAATGGCTGCGTACCAATAATTTTACAACGAACTAATTTAAGATTTTCAGAATACCACCCTAAATATTCACCTTTTACAATACTGTCTGTAACAGTAACATTTTTGCTGTGCCAGAATGCGTCCTTTGTATCTAGCAAAGAATTTGTTATAGTCATGTTTTCAACATACTGAAAAGAATATTTTCCCGTTAATTTTAAGTCATCTATTGTTACATTTCTACTTTCAAATAATGGATATTCCGACTGAATACTTGTAGAGTTTATTATTATATCATTACATCGCCAAAAACATTCTGGAGAAATTACATCACTATTTTTAAGAATTATATTTGAACACTCTCTAAGTACCTTTATTCCATACATTTGGCAGTTTGCAATGGTAATATCATTATCATACCAAAGGGCAGCTCTGCATTTATCTGTCATCCTAGATGCTTTTATTGTTGCTCCATTTACATGCCAAAATGGGTAACGTAAATTAAAATAACAATCTTCTACTTCTATATTATTACACTCCTTAATGGCTGATTCTCCATCCAAAGGTCCATCAAATTTGCAATTTCTAACCAGTGTATTGCTTATTCCATATAGTGCTCTTTCCTCGTCTAGTTGTTTATTTTCTACTATTTTATCCATATTGTTGTCTCCTTAAATTAATCATATTTATATATATTATTCAGTAAGCTCACATTTTGGTCTAAATATATATAATAGCAGTGATTTAAAAATATTATCTGCTATCATACATATCCAGACAGCATTAAGATCTAACAAAAAAATCTTTACACAAATAAATGTAAATACTATTCGTATTCCCCACATACTTCCAGATTCACACCAAAATATATGTTTTACCTTTCCCATTCCAAAAGATATTCCTTCTAATACAATCATCAAACCAAAAAAAGGTTCTGAAAACGATACTAATCTAAGCATTTTGCTCCCTAGTAAAGCAACCTCCTTTGAGTTCGTAAATATCTGCATAAAAGGAAAGGCCAGTAAAAACAACAATGTTCCATTTAATACCATAATTAACAATGTTACAAATATGGCCATCTTTTCTGTTTCTTTTATTTTTTGTATATTTCCTTCTCCAAGCGCATTTCCAACTAATGTGCTAGTTGCAACTCTTAGTCCATACCCAGGTATATATGCAATTTGTTCTGCCGTTACAGCAATTGAATGAGCAGCAAAAATTGTGGTTCCCATTCCCGATACAATTCCAGCAAATACTATGTATCCCAAGCAGCTAACCACTGTTGTTCCAAGGGTTGGTAATCCAATTTTAAGCACCTCTCCCATAATCTTTTTCTCTGGTATTATATCTTTAATTTCAGGTTTTAATTCTGTTTTACTCAACATAAGCCCAAACATTGCTATTCCGCCTACACCAAAACTTATACATGATGCTATTGCCGCTCCAACTACACCAAGACTGCATTTATAAATAAATACATAGTTAAGCAAAACATTTAATATATTCTCTGCAACACTAATATACATAGGTGTTTTCGTGTCTTTTGTTGAACGAATCATAGCTGCGAATATTCTTGACGATGTTCTAAATACTAAGGTTATACTTGTTATAGAAAAATATAAACTTGCCGGTTTTACAATATCCGCTTCAACTCCCATCCAAATTGGAATATATGGGGATAATACTAATGCTACAATTTCAAGAATTATTCCAATGGAAAATGCATATATAATTGATTGTCCTGCTAATTTTTTTAGTTTTTCTTTATCATCTGCTCCATTTGCTTTTGATGCAAGTGCCAGCATCGCAACTGCAATTGCACCTGGAATCGAATGAATCATCCATCCTATAGTTGTAGTTGTGCTTACTGCTGCTGTTGCCTTTTCCCCTAACCTACCTACCATAGCTGTATCAACATACTGAAGAAGTGTAGATAATATTTCCTCAAGTATTGTTGGAATAGATAAGCAAATCAATGTTCTTAGAACAGATTTATAATATTTGTTTTTATTTTCCATAATAAAAATATATACTTTTGCATGTCTTTTCTATATGTTTGACACACAAAAAAACCTTTCTATCTTTTATTCCACTCCAATTACGTTCATGGAAAAACTATATTACATCTTACGATTATATACCAACAATAGCCTAGTTAGTCAAATGAAATTTTATAAATATAATAAAAAAAGATATACATTATATTTTCACACATAAAGTATATCTTTTTCATTAATATAATTAATAATCTCTCTTGCTAGCTGCTAGTCAATCTTAATAAAAGCATATTCTGCTGTGTATCCTATGCGTATCTTACAAATTCTATGTACGTAACTTTTTACCTGAGCCAAACCTATTATTGCTTAATCATCAATAAAATTAAATTTTCCGTCTGTTAACTGGAATTGCTATCTTACCAATATCATGTAAGGCAGACGCATTTACAATAAGCTTAACTTGTTCTTCAGTCATTTGTATTCAGGATACATTCTCTGCAAATGATACAAAAGAATTCCTGTAAATGTCTTTACTCTCTTAATATGTTCTCCTGACTCAAGGCTTCTAAACTCAACAACAGAGCTAAGGGCATTAATCATTTAGAATTATCTAAAAGCTTTTTATAAGATAAATCAATTGCAAAAGCTCCTATTGGAGCTGTAATAACAATTGAAAGAACTGCAACAGTAAGTACAGTATCACCACAAGAAAAACCAAGTACAAGCGGAATTCCACCAATTGCAGCTTGAACAGTTGCTTTAGGTGTATATGCAAGCATAGTAAACAATCTTTCCTTTTTCTTTATATTAGTTCCCAATAAGCATATTAAAACTCCAAACATTCTAAATACTAAAGCTCCCACAATTAATATAATTGCATTCATTCCAACCTTGCTTAAATAACTAATATTAACAGTTGCTCCTACTAACACGAATAAAAATATCTCTGCTGCAACCCATATTTTTCCATATTTTGCAGATATTCTTTTAGCCAAAGCTTCTCCCCTTTGTTTTAATCCAATCCCAATAAACATAACTGCAATAAGCGCTGAAAATGTAATATTAGTATTCAACATCTCCTCAATAACAACTAATAATAATGAAATACTAAGAATAATAAATACCTTAGATGTATCTCTAACATGGATTTCCTTAAAATATATGGAAAGCATATAGCCTATAAATGTTCCTATTATAATTCCTAGTATTATTGAAACCGGAATATTAACAAAGCTTATAAGTGATGCTGCTTTTCCCTGCATCATGCCTACAAATGTTGAAAATAAAACAATTACATATACGTCATCAACCGATGCACCAGCAAGAATTAATTGTGGTATTCCCTCCTTAACTCCGTATCCTTCATCCATAAGCTTAACCATTCTAGGTACAACTACCGCAGGCGATACTGCCGCTAAAACAGCTCCCAAAACCGCAGCTTCAAGTAAAGATAGTCCCATAATTCTTGGAGCAAGCAAAAGCATACCTAGTAATTCAAAACTAGCTGGGACAAAGCACATTAAAAATGCAGGTCGTCCTATTTTTTTTAGTGATGATAAGTCAAGACCAAGGCCAGCTCTTGTTAGAATTATAATTAAAGCTATTTTTCTAAGCTCCGCGGAAATTCCCAATATACTCTCATCTAACAAATTAAGAACATACGGCCCAAGAACAATACCTGTGGCGAGCATTCCTATTAAGCTAGGAAGCTTTATTTTTTGGCAAATCCAACCCATAGACATGCCAAAAATAATAATTAGTGAAATACTTAATAACATATTAATCTCCTTATTTTATGCTCATCTAATGATGTTTTGGGCTTTATGGGCAGTAATAATTGTATAGCTATATGAGATAATTGTTATTCTTATAGCATCAATCTCACAATACCTATTTTTGCCTTGTTTGTATATATAACATTTTTTGTCTAAAACCTTGTTTTTACAATAGTCCAAAATATCCCCATAAAGTCACATAAATGCTATTTGCATTTAATTATAATACCACAACCATATTTATTCTAACACCATTACATATGATTAGATATGTATTTTTCTTAAGGATGATAAATGTCTAATATATGCCACTTTGTATCTGTTCCATACAATATATCATCGTCTCGTACCACATTGCTTGGTGTTGCTAATCCTTTATCTCTCTTTGTGTCTGACCTTTTACAATTATACTTAAATAACCATGATTTTATATGACATTTTTTTCTCCTTGAAATTTTTTATTTTTTTGTTGACATATTATATGTATTATACTATAATAACATTTGCGTTGACGATGGGTCACAAATAATACTCCATCGGGGTGTGGCTCAGCTTGGCTAGAGCGCTTGATTTGGGATCAAGAGGTCGCAGGTTCGAATCCTGTCACCCCGACTTAATCATTAAATAAATACCTATGCGGGTGTAGTTCAATGGTAGAACACTAGCCTTCCAAGCTAGATACGTGGGTTCGATTCCCATCACCCGCTTTTGTTTCGCAATAGCGAGCACAAATGTGTCCGTAGCTCAGCTGGATAGAGCAACGGCCTTCTAAGCCGTGGGTCGGGGGTTCGAATCCCTTCGGGCACATTCAATTATCAATATGGTGGGTATGGCGCAGTTGGCTAGCGCGCCAGATTGTGGCTCTGGAGGCCGAGGGTTCGAGTCCCTCTATCCACCCTTTAATTATATATAATTTATTATGGGCCACTAGCTCAGTCGGTAGAGCACTTGACTTTTAATCAAGTTGTCGGGGGTTCGATTCCCCCGTGGCTCATTTTTTTATACCCTTTTTTAGGGTATTTTTTTATATGCATCTACTTCTCAACACGGATTGCATCCCGGCAAAGCATTTTTGCTGTATAGAAAAGCAAAATTTCCCTATACAGTAAAAAAGAATACCCTTTTTGATATTCTCTCCAAAGGGTATTCTCTCTTAAAATAATCGATATTCTACTCTTCTGTCTTCTCCTCAACAGCCTCTTCATCATCCTCATCATCAAAGAAGCTATCATCGAAATCATCATCATAGTCATCAAAATCATCTAAATAATCTGGAGTTAAATACTTATATACTGCTACACAGATTCCAACAATAATAGTTAAAACTCCAACAATAAGTGCAAATGAAAGAAACGCATTCTTAGCTTCAGTAATGCACTCTTCCTCTCTTACTATTTTACAATCTTCACATTTTTTCATAACCATTCCACCCTTTCCTAAAATATATATATGATTATATCATAAGTAAAATAACATTTCCATTGCAAATCAAATTTTTCATAGTTTTTTCATTTTGACAAGAGATGCAAACATTCTTTTTTCGCCTACTTCTTCAAAATCAACTGTTATTTCCTGGTCATTTCCAGCTGAAACAACTGAAGTAACGACGCCTTTTCCAAATTTTAAATGCTTTACCTTATCTCCCACTTCGTATGAATTACTATTACTCATACTATTATTTCCCATTGGAAATGCTTTACCAAAACCAGGATTAGCCGAAGGATTTGTAAGCTTAACATAAGGATTATTCCTTGCATAGTCATTCTTAAATTTATTTTTTGATACTGATATTCCTTCATTAAGGAAGAACCTCTTAGAGCCATTAGACTCTTCCTCTCCCTCTCTTTCAAGGTAATGCTCTGGTATTTCATCAATAAATCGTGACACTGTGCAGTAATTTGTTGTTCCATGAATCATTCTCTGATTAGCCGCAGACAAATATAACTTCACCATTGCTCTTGTTATTCCAACATAACACAATCTACGTTCTTCCTCAACAGCATCTGGATCATCTGAATCAATTGATAAACCACTTGGGAATAATCTTTCTTCCATTCCTCCAATAAAAACATATGGAAATTCCAATCCTTTTGCACTATGCAAAGTCATCATTGTAATCTTTTCAGCATCTTCTCCATCTTCATCATCAACTCCTGCTACAAGAGCAATATCTTCAAGGAGTTCTGTTAGATTAGGATTTTCAGCTTCCTGTTCATAGTTTATTATTTTGTTCTTAAGCTCATTAATATTCTCAATTCTTGACTTTGCATCATCTGTGCCTTCTTCATTCAATAGTTCAATGTACTGAGTTTTATCCATTAATGCATCAAATACTTCACTAATTAATGCATTCTCATTAAGCATATTCTTAAGTTCTTCAATTATGCATGTAAATTTTCCTATTTTCTCAACATTACGTGACATACCAGGAATCTCATTTATATCCAATAATGCATCATATAAATTCATATTATTTTCAATAGCAAAATTACTTATCTTATCTACTGTAGTAGCACCAATTCCTCTTTTGGGTACATTGATTATTCTCTTAACAGCCTGATCATCGTAGCCATTTACCAAAATCTTTAAATAACTAACAATATCCTTAATTTCTTTTCTGGCATAGAAATTCTGTCCACCATATACCTTATATGGAAGATTCTCGAATATAAGCTTTTCTTCTATAATTCTCGATTGTGCATTTGTTCTATAAAGAATCGCAACATCATTTAAGCTTATTCCTTTGTTATAAAGACTTCTTATCTTAGAAGCTATACCACTTGCTTCTTCATACTCAGAAGGATATATTGTAAAAGATACTAATTCTCCATCCCCTTGTTCAGTCCATAGAGTCTTATCTTTTCTACCTTCATTATGAGATATAACATGATTTGCAGCATTTAAAATATTAGCAGTTGAACGATAATTTTGTTCTAGTTTTACTACCTTTGCATCCTTGTATTCATTTTCAAAGTTTAATATGTTGTAGATATTAGCTCCACGAAACTTATATATACTTTGATCATCGTCTCCAACAACACACAAGTTTCTATATTTTGCAGCAAGCATCTTAACTAATATAAACTGAGTATGATTAGTATCCTGATACTCATCTACCATTATGTACTTAAATCGCTCTTGATATTCAGCCAATACATCTGGATTAGTTTCAAATAAGAATATTGTCTTGAATATTAAATCATCAAAATCTAAAGCATTATTATTTTTAAGTCTTTGCTGGTATTCTCTATATACCTTTGCAATCTGTTGATCTCTAAAGCTTGTTGCGTGTTCTCTTTCATAATCATCAGGAGTCATATACTGTTCTTTTGCTGTAGAAATAACAGATATTAGCAACTTCTCTGGATAGAGCTTCGGATCTATATTCAAATATTTTAATACTTCTTTAATAACAACCTTTTGTTCGTCTGTATCATATATTGTAAAATCTCTTGTTCCTCCGATTTTATCAATATGTTTTCTTAAAATTCTAACGCACATTGAGTGAAAAGTACTTACCCACACACTCTCTGCTCCAAAACCAACAAGATTATCTACTCTTTCACGCATTTCCTTGGCAGCTTTATTTGTGAATGTTATAGCTAATATGTTATATGGATTAACATCCATTTCTTCCATTAAATAAGCTATTCTATGAGTAATAACTCTTGTTTTACCACTTCCTGCTCCCGCAAGAATAAGCAAAGGCCCGTTGGTATAACAACAGGCCTCTAACTGTTTATCATTTAATCCTGGCATGAATTATTGTAATCCCATCTTAGCTTTAAGGGCTTCTAACTCGTCCTTAACCGCTGCATCTGGAGTAGCGTCATATTTTGCTGCCAAAGAATCAACACTAGACTCAGTAGAAGTTACATTAAGCTCTGCCATAGCATTTGCCTGATCTAACATTCTATTTGCTTTTGCTTCCATTCTATCAAATGCACTTATGCTACTTGATGAATCTGTAATACTAGAATTAAGCTTATTAAGCTTCTCCTGTGTTTTTGCCACCTTAATCTTAGACTTAATTGCCTCACGTCTTGCCTCAAGGCTATTAATATCTGAAACAAGCTTATCATGCATCTGTCTCATCTTCATAGCGTTAGCTGCTGCAACATCGTAAGTCTGCTGTAAGCTAGCCTGTTTTGCAGTAAGTGTACTTTTCTGCTCAAGGAACTTCATTGCATCTGCCTCATTGCCAGCTAAAAGAGCCTTCTCAGCATAAGCCTGCATCTTAGCAATTTCGCTATTACACTCGTCAAGCTCTCTCTTACATCTTTGCTCATCTGCCATAACAGCAGCAGTCTCTTCCTTAACAGAAGCTAAATCCTTAGTAAGATTTCTCATAGTCTGATCAATCATCTTCTCTGGATCTTCTGCCTTATCTAAAAGAGCATTAATATTCGAAGCCATAATATCCTTAAATCTACTAATTATTCCCATTACCAATACCTCCTAAAAATATTATAATGATTTACCTATTAATAGTTCATATCCTTGAAGATATTTATCTATTGTCTTATTAACAATATCCTCTGGTAAAGTCCAGTCATTGTCTGGATTAGCCTTTAACCAATCTCTTGCAAACTGCTTATCGAATGATGGCTGACCATGTCCTGGTTCATAGCCTTCTGCTGGCCAGAATCTTGAACTATCTGGTGTAAGCATCTCATCACCAATTACGATATTTCCATTCTCATCAAGACCAAATTCAAACTTAGTATCTGCAATAATAATTCCCTTGCTTAATGCATACTCTGCACACTTCTTATAAAGTGCAATTGTGTAATCACGAAGCTTTGCAGCATATTCCTCTCCCTTTCCAGGATAATACTTCTCTAAATGAGCAACACTCTGCTCATAAGAAATATTCTCATCATGATCACCAATCTCAGCCTTAGTTGATGGTGTATAAATTGGTTCAGGGAGCTTATCTGACTCCTTTAAGCCTTCTGGAAGCTTAATTCCACAAACTGTTCCATTCTCCTTGTAGCTTGCCCAACCACTACCAGTAATATATCCTCTAACGATACATTCAACTGGAAGCATCTCAAGCTTCTTACACATCATGCTGTTTCCGTTAAACTTATCCTGTCTAAAGAACTCAGGCATATCATTTACATCTACAGAAATCATATGGTTTGGTAAAATATCTTCTGTTAACTCAAACCAGAACTTAGACATCTGTGTAAGTACAGTTCCCTTCTTAGTAACTTCGTTATTAAGTATTACATCAAAACAACTAATTCTATCAGTTGCTACCATAATAAGGCTATCGCCATTGTCATAAATTTCTCTTACTTTTCCCTCTTTAATAGGCTTTAACTCTTGCATCTTCGCACCTCTTATAATTATTATATTCTAGGCAAATTGCCATTTCTTACTTAAACTGCTCAATAACTGAAGCATTTGCTTCCATTGCTGCTTTTTCCATGTCTACACGCTCAGCTAATAATTTTTCTTTGATCTCGCTATGCTTATTAGCCATAATCTGTAACGCCAAATATGCTGCATTCTTACTTCCATTAATTGCTACAGTAGCTACTGGAATTCCAGAAGGCATCTGAACGATTGACATTAATGCATCCATACCATCTAATACTGAACCTGAAAGCGGTACACCAATTACCGGTAATACTGTTTGTGACGCAACAACACCTGGTAAAGCTGCTGCCATTCCAGCTGCAGTAATAATAACCTCTGTTCCATTATTATTAGCTTCCTCAATAAATGTTGAGAGACCCAAATGTGCTCTGTGAGCTGATAAACATCTTACATCAACAGTAACACCATAATCCTTTAATATTTTAACAGCTGGTTCAACCTTAGCAAGATCACTTGTTGAACCCATAATAATTGCAGTTCTCATCTAATTTTTCCTTCCATAAAAATTCATATTATATTGAAATTAACACTCGAAAAAAAACGTGTGTTTTAGTCAGTTAACTGACATATTTGTCTGCTGAATTGTTGATACCTTCGTACTAACAACAGATACTTTATTATATCATTATAATATATATTGACAATAGTTTATTCTATTTTTATTCCATAAATTGTTATATCATAATCTCAAATTTACGATATTACTCAATGATGTATTTTATAATCTTGGACGCCTCAACCTTTTCTTTTGAAATAGTATAAGCTCCTAATAGTCTTTTTTCAGCTTCTTCAACGGATTTTTCATCATTACCATATATATATGCAAATGGTTCTTTTGAAGAAACATAATCCCCAATATGCTTTCTAATATCAATTCCTACTGATAAATCAATAACACTTTCCTTAGTAGCTCTTCCTCCACCAAGAATAAGATTTGCCATGCCTACTTCACTTGTTTCACAAGCACTTATGTATCCATCGCTGCTAAAAGCTACAGGCTTTACTATTGATGCCTTTGGAAGCTTTCCTTCCTCAAGAATCATGGACTTATTACCACCTTGATTTTCAACAAATGTTGCAAACTTATCAAGAGCCTTTCCACTTGTTATAGCTTCTTCACACTGGCCCTTTGCAGTTTGAAAATCCTTTGCTTTTCCAGCTCCCATAAGCATATATGAAGCCAAAGTAAGTGAAACCTCTAAAAGACGCTTAATACCCTTTGGAAGATTATTATATCCCTCATCAGATAAATCCTTAAGTTTAAGAACATCTATAGCTTCTTCAACCTCTAGAGAATTGCCAACCTTACATCCAAGTGGTTCATTCATATCAGTAATAATTCCATAAGTTTTCTTTCCTGCCATATTACCAATATCTACCATAATCTGTGCAAGTTTTTTTGCGTCCTCTTCATTTTTCATAAATGCGCCCGAACCACATTTCACATCCAAAACAATTACATCAGCTCCTGCAGCAAGCTTTTTACTCATAATACTAGAAGCAATAAGAGGGAGGCTATCTACTGTTGCAGTAACATCTCTTAATGCATATATTTTTTTGTCTGCAGGTGCCAGATTTCCTGTCTGACTAACCAAAGCAAGCTTGTTTTTATTTACATTATTAATAAACTCTTCCTCAGGAATTGCAACATTAAAGCCCTCTATACTTTCTAGCTTATCAATTGTTCCGCCTGTATGTCCAAGGCCTCTTCCACTCATCTTCGCAATCGGAACACCTAAACTAGCTAGAATTGGTGCAACAATAAATGTTGTTTTATCACCTACTCCACCTGTACTATGCTTATCAACCTTAACGCCATTAATTTTGCTTAAATCAAGCATATCACCACTGTTAGCCATAGCCTTTGTAAGCCAAACAGTTTCCTCGTTATTCATGCCTTTATAATAAACGCACATTAACCAAGCTGACATTTGATAATCAGGAATGGAACCATTAGTAAAATTTGAAACAATATATTTAATTTCTTCCTCGGTGTGCATACCACCATTTCTTTTTTTCATAATTAAATCATACATTCTCATAATTATTTTCCTCCTTCCCAAAATCAATTGTAAGCAAACTAATTAATATTCTTTGTATACTTTTTTCTAAACCCACAAATTACTCAAAATAAATACACTTACTGTACGCTGGTTTTAAGCTTATTTAAGAAACTATTTCCTATAGATTTACTGTTTTTTAATTCTTTTCCAAGTAAATACTCTTCGACTGTTTTTCCTATGTCCGCAAATGTATCTAGTATTCCTAAATCCACATTACGCTTTATGTTATTTCCATATATTAATATTGGAATATATTCTCGCGTATGATCAGAACCTTTATATGTTGGGTCACATCCATGATCAGCATTAATAATCAATAAATCATCATCCTTTAACATAGGAATAAGGTTTCCTAGCCACTTATCAAATTCCTCTAAACCAAACATATACTTTTCCACATCTCTTCGGTGTCCATACTTCATATCAAAATCAACTAAATTAGTAAAGATCAAGCCTTCTGAAACTGTATCCATATAATCTATTGTTTTTTGCATTCCATCTGCATTACTTGTTGTATGAACACTTTTTTCTACTCCAACACCATTAAAGATATCTGATATTTTTCCAACTCCTGCAACAGTAATATTGTTTTTTCTTAAATGTACTAAAACATTATCTTCATCTGGACTTAAGGCATAATCTCTTCTATTAGATGTTCTTTCAAATTCATCACCTTTTTTTATAAATGGTCTGGCAATTACTCGTCCAACGCCCCATTCTCCCTTAAGCATATCTCTTGCAATTTGACAAACCTCATATAATCTATCTAGTCCAAAGGTTTCTTCTGAAGCAGCAATCTGAAATACTGAATCAGCTGAAGTGTAAACTATTGGATAGCCTGTCTTCATATGCTCATCGCCATATTCATATATAATAGGGATGCCAGATGCCACCTTATTTCCAAGGACACCTTTGCAGCCTGTTTTGGCAAGGAACTCATTAATTATCTCTTTAGGAAATCCGTCCTTAAAGGTCGGAAATGGAATCCTAGTATGAATTCCTATCATCTCATAATGACCTGTTGTAGTATCTTTTCCACAAGACATTTCCATTGCTTTTCCAAAGCACCCCAGTTTTTCTTCTCTTGGTCTTTGAAAGCTTATTGATGAGATATTATCCAACCCTAAATATCTCATATTGGGAATATTTATATTAGGATACTTTTCAATGATATGTCCTAATGTATCTGCACCAACGTCATCATATTTATCTGCATCTGGAAGCATTCCAATACCAACGCTATCAAGTACAATCCATATAACTCGTCTACCCATACAAATTCCCCCTTTTTAAGTAAAGTATAATCTAATAGCTTATTATCTCGTATCCGTCTTCAGTAACTAAGACCTGAATCTCCCACTGTGCTGAAGGCAATCCATCCTCAGTAAATACAGTCCAGCCATCTTCATCATCCACAAATATATCTGCCTTTCCCATATTTATCATTGGTTCAATAGTAAACATAAAACCAGGAACCATCATCATTTCAGTACCCTTCTTTGATGTATAGCTTACCCATGGTTCCTCGTGGAACTCAAGACCAATTCCATGTCCACCTATTTCTCTTACAACTGTGTAGCCATTTTCAGTTGCATAGTCATTAATTGCCTGACCCATATCGCCTAAATATCCCCAAGGTTTAACATGCTCTAGTCCAATTTCCAAACTCTTTTTTGTTACCTCAACTAAGCGTTTCTTTTCCTCAGATACCTCTCCAATTAAAAACATTCTTGAAGAATCTGAATAATATCCATCTAGTATTGTTGAACAATCTACATTAACAATATCCCCTTCCTGAAGAATTTCCTCTTCACAAGGAATACCATGACAAACTATATCATCAACTGAAATACACACACTCTTTGGATATCCTTCATAGCCTAGTGGTGCAGGAATTGCACCTCTTTTTACAGTTTCATCATATACCCATTTATCTATTTCAGCAGTGCTAACTCCTGGTTTAATATGTTCTGCAACATAGTCTAATACCGCAATATTAACAGCAGCACTTGCTTTAATTTTTTCAATCTGTTCTGGTGTTTTAAGTAATTTATGATCTGGAACTCTTGCCCCCATTCTCTTGTAGTGTTCTAATTTTTCGTCAAATTCAAAATGACATTTTTTGTATTTCTTACCACTACCACACCAGCAATCATCATTTCTTCCTAACTTAATCATAGTACTTTCCTCTTATTACTTTTATTATTCTTCAAAAGGTATATTTAACTCTTCTGTTCCTGGTAAAACAAATCGTCCATTTTCAATTATGCTAACTTTTTTACCATCTTTATGAACAGAGTATATTCCACCTATTTCTTCATAAGGAATAGTTATATCTG
The DNA here is from genome assembly GCA_029338675.1 of Lachnospiraceae bacterium. GTDB lineage: Bacteria > Bacillota > Clostridia > Lachnospirales > Lachnospiraceae > Coprococcus_C. Next base: position 15,007 of record JAQYAV010000132.1, read on the forward strand.
TATGGCAATTAAAATATGCCTTTTCTCTTTCTTTTTCATCAGATGAATGTCTAAGCAAGGAACACTCATTATCCTTTGCAACAATTTCTTTTCCATCTGGATTATATAATTTACAGTCCTCACTATAACTATAGCATGTATCTCCTACTGCAAAATGAGGACCCATTTTTTCCACAATTAAAATTGGCAATTTATATAGTATATCGAATTTATTTGCCATCACATACGCTGTTGTATTTGTGCCAATAGCAAACTCTCCAATAGGAAGGGTATTGTGATTAAACATAAGATTTTCTTTGATGTAGGATTTATTTTTTTCCTCTTCATCAAAATTATCACATGTGTAATTACTTATTTTCCCATCAACAAATTCTATACATAAATTGTTATATTTAAGTTCATTTAAATACACCTGACTTACATTCAAAATACCATTTGTATTAGTAAGCTTAGGTGATGTAAATACTTCTCCAACAGGGATATTTACATCTGCTAAACAATTCTCAAAGTTTGTTTCCTTACTACTATCTATATTATGCAAATAAACCTTAATATCTGTTTTATTTTCATTTGTTCCTATAACATGAACGTATTCTGCTTCATTTAATTCATCAATAATACTTTGCTGTATACTTTTGTATAATTCATTATCCAAAGTATTAACCTTTACAATCTCATCAAATATCTCTTTGAAATTATCTCCTATTTCAGGAATTGGATATGCAATAATAGTAAAGCTATACTTATCTCTAGGTATATATTTATTCGTAAGCTGTGCAAGCTTTGAAGAATACCATACCTGAAGTTCTTGCTGCTTTTCTGTAAGCTTAAGGGCATTTTTCTTTGAAGCCGGATTAAAAGGCTCCTCTCCAAACACTTCAATTACTGCTGGGCCTGCATAATATCCTGCTGCCTCTTTATTCTTCTCATAGGTATCTGCAATAACCTCAAGCTTTCTCTCAGCCAATGCCTTATCAAAAAATAAAGCTTCATCCATTCTGTGATCATAATCATATTGCTTGTTTGCCTGAGTTCCAAAATATCCTGTTCTAATTGTAAGCTTTCTATTTATTCTCTCAACAGGATATCTAAAAATAATCGGTTTAAGACCATGCTCTTCAAACATACTAATTGCATATCTAACCATTCTCTCCTGTCCAATAAAGTACCTGATATTAACAGTTTTCTTAGGTGTTAAATCTATTCTCATTGTCTCAAAGCCATTAATAAAGCCATCAACATATGTCTTAGCCATAGCTTTAACACTTGCTTCATCTAAGTTATACAAGTACTTAGAGAGCTCTATTTCATTATTTGAAATATACTCACCATATGCATACAAATAATTGATATTGGATAAATCACTATTCATAATTATATTTTTAGCAAATTCATCCTGACATGTTACTGTCTGCTCAATTCTTGACCTGACATATACATCTGAATAATCGTACATATGATAGTATATTGCTTCTTTAATGTATTTTGCCTGTGGACATATCCCATCCTCAATAATACTAGTCGACCACATGCTATATATCTCTAAAAATAATTCAACAATAGCTACAAATTCCAATACTTTTCCTTCAAATGCGTAAGCAATAATGGCTCTTACTTCAGCATAGAGAAATGCAAGTATTGCCCCATATTCCTCACCACACTTTAATACTGCATATTCAGGATTAGCGTAGCTTTTTTCATAATTTTTTGGAAGAATATCCTTATATAATTCATTATTAATTCGTTTAAGAACTTCTATGTCTAACTTTTCATACCAACATCCATCATCACGATTATTGTCTATTGTAAATAAGACATCATAGGAATATAAAATAAACTCAGATACCTTGTCAAAATAATCCTTTATATTAGCTATGTTGTCCTTATCAAAAGTACTACTCCAATCCTCATGGCTTATCTCTTCAAGTCTTCCCAATGATAATTCAAGTCTTTCACAAATGTCCTCACTGTATAATTCCATTTAATCCTCCAAAATTAAAATAATATAATTATAAATGGCACTAAAATAGTAAATATATTTAGCGCCACAGAAATTCTTTTTTCTTTTACTCCACCCTTTTGTGACTTAAATCCAAGATACGCAAATATAATACCTGTAAATGAAAGCACTAAAGCACAAATATAAAGCATTGCAAAAAAGCCCGATACATTTCCTTTAGTAGCAATAGAGCTTATCACTCCTGAAAGTTCAGCTACAAAGGAAATGCCACCAAGCACAAATGCAATGATTGTATCGGATGCCATAGATGAATCGGAAAAATAATATCTATGTCTTTTAAATAATCTCATGAAAACCTCCTACATGATTTATTTAACGCATCCAATTATTTCGTTAATATCGTCAATATTATTCTTAATCATGTATTCTTCAATTCCCTTAATAATCTCAACTGTTGCATAAGGATTATTGAAATTAGCTGTTCCAACTGCCACTGCAGATGCACCTGCCATAATGAATTCAAGAGCATCATTTGCATTCATACATCCACCCATTCCGATAATTGGAATTTTAACAGCATTAGCAACCTGATAAACCATTCTAATAGCTATAGGTTTAATTGCAGGTCCTGAAACACCTGCTGTTTTGTTAGCTACAGCAAATGTTCTTCTATTAACATCAATCTTCATTCCTGTTAATGTATTTATTAATGAAAGGGCATCTGAACCAGCAGCCTCTGCAGCTCTTGCCATCTCAGTAATATCTGTAACATTAGGACTAAGCTTCATAATAATTGGCTGTTTAGCCTTTTCCTTAACTGCTTTTGTTATCTCGAATAATGCTTTAGGATCCTGACCAAATGCAATCCCACCTTCTTTAACATTCGGACACGAAACATTTATTTCAAGTAAATCAACTGGCTGATTAGCTAATCTCTCAACCACCTCAACATAATCCTCTTTGCTCTTTCCACATACATTTACAATTATTTTTGTATTCTTTGTCTTTAAGAAAGGAATATCTCTTTCAATAAATGTATCTATTCCAGGATTCTGTAATCCAATAGCATTCATCATTCCACCATATGTTTCAGCAATTCTTGGAGTTGGATTTCCTGGCCATGGTATATTAGCAACACCCTTAGTTGTTACAGCGCCAAGATTATCTAAATTGACAAACTCATCATATTCCATACCTGAACCAAATGTTCCAGAAGCAACAGTTATAGGATTCTTAAATTCAACACCAGCTATATTAACCTTTGTATTCATTAAAATGTTACCTCCTCTGCATAGAATACTGGACCATCCTTACATACTCTCTTGTTATTTACTTTAGAATGGTCATCAACCTCTTTTGACTTACATACACACGCAAGACAAGCCCCAACGCCACAAGCCATTCTCTCTTCTAATGACAATTGCGCCTCAATACCATTAGATAAAGCATACTCTTGAATAGCCTTTAACATAGGAGTTGGACCACAAGCATATATTACATCTCCTTCAATGCCATACTCACGTATTGCATCTAATACTGTTCCCTTAACACCAATTGTACCACTATCGCTTGACATATATACCTTGCCATATGGTTCAAATTCCTTAGAAAGAAATTCTTCATCTCTATATCCTAATACAATTGACTTATCGCAGTTAAGCTCTTTTGCCAACTGAAGCATTGGTGGAATACCAATGCCACCACCAATTAATATTGCCTTTTTTTCCTTTAAGTCATAGCCATTTCCAAGAGGTCCAAGAATATCAATCTGATGATCAGAAGTTAATTTTGAAAATTCTTTAGTTCCCTCTCCTGCTACTCTATATACAAAACGTAAAGTTCCTGCTTCTTTATCAACCTCACATATACTTATCGGTCTAGGAAGAAGCTTACTTCCATCACTTGAATAAAGATTAGCAAACTGTCCAGGTTTTGCAGACTGTGCGATTTCTTTGGCATCTACAACCATAGAAAAAATGTCAGTTGCAATATTATCCTGACGTACGATGTTTGCAGTCATTTTTACCTTACTCATAATACACTCTCCTTCATTCTACTGATTATGCACGACCAATTGCCTGATTAATATCCTCTAACATATCAACAACAGCCTGTCTACTTGCTTCCTCGAAACAAGCCTCTCCGTATTTTGCATATTTCTCCTGCTTGTATGCAGCAATAATTCCTCTTGAAGAATTAACTATTGCTCCTAATCCATCTTCATTAAAATAGTGTACTAAGTCAGCACCCTTTCCACCCTGTGCGCCGTATCCTGGAACAAGGATATATGTGTTAGGCATAAGCTTTCGAAGAACTTTACCCATCTCTGGATATGTTGCACCAACAACACAACCAACGTTGCTATATGTATCACCCATACACTGGTTTCCCCATTCAACAACCTTTTCAGCTACTAATTCATACAATGGTCTTCCATTTACTAACTGATCCTGGAACTCACCTGATGATGGATTTGAAGTCTTTACAAGTACAAATATACCCTTATTTTCTTCCTTACATACATCAACAAATGGATTTACACCATCGCTTCCCAAATATGGATTTACTGTTACAAAATCTTCATTAAAGGCTGCAATCTTATTAGAGCCTACAGCAACTTTTCCAAGGTGTGCTACCGCATATGCTGCTGAAGTAGAACCAATATCTCCTCTCTTAATATCTCCAATTACAACCAAGCCCTTACTCTTTGCATAATCACAAGTCTTCTTATAAGCAATTAATCCCTCTATTCCAAACTGCTCATACATTGCAATCTGTGGCTTAACAGCAGGAATCAAATCATATGTTGCATCAATAATTTTTTTGTTATACTCCCAAATTGCATTAGAAGCACCTTCCAAAGTTTCACCAAACTCAGCAAAAGCCTTATCAGTAATCTGCTTTGGAATATAACTCATCATAGGATCTAATCCAACAACTATAGGTGCATTCTTCTCTTTAATGTTCTTAACAAGTGTATTTATCATTTCAAACTCTCCTCCTTAAATATACTTTTTATAATTTCATAATTCATCTAATTTTTAGGTAGAGGGAGGATATATTATATATCTTTCCCCTAACATAAAATAAGTTTTTCTAGACTATTTTAGTTCTATGATACTCTAACTCTTATTATAGCAGATTTTTAGTACAAAAACGATAGCTGTTATTCTATTATTTTGCTTTAATTTCTTTAATTATGTTTGTTATTAGACCTACTCTTCCAAATGGAGTCATCAGATAATATCCATCAACGTATGGTTCTATTTCTTTAGCTATTTGGGAAGATATATTAATTGCAAGCTGTTCTGCCTCCTGCCTGCTTTTGTCCTTATACATATCGATAATTTCAGGAGCAACATTTATTCCGTTTATTTCACTATCCATGAATCTTGCATTTCGTTCACTTATTACAGGAATTATTCCTCCTAATATGTAACCATCAAGTTCTTTTCTTGCTCTTTTTAGATTTTCGAAGGCTTCTTTTGTTAATATTGGTTGTGTTAAAAAGCCTATCATTCCTTTAGCAAGCTTGTCCTTAGCAATCTTAATCTGAATATCAAAATTAAGTGCATTTACATTAAGTGCTCCAAACAAATTAAAAGGTGTGGGAAGCATACATTTTGTTAATCCTGTTACATAGCCTGCCAACTTTCTTGAATTGAACTGGTATACACTTTTTACTTCGTCTCTTTCTGCTGTTGGAACAGGATCTCCTGTTACTAATAAAACATTCCTGACGCCTTCCGCGTAAAGGCCAAGCAAAAGTGCTTTTGTAGCATTCATATTTCTATCTCTGCAGGTCATATGTGGCAACGTATCAATTCCAAGCTCACGTTTTATTTTGCAGGATAATATACTAGAATCCATGTGTGCTCTAGCAATTGGGCAATCTGCTATTGTAATAATATCTGTTCCTGCTCCCTTTAATTGCCATGCTCCACCCATAAATTTACTAAGATTTATATCAGAAGGCGGATCAAGCTCTACTGCAATAACTTTTTCACCACGTTTAAGCTTTTCATAAAATATGCTTTCACGTTTTTCTTCTATATTATCTTCATTTAAATAATTTGTCTTAGTAGTTTTATTTGTTGCTTCAGACATATCCATTGAGGTTTTATCAAAATAGAATTTGTCTGATATAAGCCTATCAATACATTCCTTTATTTTGGCAATATGTTTAGGAGTTGTTCCACAGCAGCCACCTACTATTCTTGCACCAAGTCTAATATAATCAGCTACCTGCTCACCAAAATATGCTGGGTCACCTTCATAAAATGTTCTATTATTTACAACAATTGGATATCCTGCATTAGGCATTAACGAAAGTGCTTTATCATCAAAATTGAGTTGTTTTGCAATGTCATACATATGCCTTGCCCCACAAACACAATTCAATCCAATTCCGTCAATATCCTTACAAGCCTTTAGCTTCGAAAATAGCTCATCTACATATATACCGTCTCGTGAAAAGCCATCTTTGTTTACGGCAAATGAACATAATATATATGCTTCGCTATTTACTTCTTTTATGTATTTTGATATTTCTATAAGTCCATCACAATTGGCATTGGTTTCAAAAATAAAGTTTGATGCCCCACACTCTAAAAAGCAATCAACTACGAATTTATATTCATCAAAAGCATTTTGTTTCTCTGATAAACTAAGCACTGGACCAATATCTGCAAAAGCAAAAATATCCTTTTCCCCAATACTAGTTATAGCATTATCATAGCCCGCTTTAATTGTTCTTTTAACAAGCTCCTCATCGCCCTGATAAGTTATTTTGTTTGAAGCAAAGGTGTTTGTCTTTATTGCATTACAGCCTGCATCAATATATTCCTTATGAATATTTATTATTAAGTCTTTTTGATTTAGGTTTGCTAACTCACAACCACTTCCTGTTGTGTTTGAAACCTGTGAGAAATATGTTCCCATTCCACCGTCAAACAAAAGTGGTTTCTTCTTTAGATATTCTCTTACAGTCATAATATTTATATTTCCTTACGTTTAGTCCATAACTGCAACTGTTTTACCAGCAACAATTGTTCTTACTACTTTGCCCTTTACAACCTTGCCATGATAAGGTGTGTTATGTCCTTTAGAAGCAAATTTGTTCTTATCAATCTCCCACTCCACATTAGGATTAAAAAGTACAATGTCTGCCTTAGCGCCTTTTGTAAGTTTTCCATACTCTTCTGAAATTCCAAGAATTTTGGCTGGATTATAGCTCATCTTTTTAGCCATATCCATAATTGTCATAAGCTTAGTATCAACTAATGCAGTATATGTTAAAGCTGCTGAAGTTTCTAAACCTACGATGCCAAATGGCGCCTGATCAAAATATTTGCTTTTTTCTTCATCAGAGTGCGGAGCATGATCTGTTGAAATTGCATCCATAGTTCCATCAACTAATCCCTCAATAAGAGCTTTTACGTCCTCGTCTGTCCTAAGAGGTGGGTTCATTTTGTAGTTACTATCTGCACAATCAATATCTGCATCAGTTAATGTGAAATGGTGTGGACAGACCTCTGCAGTTACGTCAATTCCCATTCTTTTAGCCATTCTCATTAATTCAACTGTTCCCTTTGTAGAGCAATGGCACAAATGAAGCCTACAACCTGTTTCACCTGCAAGGAATATATCCCTAGCTGTTATTACATCTTCTACTGAATTAGATATTCCAGGAACATTATACTTCTTTGATGCTACACCTTCATTAAGAACCCCTTTACCTACAAGATTCTTGTCCTCACAATGAGCCATAACAAGCATCCCTAAATCTGCTGCCTTTTTCATTGCTTCCTTGTATAGATTTATATCCATAACACTCTTTCCATCTTCAGAAAAAGCAATTGCGCCAGCCCTTTTCATTGCCTCCATGTCAACTAGCTCATCACCCATCATGCCTTTTGTAATTGCTGATAACTGCTTAATGTTAATATCAGCCTTTTCATTTGCCTTTTTATATATATATTCTATTGTTTCAACTGAATCTACAACTGGTTTAGTATTAGGCATTGTACAAACTGTAGTAACGCCACCTCTTGCAGCTGCCTTTGCACCTGTTTCAATATCCTCCTTGTATGTTAATCCCGGATCTCTAAAATGAACATGTAAATCAATAAATCCTGGCATAACATATGTTCCTGTAGCATCAACTACTTCCTGAGCATTACTATTATCGTTGTATTTTTCACCCCTGCTATGAACAAGTACATCCTTAATAATATCATTTTCAATAATTAAATCTGCTGTTTCATTTAATCCTGTTTCTGGATCAACAACATGTCCGTTTAATATAACCATTATAAACCTCCATATATTTTCTATTATTTACATACTTCTGTCTCACAATATATTAGATAGCATAATGCAGTAAGCTTTTTAATTAATATATCATCCCTATGGCATTTGAGTATCATATTAACCTCATTATCCTTAGCACTAATGCTTTCTACTTCTATAGATGAGCCTGCAACTACAAGTAATATATCCTTGACAGATAAGCCAAGCAATATATCTTCACTGGCTTTTGTATTTATATTAACCTTTATCCAATTCTCATCTTTTACTAATATTCCTTCGTACCAATCTAAAAATCCATCAGCATATTTATTATTTTCAGCAAAGATTCCATACTGATATCTCCTACTTATTTGCATAATAATCTTTATGAATAAAATATAATCATCTTTATAGTCTCCATTATAGTTATTGTATATTTCCACTTCACGTGCAGGTTTATATATCATATCATCTGAAGATAATTTAACCTCTGCAATATTTCTTGAACAAGCTAAACGTTTATGAAATGAATCCTTCATTAAAGCATCAATTTCATTAATTTGCTTTCTTACCATTTGTAAATCCATAATATTATGTCCTTTTTCTATATAGTTTCGGCTATTTTATATAGCTATGCTATTTTATTCTAATATATTTCATTAATAATATCAATGTTTGAGTTTTTCGCTTTTTTTATAATAAAATTCCACAAAATGCTAATACTAAAACAAAAAAGCGAGGTGACTAAAATGAATGATTCAAACATTTATATATCATTACCACAAAGTACCTTGGTATTTTCAAAAAAAGTACATCTTGAAGATATTGCTACTATTTTATGTATTGATAAAGACATTGAAAATAACATAAACAAACTAGAGTTATTTTCATTTCCAAGCCAGTCCAAACAACAGGTAATAAGTATTATGAAAATAATCCAGCTTATATCCAAGGCCTATAAAGGAGCAAACATTATTAATATTGGATACACAGAAACTATTGTATACTACCAGGAAAAAAAAGTTTCAAAAAAGTCTTTTGATTCAAAAGCGTTATTCCTTATGCTAATTGCATTTCTTGGTACTGGATATTCAATTATGTCTTATAACGGCGATGTTGACACTAATAGTTTGTTAAATGATTTATTCAATATGTTTACTGGTATGAACAGGTTTGAAAATCCCTTTGAATATAACCTAAGTATTTTGTTTTACTCCCTTGGTCTTTTAATTGGAATGGTTGTTTTCTTCAATAAAGGCATAAATAAGAACAGCCAATATGATCCTTCTCCTTTGCAGGTGCAAATGAGACTTTATGAGAATGATATAAATTCCGCAATAATCACAAATAGTCAGCGAAAGGGTAATACAATTGACATCGATTAAAACTTATTTATTTTACATCTTTTGTATATTTGCAGGGAATGCCACAGCAGCAGGCTACGTTGCATTTATCACTCTACTTGGTGTTTTCGACAAGCTTGCACAAAAATTAAAACAAATCAAAATGGCTCGTTTGATTGAGACAACAATTATACTTGGAGTCACTTTAGGAAACTTGCTCTATTTATTAAAACCAAGTCTAACACTTGGATATATACCATACATTATCCTATTACTATTTGGAGGCATATTTACAGGCTGCCTTGCTGGAGCATTAGCTGAAACCTTAAATCTTTTTCCTATTCTTTCTAACCGTCTTCATTTTCGAAAAGGATTGCCTTACATCCTAATATGTGCTGCCATTGGAAAGGCTATAGGTTGTTTTATCCAGCTAACACTTTTTTAGCATCTGTGAATTAAATACTAACAATTATAAGTATAATATTGACAATTATAATTATGCTTGAAGCTATGATAATTTCACATTTAGTAGAAGGATTAAAATTATTATTTTAGTATTAAGGAGGATTATATGAATTCAAAGCAAACTGATGAAGAATATAATAAATATGTTGAAGCAATCACACCAAAGCACAATCATGTTATAAATTGTTTTAATGCATTTTGGGTTGGTGGTTTCATTTGCCTTATTGGACAGATTATTTACAATTATTTTTTTAACGTATTAAAGTTTAATGAACAAGATGCAGGTGCTTATACTTCAATTTGCTTAATCACCTTAAGTGTCTTATTAACTGGATTTAATGTTTACAAAAAAATTGCAAAGGTTGGGGGTGCTGGTGCTCTTGTTCCTATAACAGGCTTTGCGAATTCAGTAGCTGCACCTACTATTGAGTATCAAAAAGAAGGCGAAGTCTTTGGTAAAGGTGTTAAAGTCTTTACCATTGCAGGACCAGTTATTTTGTTTGGTATTCTTACAAGTTTTATATTAGGCTTAATCTATTATGTACTGCATATAATATAGTTTTTTCTTTTGTCTCAAGCAACTAAAATATTTAAGCAAAGTTTAAATTGAAAAATTAGAAAGTATAGAGAATAAGTATGAAAGATATAATTTTAGAAAATCAATCATTAGGAAAACAAAGTATTAAATTTGCCAACCCTCCAGCTATTATTAGCAGAAGCTCTGTAGTTGGTGAATTAGAGGGAAATGGACCTCTCTCATCATATTTCGATGTAATTGAATCAGATCCAACCTTTGGAAAAGATAATTGGGAAGAAGGTGAATCGGAAATGATTCGTCAAGCTGCTCAATTAGCCATATCAAAATCCGGACTTCAAAAGGAAGACATCAAATACATTTTTGGTGGCGACCTACTAGGACAGCTTATTGGAACAACCTTTGGATTAAAAGACTTAAACATCCCTGTTTTTGGATTATATGGTGCCTGTTCAACCTGTGGTGAAGCCCTGTCTTTAGCTTCTATGTGTGTAGCTGCGGGATATGCAAGACACACCCTTGCAATTACAAGCAGTCACTACGGAAGTGCCGAAAAGCAATTCAGATTTCCACTTGAATATGGAAATCAGCGTCCCCTTAGTGCTACTTGGACAGTCACTGGTTCTGGAGCTTTTGTGCTATCTTCCACTTCAAAAGAACAGCCTATGCTCAACTATCCAAGAATTGTTGGTATTACTACTGGTAAAATTGTTGACTATGGTGTCAAGGACAGCATGAATATGGGTGCCTGCATGGCTCCAGCTGCAGCCGATGTAATCTATCAAGCTCTTGAAGACTTTAATTTAAAACCAGATTACTTTGATAAAATTGTAACTGGGGATTTAGGTAAAATTGGAAGTTCAATCTTAATAAAACTGCTTAAAGATAACAACATCAACATCGAAGAAAAGCATTTCGACTGTGGTGTTGAAATATATGACAACTCCCTTCAAGATACCCACAGTGGCGGTAGTGGATGTGGTTGTTCTGCAGTAACCTTGGCAAGTTATCTTCTCCATTTAATGGATGAAAATGAACTCAAAAAAATACTCTTTGTACCAACTGGTGCTCTACTATCAACAGTAAGCTTCAACGAAGGGCAAACTATCCCTGGAACTGCACATGCTCTTCTCATTGAAAAAGAATAACTGCATTGTAATAATTATATTGAACTAACTGCATTGTAATCACCACAAAAGACAATTCTATCACCTAAACAGCCATATTTTCACTAAGCGCTTGCGAAAAGGATTTTTGTCTTTCAAAGCTACGACTACAGGAAGCAGTCTCCTATATTATCAAAGTTCTTTTCGCAAGCGCCTAGTGATAGGTAGCTAATAAGGAGGTAATGTAAATTTAGTTTACCATTTGGTTAAATGAAATTTACAAAGGTAGGATGGAATATTTTATTTCTTTTATGGTTGGTGGAACAATTTGTGTATTTGCCCAGATTTTGATGGATACTACAAAGCTTTTGCCAGGAAGAGTAATGGTTATTTTAGTGTGTACCGGAGTTTTTCTTGGTAGTGTTGGCTTATATAAGCCATTGATTGATTTTGCAGGCGCTGGCGCATTTGTTCCTCTAACAGGCTTTGGATATAATCTATGGAAAGGAATGGTAGAAGCAGTTAATAAAGATGGATTTATTGGTTTGTTTCGCGGTGGCTTCACTTCAGCATCAGTAGGTACTTCTGCAGCACTAATAATATCTTATATAGCATCACTGTTTTTTTCACCTAAATTTCCAAAGCAATAAACTAATAATAAAAGCACTTGGAGATTTGAGACAGTCAGCTCAAATTCCAAGTGTTCTTTTTTCTTCAAAATTTATTTGTTGATATTGTTACAGCAATCTTTCCATCTTCATAATCACACTTTATTAATGTCATTTTCCCTTAATTGTATTACCATTTCATACACTCTAGGATGCTTTTTCTTTAAATGTTCATCTAAAATATGTCTTCGTTCTATAAAACGCTCAGCTAATTCAGGATGTTTTTTTGATATTCTATCGTAGACCTTCTTTCTATGTTCTTCTATTTTCATAGCCAGAGTTTGTTCATCATTACCTGAGACATTCACGATTTCCTTTAAATGCTCCTCAAGGTGCTCAAGCCATTCATCCTCATCTAACTCCTCCATATGAGCCCATCTGCCATGTAAAAGCTCCTCGATATCACCATTTTCCTTTAGTTGTTCTATTTGAAGCATAATTTGTTTTTCAATCTGTTTTTCTGCATCTGACCCAAAAGCCCAGACAAACTCCTGAACTCTGTTATCTGCTCGTTTTCTTGACGCGCTTAGTTTTTCATTGTCAATTCCGTCCTCCAAAGGATATGGTCGACTAATTCCTACATCCTTTAGCGCAATATGTATTGTTCTTCTTACACAGCCCTCTTCTATCAAATATCCAAGCCCTAATTTTCTAAACTGCTCATTGACATCCGCTATGTGCTCTGTAATATAAAAGCAAATTCCTTTTTGTTTTAAGGATTCATGGATACGTTTTATGCAATCTGCTGCTGTAATATCAAGACTGCCAATACCTCCTGCATCCAATATAACCACCCTTGTATCTGGTTTTATATTTTCTTCAATATCATTTTTTAGTATCTGTGCATTTGCAAAAAACAAATTACTGCTAAATCGATAAATTACAACACCCAAAAGCGCATGTATCTGACTGCCTTCTTTTAAATCCCTAAAATGTCGATGGCCCGGTTGGATTCCAAGAAAGCAGGTTGATGGCTTTGATGTACGAATAATCATTTCAGCAAAGGAAAGCAAAATGCCAATCAGTACTCCATTAATTGTTCCAAGAAGTAAAACCCCCATAAAAGCGCCTATAAAAATAAAGCACTCTGTTCGGCTTGCCTTCCATAATCGTACTGCCAAATCAAATTCTGTGGCACCCATCAAAGCCGAAATGACTATGGCCGTTAAGACAGGTATAGGAAGGTACCCTATAAATCCTGTTCCACATAAAAGCAATATAAGCATTGAAAGTCCTGCTACTATGGATGTGAGCTGTGTTTTCCCCTGATACTGCTCACTCATTGCAGTCCTTGATACCGAACCATTTGTTGGGCAACAGCCTATAAACGCCGACATAAAAACTCCCGCCGAAAAAGCAAGTATTTCCTGATTATCATCGACACGATCCCCGTTCTTCTGAGCAAAATTATTTTCCGCCAATAGCGTTTCAGCCATAATAACTACTGCAACAGATAAGCTTACAACTACAGCATCCTTTACTGGTATTACTGACAAATCAGGAATGTTCCACTTAGGAAGTCCTGGTTCTATCTTTTGAAGTGTCTGAATTCCTAACTCTCTTGCATTTCCAAATCTTGTGTAGCAGGCCCCCAACAGCATAAGTACAACAGCCATTGGGAATTTAGGAATAATTTTTTTTGATAAAAGCAAAATTAAAAGAGAAAATACTCCAAGTATAACAGATGGTACATTTATATGATTCAATGTTTCTCCAATGTGCTTCACTAGTTCAAATAATTCTCCTGTTCCAGAAGTTCCACCCATAATTTTAGGCACCTGCATTAAAATAATAGTTGAACAAATTCCTGTAATAAAACCTCCCATAACAGGCGCTGATATGTAATTTACAAGCTTACCAGCCTTCATAAAATAAAATGCAAGTAGCCATAGAGCCACAAAAAATGTAAGGACTGGAACAACAGCTACTGCTTCCTGTGACCCTGCCTCTATCCCAAGAGTTATAAGCTCCGAACCAATTAATGCGGCTGGAGCAGCATCAACTCCAAAAATAAGCTGTGGTGATGTTGATAATAGAGCAAATACCAAAATAGGAAACACTGAGCCATACAGACCATAAACAGCTGGCAATCCTGCAATCAGTGCGTATCCCATGGATATTGGAATGGAAACTGCCATAATGATAAGCCCTGCTACCAAATCATTTCCTAAATTTTTTTTATTATAATGTCGCAATGTATGTGCCAAAGACACCCTCATATAGTTCATCTCCTTATGTCTTTTTATAGCTGCAATCTTTCATTGTATTATTAGGCTAATATCTATAACCTTAATTAATTATACAATACCTTACTTATCTTTCCATCAAAAAATCAACATTTATATATACTCACCTTGTAAGCAAATCATAAAAATTGCCAAAGTAATATCAAATTACTTTGGCAACATATTTTTATTCTAATACAATAATTACAAATTATTCTGTTGTAAGCTTTCCAACGTCATACTTTTCTATAATTCTTGCAAATTTAGCAAATAAGCCGTTCAGATAATTATTTTTCGAAGCATGTTTCTCACGTTCTATAGGGGAAACGTCTTGTTGATTTTCATCTGTTGTGGCTTCTGTTGGAGCTTCTGTTTGGGCTTCTGTTGGCGCCTCTGTTGTTGACGCCTCTGTTGTTGGCGTCTCTGTTGTTGACGCCTCTGTTGTTGGTGCCTCTGTTGTTGGCGCCTCTGTTGTTGGTGCCTCTGTTGTTGGTTCAGGCTTTGGTTGCACTGGCTTTGGAGTTTCTGGCTGACTAACCCTCTCAAATGTTGCACTAATTGAAATATCCGATTGAGCATTAGCTACAAAATACTGACTAACTGCACCTACACTCGCTCCATTTACAATAACATCCTTTATTCTATATCCAGAATTCGGCGTAATAGTAATAGAAACGCTAGAACCCTTACTTACAGTTGCTGGTGCCGAGATTGTTCCGCCTTCTCCACAAGAAACATTAATTGTTATTTTGTCCTTATCCTTCTTGTCCTTATCCTTATCCTTATCCTTCTTGTCTTTATCCTTGTCATCCTTATGAATATCACATTTTTCTTCTGTATATTCATATCCTTCTGCTTCTGCTTTTGATATGCCCGAGCCAATCAAAAGAACCTTCTGTCCAAGAGCGTTCTCTTCAACAGTAAATTCTATTGTCTCTGGACACTTATCAGTAGCAACCTTCTTAGATTCCTTACAGAGTTTAATTGTATTATGTCCAGTACATGTTCCACCTGGCGAAAAATCAATATCTGCATAATCTGAACAAGTAGGACATCCAGATACTGGGTACTTTCCAGATATCTTACATAGTGTAACGGTTTTTATATCATCTGGTCTTTCAAAGTCTAAGCTTGGATCTTGTCCTTCCATCTCAGCTATCTGATCCATAACATCTCGCCAAATATTCTCATGTACAACACCTGTATTAAGAGTAATATTTGTATCATATCCCATCCAAATAGATGCTGTATAATATGGTGTCATTCCACAGAACCATAAGTCATATGAGCTTGAAGTTGTACCTGTCTTTCCTGCACAAGTAATTCCTGTTCTAAGTCTACACGCAGTACCTGTACCACCCGTTACAACTGACTTCATTCCTTCAATAAGCTGAAAAGCAGTTGAAGGCTTCATAACTCTCTTACTATTTGGTGTGGTATTATCAATTATTACATTTCCTTCGTGGTCAACTACCTTTGAATATACAACTGGTTTAACATATACTCCATTATTTGCTATAGAAGCATATGCAGCCGTCATCTCATAAGTATTAACACCAACTGTAAGACCACCAAGTGCACAAGATTGATTTATATCTGATATGATTCCTCCGTCAGAGTCAACATCTCTCTCAACCAATGTAGTTAATCCTACCTTAAGTAAGTAATCATATGCAACCTCTGGAGTAACCTTAGTAATTGCCTTTACCGCAAGTACATTCATAGAATCTCTTATACCGTCTCTACTTGTACAATATCCTCTATATCCACCATACCAGTTATTAACAGGATTACCATTAACATAGTTATATGGCTCATCCTTAAATGGTGTTGCAAGCGCTCCTTCACCTGTATCAAACAAAGGAAGATATGCTGCCAAAATCTTAAAAGTAGAACCAGGCTGACGTGGTGAATCTGTAGCTCTGTTAAGAGATAAGTTTGCAGTCTTTTTACCCTTTCCTCCAAATATCGCTTTAACAAATCCTGTCTTTTGATCCATTATTGTAAATGAAAACTGTGGCTGTGGCACACAATCAAACATCTCTGATTCAAATGTTCCACCAGTTTCATTAAGCATAGCTTCTTTAAATTCATCAGCTGCAATTCTCGCTTCTTCTTCAGAATCAAATAACATTGTATATCGCTCTAAATCATAGGTATTGATAAAATAATTCATCATATTACCTCTTGAGTAATTATGAGGTGTTTTTCCATCTGGATCTATTATTGTAAGATTATAATCCAAGCCTACCTTTGCCTCAAGGTATTCAACATAGCTATCGTCATTTATAACAGTATCACAGATATCCTGAATTGCCTTATCCTGTACAGAATATACTGAATATCCACCTGTATATATAAGATTCCAAGCCTCTGTTTCAGTACAACTATAAATCTCCTGAAATTCTTCGTTTAACTTTTTTAAGATTGTATCTTCATAAAATGTATTAACAGTATCATTAGCAATCTGTCTTTCATTTTCTTGAGTAATACGAGCATACACGTCATCTGCTATTGCAGCATTATACTGTTCCTGTGTAATATACTCAAGCTCCTTCATCTTATCTAGTACATCTTTTCTTCTCATAGCATTATTCTCTGGATAAATAACAGGATCATATTTTGAAGGATTCTGTGTAATACCAGCAATAACAGCTATCTCCGATATACTAAGCTCAGTCATATCTTTTCCGAAATATTGTTCAGCAGCAGTCTGAATACCATTAGTACCTCTTCCTAAATAAATTGTATTAAGATAGTACTCTACTATCTGCTCCTTTGTATATCTCTTCTCTAATTCAAGTGCCAAATACTGCTCTTGAACCTTTCTTTCTACTGAATCTAAAAATGTGTTTTCCCCCATACCAACATTAAATACCTTATTCTTAATAAGCTGCTGAGTTAATGTACTGGCACCTTCATCAAAGTTCTTACTAGCAACACCCTTAACAAAGGCTCTCATGATACCTTTTACATCGATACCATTATGAGTCCAGAAACGCTCATCTTCAATCGCAACAAAGGCATTAACTATATCCTTAGGTATATCCTCAAAATACACGTACTCACGGTTAGAATCAATTGTCGAAATCTCCCGTTCCACATTGCCATTAACATCATATATTATGGTTCTAAATCCCTTCGGTGCTATAGTAATTGTATTTATATCAGGTGCATGATCCAAAATACCCTTCATCATACCAAATCCTGCACCAGCTCCCGCAATGATTACAGCTAATATAGCAACAAGAAATACCCTGAATATATTAACAAGTATTTTTCTCTTATTACGCTGAGATTTGGAAACCAATTTTTTCTGTTTCTTAATAGTTTCCTGTTTTGAATAGCCCATTGAGCTACTACCTCCCTCTTAATTATATAATCTAATCTATATATTTTAGCAGAATTTTAACAAAAAATCTACAATAATCATAACAGTTACTAACTTTTATCATAATAGCTATTAACTTTTATCATAACAGTTACTAACCTTTATCATAATAGCTATTGATTATTTATTTTAGAATTATACGCATATGCCTTATTTTCTACTAGCTTTTGCTTTTATTATTCCCACTTTATTCTTTATTTTATCGCCTAATTTATTATCTGAGCTGCAACCTTCCAAAAGCTTTTCTGTCATCTGTTTATTAGAGCGGGATAAAGAATATTTAACACATATTTTTTTAATAGTTTTATTATTGTTGCTAATAATCCATTGTGGATCATCTGTATTATACACAAACATATCCTGACATATTGCATTATAATTATTATTATAATCAATGGACATTTTGTTGTTATTTTTGTCTATCCCATAGAACTCCTTAATATATGCCATACAATATGTATCAGCTGGATCAATTCTTATATTCAATGCATTATCAGGTACTAGTATTTCAAGGAAAAATAATTCTTCTTCATCTAATATACTATTCTGCAAATATGAATTATCTTCACTATAACCTTTTCCTGAATCAATAAATACTTGAACCATTCCCTCTTTCTTATTAAGGCTATTCTCATCAACAATGAATTTTTGTTTATCAATATCATCACACGACATTGACAAGCTGTATCTGTCACCATTTACATATTTATGAAAATTAAAATCCATTTGAGCAAAAAGCTCTTGTTGATTTTTATCTATTCCAAATTTCTCCATAATACCTTCGTTCCATAAACGTCTTCGTCTATCAGACGAATAAAGGTACACATTAAGTGCTCTAAACAAAATAAAATTAAGTGGTATTGGAAATTCAAAGGTCCATTCATAATCTAAAATATTCCAAATATCATTATTAATTATTACATTTGAGAATATAGCATCAATATTTGCAACATTAGTTGCTTCTAGTGTATTAATCACCTTTTCATCAAACGAAATATCTCCAAATACTTTTTTAAATTCATCTGTTATGTCAAACTTTATTTTAGGCAATACATTAATTATCTTGTCAATATATTGTTTTATTAATTCTACAGCAGCATTATTTTCTCCAGATAAAAATGCTTTATCGAGGATTTCCTCTAAGCTTATGCCCTCTAAATATTCTAATTTAATTCCATTTTCTATAAGAATACCTTTATTGACTTTTACATTTTCTTTATATATTGATGTAAGCTTAATATATATGTCGAATATACGATTTATATGTGCTCTAGAGGCATCACTAACAGCATACTTATATACCGCTTTTACCAAATTATCATCTTTAGTAATTACTGTTTTTGTCGCGAAGGCTTTTGCTCTATCCATAGAATATTTCGAATAAATTACTTCTTCCATATAATTCTACTCCTTTCTCGCAACAACTAAAAATGAATTAGCAAATTCAGAAAACATACCATCTTCTAACAAGCTGTCAAACACTTTGCTTTCATCAAACAATACCAAACGATTATTATCAAAATTCAATCTATTATTTACCAATGCACCCTTTGGTGGCAGAAAATCATCAGAAAAAATCTCTGTTGGTAATTTGTAATCTGGATAAGGATAATAAAATTTATCAACTTTATAATTTGAATCCCTTAACAATTTACTAAGTGCATTTTTAGAAAATGTTTTAACTCCACTAGAAGTTGGATAGCCTTCTAATCCCTCAAAGTATCTACTAGTATGATCTTCTTTGCAACCAGCAAAATATTTTAAGCCGTATTTATTTTCTATTGCAATTATTAGCTTACCGCCTTTTTTTAAATGTTTATTAATTATAGAAAGAAATTCTCTATAAGAATCATCACTTTTTATATAAGCTGCGCCATACTCTAGAACTCCAATTAAGGTTATGTAATCATAATCCTCTAAAAGCTCTGGCTCAATATCCTGAAAGTTTCCTACTTTTATTTCTATGTTATTGTAAGCCTTATTTCTATTAGCGTTTATTAGACTTCGTTTCTTAGATAATTCAACACATGTAACATGTCCTGCTTTTTTTGCAAGAGCACCAGTTATAGCACCACAGCCTGAACCAATTTCAAGAACCTTTGATTCTTTTGAAATTGGATACCATTCAATAATATTGTGTCTAATATCAGATAAATGATACAATATTGGCCATTTCTTTTTCTGGGCGATTATTGAATTAAATTCATCTTCATTGTGATTTGTTACTATATCTAATAGTTCGTCTTCAACCTCGCCATCAGAATAATAGTCAACTCCCGCATACTTTGCGTAATCTAATGAAACATTTCCTACATGTTCTATCATAATTCCTCCAGTAAGCAAAATATATCAATATAAGTCAATTCCATAGGCCCTATTATGAAAGCTCTATCTTGCTATCCATATCAAAAAATCCAACAACACCTTTGTCTGAAATAGACATAATACTACATGCATCATAAAGTCTATGATAAACAACAAAATCAAGACCTTCATAACTAGTACATCCAAGTGAAACCAAATATTCTCCACTATGTAAATTCATAATTTGCTTAAAGCAAACTGTTACCTCATCCCCAGCTTTTTTTGAGCCAACCTTTACATTTTCATACAGAGTGTTTGTACCTGTTAATTCAGTACCCATTCTATCTTTAATCGTATAAGCAAAGATTGGTTCTGTCACATTACTATTAAATCTAATCTTAAGTTTTATTGTAAATTCCTTACCCTTTTCAACACTATTAGTAATAATGTTATTTGAATCAAGAATACAAAAATCAATAATCTCTGCTTTTTTGTCACCATATTCAACTAAAGATGGATTAACACTAAATTGTGACTTCCATGTACTATCGGTCGATTCAGGCTTTTTAACTTCAACTGTGTTATTTGACTTTTCTTCAATATTAGTTTTCTTATCATTATCCACATCAGTCGTTTCTTCATCATCATACTGATTTACGAGAATTTTCTTATATATATCAATTATTTCTTTAGGACTTCCTTCTTGCACAATACGTCCCTTATTAAGCAAAATTACTCTGTCACAGTATTTATTTATACTTCCTAAATCATGGCTAACAAAAAGAATTGTTTTATTATTTTTCTTAAATTCTTCAAATTTTCTAAAGCATTTTGCTTGGAAAAATACATCTCCTACTGATAAAGCCTCATCAACAATAAGAATCTCTGGATCAATATTAATTGCTACAGCAAATGCAAGTCTTACAAACATACCACTTGAGTAAGATTTTACTGGCTGATTAATAAATTCTCCAATGTCTGCAAATCCAATTATCTCATCCATTTTTGCATCCATTTCCTCTTTTGAATATCCAAGCATTGCACCATTTAGGTATATATTTTGAATACCAGTAAATTCACTGTTAAAGCCTGCACCTAATTCTAGTAAGGCAGATATTCTTCCTTGAACATTAATTGTCCCTTCAGTTGGTGTAAGAACTCCTGTTATAATTTTAAGAATTGTTGATTTACCCGAACCATTTGTTCCAATAATACCAACTGTTTCTCCTCGCTTTACATTAAAATTAACATCTCTTAATGCATAATGCTCTTTATATCTTTGTATTTTATTTTTGCTTAGCGCTTCTTTTATTCTATCCATTGGTTTATCGTACAGCTTATACATTTTAGATAAATGCTGTACCGAAATAACATCTTGACTCATACGACACCTCGCCTATAATACATCCGCAAAATGTGGTTTTAATTTGCGAATTAATTTAATTCCAATAATATTTACTAATACAGTTACCGTCCAAAAAAGAATCATTCCATAGTAATTTGTAAAGAACCACTTTTTATCAATCAATGCATCTCTATATCCATTAATAACATAGAATAATGGATTTAATTTATAGAACCATGACCATTTTCCAGTAAGCATGTGATAATCCCACATTATAGGAGTAAGCCACATTAAAAACTGCATAACAATATTGAGGAACTGACCAATATCTCTAATGAAAACATTAAGCGCAGAAGTAATCATAGACAGTCCAAGTGCAAATGCCATCAGGCAAAATGAAAAATAAACCATGTCAATAATATGAATAATAGGAATTCTTCCATATAATGCATATACCCCAATAATAATCAGATTGTATATTATATTCATAATTGACGATGCAATAATCTTTACAATAGGTAATATATCAATATTAAATACTACCTTCTTAACAATATAACTATATCCGATAAATGCACTATTACCACTAAGCCATGCATCTGAAAAAAAGTTCCATGGAATCATACCAGCCACTAACCAGCATACAAAGGGTGCATTAGACATAGGTCTTGACTTAAATCCAACCTGGAATACAAACCAGAACAAAAGGATAGTCATTATCGGCTGGATAACTCCCCAAAAAGTGCCAAGATAAGATCCAGAAAACCTACTTTTAAAATCGCTCACAGCCAAGGATTTAATCTGTTTTCTAGCCTGATAAACTCCAAATACCATGTCAATAATAATCTGATAATTTCTATATATAATAATAAACAAAAATAAAAATACAAATGCCATAATAACATATCTATAATTAATGCTTGTATCAACTGGCACTTTATATTGCTCATTAGTGTAAATATATGGATCGTAACCATTTACAAGAAAGTCCACACTATCCTGTTTCTTTACAAGGGTCATATCGTTAGTGTCAAATGAAGCAATTGTATCTGTATCAAGAACCTTTTTTTCTGTCTTTGTATCAATGGTAATATTTTTCACTACCATCTTGTCGATACTATCATCGCAGCTTAATCTTAATCCGTATAACTCATCTGTCGGCAAAACCATATCAATATTTTTTATTCCTTCAGATGACTTTACTTCTGTTAATATACACCAATTCTCAGACCAGCCTAAATTATCTTGTGGAATATAGTATGTTCTAATTGTACTATCTCTATCAACACTAACCTCTATAGAAACCTTTATTTTTCCATGTCTGTATACCCTACTATTAGGCATTAATACTCCTGCTAGCAAAGCAAATACAACGCTAATAAATAGTGCAACTATTAATCTTTTTTTCTTCATCTCGTTACCTCAAATCCTTTAATGCTTTTTCAAAGGTTTCTTTATATAACAATGCTAAATTGTTTGCTGAAAAGAAATCCAATATATTCAATGCATTTTTTTCTGCATTTTTCTTATAAAACAGATAATTTTTGTACCATAATTCAAACGCTTCAAAATCATCTTGTTTGTCAATAGATATTATATTTCCACAATTATATTTGTCAACAAAAATCTTCAGGTCCCCAACGTCCGTTCCAAATATCGGAACTCCCATGCTCATAGCCTCAATACTTACTATTGGCATCCCCTCATAATATGAAACAATAACTAGTCCATCTATTACTTTGTATAATTCTGGAACATTTGAAACATATGGTATACGTTTTATTTTATCAGTCATATTATTAGCTTTGATTGCATCCTCAACTTGGGCAGCTAAAGCACCATCTCCAACAATTATCCACTCCATGTCAGAATATTTATTAATTGCTTTTGTTGCAAGCCGAACGTATCTAAGGGGATTTTTTTGATCCATTAATCTTCCTACATAAGCAAAGTACTTTTTAGTAGGATTTAATCCATACTTTTTACATATAGCCTCTCTATCTATAGGAATATCAATTTCCTTTCTTATCTTACCATCATCAACAGCAGGATAAATAACGTCAATTTTATCCTTTGAAATACTGTATTGATTAATAAAACATTCTTCAATTTTTTTGTTTATTGCAATATATCTATCTAGTAAATGAATACCTTCTCTATTATAATACTCAATCCAACCATATTTCGTATCATATACGTCCTGCGCTACAATAGCCTGTTTTGAAAAAAGCCTTCTAAATTCAAGCAAATTATCCTCTAACCAATTGGAGTTATTACATAGCCAAATTACATCTGGATTGTAGATGCTCTTTAGCTGCTCCATAGCACTAAAGTAATCATTATACTCAACTAATTCCCTCAAGTCATAGTTGGCAACACACAATTTATTAAGCTGATAATTCAAAGAACCTTGCCCTTTGGAATGCCTTTCCATTGTAATTACGCAAAAGTCATATTCCTCCTGCAAGCATCTCATAATTTCTATTGTATTACGCTCTACACCACCTACTGCCATAAATATTGGCATTACAAATACCATTTTTTTCTTTTTGTTATATATCTTTGTCTGCAATTGATTATGATATTCAGGCACATATAAAATATTTTTCAAAAGAAAGCTTTCATCCACAAGTGATATACCAGATATTGCTTCGTTTATGTTAATACAAGTTTCAATTTTGTTGTATCCAGGTAGACGAAGTAGCTTTCCGCAGCTTATTGAATTATCTTTTTGTAACGCTGCAACATTATATTTTTCTTTGTATATTATTGCATCTTCAATGCAACAAGCACCAATAATAGGATAATCATCTAATGTACTAGAAACCAAAATATAATCCAGGTTTCTTCCTAATAAAGAGAACATTGCTTCTCTAAACTGATTAGAATCCATAGGATTACTTTTAGGTGCATAAACATATTTTCTAGCATTATCTCTATCATTAAATTCATTTACTATCTGAAGGTTATCAAACAATGTGCATTGCTCTACGTATTGTTTTACTATATTCAAATCTGCAATGACTTTTATCTGAATATTGCTTACAAATTTCTTTTTTCTGTTCAATGCTATTCTTCTTTTTATTTTCAATAACATACTATCTTTCAGCCTTTCAACAGAATAAATGTGTAACTACTATTCCACAATAAATTCAATAAACTTATCTCTTAACTCTTTATCCTCAAGTAATATTTCTTCTGGATTATTTATTCCTTCATTTCTTTTTGCTTCTATATACATCAAAATCATCCATAATACCTTATCATTTCCTTGAAGATTAAGTGAAGCTCCAAGCATCTCTACACTTCGTTTATCATCACCATTAAAAAGTAAAGCCTTATTAAATCTTTTTAGATTAGTAGCCCACATCCAGGCAATTTCAAAAAGCATCCATTTTCTGTCACTTGAAATAGTATTAGAATTATGGATTCTATATTTAATAAGTGGTTTTTCTATCATTAGGCAATCTGTAACCTCTGCAGCGCGAAGAGCAAAATCCCAATCATGTGCAAATCTTAAATTACGCATTCCGCCTATTTTCTTATATAAGCTTCTTTTAAATAAGAAATTACTTGTTGTAGCTGTAAAATTCGCAGACATTAAATTATATTTAAAATCATCTGTCGCATTAAAGCTCTTGTCATAATCTGGGACACTCCATGGCTCCATATTTCTCCAGCCTTCTTTTATACCCAATTTCTTATCATTAGAATCAATAACCTGAATATATGAACATGCAAACTCTGCTTTTTCGTTATTTTCTAATTCATTTATCATTATCTGAAAACGTTTTTTATCATATATATCATCAGAATTAAGAATAGCCAAATATTCTCCCTTTGCCATCTCAAGTCCTTTATTTATTGCATTATGAGCTCCTGAGTTTTGTTGACAAACAAGCTTAATTCGCTCATCCTTAACGGATTTTATAATGTCTACAGACTTATCCTTTGAACCATCATCAATGATAATCAACTCAATATTATCATAAGTCTGATTAAGAACACTTTTTATTGCCTTTTCAATATATAATTCATGATTATAGCTTGGTATTACAACTGACAACAAGGGCATATTCTTTTCTTGTTTTTTCTTACTGAAAAACATGTTCATCCTCCAAATTAACCACCATAAAATCAAATTGTTTTTATTTTTTCTAAATTATTATTCTTAAGCAAGCTTAGCTTTATCACATTACCATTAATATTTACACCATAGAAATTTTTATATATTTCTTCCACTGCTCTTACCATATCACTATCCTTCAATGGTTCGTTCTTAACTTTATAAATATAATTTGAAGCAAAAGCTTTACTTTTATTTGAAAAAATAACCCGTTCGTCAAATTTTTCTTTTACAATGTCATTATACCTACTAATCAACTTCTCTGTTTTAGTTTTATCTAAACCAGTAATTTGTATATTAATAAGTTCTTTCTCATAAACAGGTTCAATATAATTTCTATTTTGATTTATTTCATTTTGAACCAGCTTCTCTACTTCCTTTTCAATATTTGCCAAGGAATATACATCCATACTAATTTGAATAGTTTGTTTTCCAATTAAATTATCACAATCAAAATAAATCTGTGGATCCTCTTGATTAGTAAAATCCAATATGTTTTCATTGTCAGAATTAGTTCTTTTTATTTTAAGCTTCTTTTTAATAATACTTCTATTCTTTACATAGGCTGAAAAATTCTTTATTATACATGGAAAACTAATTGGATCTAGTCTTAGCTCCATTGGTTTTTCAATTTCGATAGAAATTTTTCTTTGGATCCCCCTTTCCACATAAATAATTGAATCAGCTTCATTATAGGATAATTTTTCATTCTGGTAGAAATATTGAACAATTCCTGGGCAAATATAATCAAATACCATTTCAGCAAATACTGAATCATCAATTTCTTTCTTTGCCTGATATCTTTTCGCCCATCCCATGTACATATAAAATTGGAAGATAAACTTATAAAGGGCTGAACACTCTGCTCTTAATTCTTTAATATCACATTTCTTTATTTGTCGTTCTAGTATTTTCGTTCTATTCTTCATCTTATCTACATATGCTAAGATTTTTTTACCTCTAGAACTATATTTTTCACTATTTTTTATATATTCTTTAAGTACCCTATTAAAATCATCTATTCCGCTGAATTCATTTTTTCTAACCTTAGGCTGAAGATTAGCGAATACTATCAACTGGTTGCCAGCATTTAGCTGTCTATTACAGAATTTATCTACATCATCATATATGTGATGGTGATAAGCTAATATATCTGAATCATAGAAAAATGTTACCCCTGCTTTTCCTATTCTATATCCTAATTCTATATCTTCAAAACCATATCTATCAAAAGAAAGACTAAAATATTCATGTAATGAATTAAGTACTTTTCTCGAAACACTTATATTAGATGTATAAAAAAATCTATAATCAATTGTTGAATGTGGTGGAAGTGTTGCAAATCCAAATTGCTCACAACCAACGTTAGTAATGTGGTACATTAAATGATTCATTTCTATATCCTTATGCCACTCTATTCTTCCTAGAGTTGAAACATTATCACCAAACAAAAGATGATTCTCATAATGTTTATTTATAAAATTCTCTGTAGGAAATATATCATCTCCTGTAAAAATCACTATTTCTCCGCGAGCAATTTTAAGAGCAGCATTTCGAGCTCTACTTGCTCCCCCATGTTCATTTCTCAAAATAGTAATTGGCAATTTATCAACAAACTCTTCAATTATAGAAACTGTATTATCCGATGAAGCGTCATCTGAGCAAATTATTTCATACGAATATTTTGTTGTCTTATCAACCTTCTCCCACTGTTGTAAAACCTGTCGAATAACATCGCAACGGTTATAGGTAGCAAAAATAACGCTTACTAAAACATTCTGTTTCATTATTAACTCCACATTTCATAAAAATATATACACATACATATTCAATATTATAATTGTTTTGCATGTAAATGTCTAGCTTATAGAAGCAATATGTTATTATCATAGTGACCTCATAGTGCAATACGTTATTGACATAGAAGTAATATGTTATGGTCATAAAAATAAGTTTATTATAGAAATAACAAAGACTGTATAGAAAGAAAAAAACAAGAACCAGCTTTATACTTAAAAGCATAGTTCTTGTTCTTTATATATTATACTTGCCCCATAAACTAAATTGTAAGTGAATACTCCTCAAGATTCCAAACCTTGTCAACTAGTCCTTCATAGAAGTCTGGCTCATGACAAACAAGTAGTACTGCGCCGTTATATTCCTCAAGTGCTCTTTTTAGCTCAGTTTTAGCATCAACATCAAGATGGTTTGTAGGCTCATCCAAAAGTAAAATATTAGTTTCTCTGTTAATTAGCTTGCATAGTCTAACCTTTGCCTGTTCTCCACCTGAAAGTACCTTAACCAAGCTTTCAATATGTTTAGTAGTTAAACCACATTTGGCAAGTGCACTTCTTACTTCATACTGTGAGTATGCTGGAAATTCTGTCCAGATTTCTTCAATACAAGTATTGTTTGAAGGAGCTATCTCCTGTTCAAAATATCCAATTTCAAGATAATCGCCTAAATTAGCTTTCCCAGATATCGGCTTAATTAAACCTAATACACTCTTAAGAAAAGTAGTCTTTCCAATACCATTAGTACCTACAATAGCAATCTTCTCACCACGTTCCATTCTTAAATTAATAGGTTTAGACAGTGGCTTTTTGTCATATCCAATAACTAAATCAGTTGTTTCAAATACCACCTTGCCTGTTGCTCTTGCATTCTTAAAATAAAACTCCGGCTTTGGTTTTTCCTTTGCTAATTCAATTACTTCCATTTTGTCTAGCTTCTTTTGTCTAGACATTGCCATATTTCTAGTAGCAACACGTGCCTTATTTCTTGCAACAAAATCCTTTAGTTCATCAATTTCTTTTTGTTGCTTCTTATATGCTGCCTCTAATTGTTTCTGCTTTGCCTCATGTACTTCAAGGAACTTATCATAATCTCCAACATATCTATTAAGTTCCTGATTTTCCATATGATATATTAAATTCACAACACTATTTAAGAAAGGAATATCATGAGAAATCAATATAAATGCATTTTCATATTCCTGCAAATATCTCTTTAACCACTCAATATGTTGTGCATCCAAGTAGTTTGTAGGCTCATCTAACAAAAGTATGTCTGGTTTCTCAAGCAAAAGCTTAGCAAGTAAAACCTTTGTTCTTTGTCCTCCACTTAATGCAGTAACATCTGTATCTAATCCAAGGGAAGTAAGCTCAAATGCTCTTGCAACCTCTTCAACCTTAGAATCAATAATATAAAAATCATGGCTATCCAACATGTCTTGCATTGTACCTAACTCTTCCATAAGTACTTCCATTTGCTCTGGATCTGCATCTCCTAATAATCCACATATTTCATTTATTCTTTCTTCTATTTCAAATAAATACGAAAATGCTGATCTAAGTACATCTCCTATTGTCATATTCTCTTTGAGTACTGTGTGCTGATCCAGATATCCTACTCGAACATTTTTTGCCCACTCTACTGTTCCTTCATCTGGCATAAGCTTACCTGTAACAATGCTCATAAATGTGGACTTACCTTCCCCATTAGCCCCAACTAATCCAATGTGTTCTCCTTTTAGTAATCTAAAAGAAACATTGTTAAATATCGCTCTATCACCAAAACCATGTGTAAGGTTTGAAACGTTTAATATCATACTATCCTCCGTATTACTGATGTAATTCTTTTAATATAATGCTTGTTAGCTCGCCTATTGTCTTGCGAATATATTCTTCAATAAGCTTAACATCTAAAACATTACATACCTTATCTTTGTCAAATTCTTCTTTATTAGAAATCATTCTATCATATTTGTTTATATCAACATCATAATTGTCTAATGAAAGTAACAATTCGCTGTACTCCTTTTTCAAATCATTAACGTGATATTCTTCTTTAATATAGTGCCACAATATATCATAATCCCCATAATATTGCTTATTAGATAAAAACTCGCTTTTAGGATAAATTCTATTAGAATAGTCAACCTTTGCATATGCAGCCTCAGCTAATAACCTCGTCACGTTCATCTTCTCATCGTAAAAAATAAAATGTTTTTCCCAATATTCACGTATAAACAACATATCGCTGCTCAAATGGCAAAAATATCCTAACAACAAAGGATTATCAAACATATCCTTAACACTTGATATATTATATCTATCATAAAATATACTCATAATTGGCTCTCGAAATACACTTTTATACATATCCATATCCCAACAATGACTATAGTATTTGTCTTTTTCATTAATTACATCTGGTAGAAGATTTCCAATAATAAACTTATTATAATATTCCTCACTATTATTAATATTACATATTGCTCTATACACATTCTCAGCAATAGCTAAATGAACTATACTACCTGGCATAATCTCACACCCTCAAATACCTTTTCATCTAAAAATATATTGCTCATTTTCTCATCTGTCATATTGTCATTAAGCTGATTTTTCTTTTCAAAATAGTAATTTTGATAATCAACAATACCTTTTTCACGATTATTTTCAAGAGTCTTTTTCTCCATTATGTTTACAATTCTGTCATGTGTATAGTATTGTATGCTCTCCATAACGGAGTTTATCTTCTTGTCTAATTCCTTAATTCTCTTGCACTCAGAATCTGTTCTGTTATTTCTTTCTCCTTCAATACATCTAAGATATACATTAGGATTTGCTCCACACAAATCAAGCATTCTTCTTATTCTATTAACAAGCATCTTATTTTCTAAGACTGCTATCTCGTTAAGCTCATATTTATTACCAGCAATAACAACGTATAAATATGTGTTGTTACTTATCTTCAAATTCTTCAAAAATCCCTGAACTGATAAAGATATCCCCCATCTATAGGTTGGAAAAATAATACCCACACTGTCTGCGGCTAAAACCTCGCCATCGTAATCTGAATATTTCATAATATTTATTTTTCCAACAATATCCTCAAGCTGTGATAATACTTCCCTTGTTGCATCCATTTTATGAAAATGCCCACCAGAAGGTGGCAAGTCCATTTCTGATACATAAAATACGATATTATTCTGTTTCTTAATAAAACGCTTTTCATTTGTAAGCAACATGTCTACCTCCTAATCAACGAATCATAAAATGTTCTAAAGGAATATCTTAAATATTCCTCCTTCGTCATCTTGAAATTCTGATCTATGGAATCTCTCTTTCGCTCTGCCACCTGAATTATTCCGCTAATGGCTGACCAAACATACAACACTGCAGGTTGAATATCCATATCCGTTCTCAGAATCTTCTCATTAACTCCTTTAGTTAAAAATCTCCTTAGAACATCATTCAATTCGTTATCTCCTGTAGCAAGCGCCATAGGCTTTTTTCTGCTATTGGTAGAATTCTCCTCCCCCATTAAAGTCGAATAATACTTTGGATACTTTTCTTCAAAAGAAACCAGGCAATCACACATTTTATAATATCCATCTTCGAAATCCTTTTCAGACTCAATACTAACCTCAATCTCATTTGCCAAGACGGAAATGTAATCACGAACAATTGAATTATAAATGTCTTCTTTGCTTTTGAAATACACATATATAGTTGACTTACTATAATCTGCTAACTTAGCTATATCATCAACTGTTGTATTCTCTACTCCCTTTGTTTCAAAAAGTTCCTTTGCTGCAGAAAGAATATTGTTCCTATTAAATTGTTCAAGTGCCTCTTTCTTTCTTGCTCCCATAAACCCCTCAACAAAAAATCATAATATATAGAATGACTACCTTAACACCAAGTCATCTAATCAAATAATACATAAGTGATATGCGTTAAAAACAACTGGTATCAAAATTAATCAAACCAAGATTACATTTATTATACCATAAGTTTAATAATAATTCTACATTTTATTTATAGAAATATCATTTTATTTATTTGATATTTATTACAATTATTGTACTAATAGTTCGTTTTTGTGTCAAGCTCTGATTTTATGCGGGTTAACAGCTTTTTTTCTAGTCTGCTTATCTGGACCTGTGTCATATTTAATTGCTTAGCAACTTCTGTCTGGGTTTTATTTTTGTAGTATCTTAGATATATTAAGCTTCTCTCATTTTTGTTTAATTTGCTTAATGCTCCTTCAATAATTATCTTGTTAAACAACCTTTCTTGTTCTTTTTCACCCGCCCCCTCCTCACAAACTCTTTCTAAAAGCATTACCTCCTTTCCATCTTTTCCATAGGTTGTTTGATATAAGGATTCAACTTCTTTATTTGCCTCAAAGGCTTCTATTATTTCTTCAATACTTAATCCGCTTTTTTCAGACAATTCTTCTATAGATGGTTCTTTTCCATAAGCATTTGTATATTCTTCTCTTATTTGACTAATCCTGTATCCATTTTGTTTTAATATTCTTGAAACCTTAATCATTCCGTTATCTCTCAAAAATCTTTTTATTTCTCCCGTAATAAGTGGTACTGCATAAGTAGAAAATTTAACATTATACGAAACATCAAACCGCTTAATCGCTTTAAGCAAACCTATGCACCCTATTTGATATATTTCTTCTAAATCATAGCCTCTTCCAACAAATCTTCTTGCTACGCTCCATACTAATCCTTGGTTATCCTCCACTATTTTTTCTGCAGCATCCTGATTACCATTTTTCGCTCGTATCAAAAGATCTGTTTCATTCATTTAATCTAAAAGATGACTCTCTTCACCTATCTCCTTCCACATTTTTACTTTAGTTCCTTTCTCTGGTTTAGAAATAACTTCTATTTTATTCATCATAGCTTCCATAAAAGAAAATCCCATTCCCGACCTATCTTGTTCAGGCTTAGTTGTATAAAGTGGTTCCATAGCTTTTTCAACATTATCTATTCCCCTTCCATAATCAGTTATCTCTAAATAAAGACTTCTATCTACAACCCTGGCATATATTTCTATCTTTCCTACTCCTCTTTCATACCCATGTATTATTGAATTAGTAACAGCTTCAGATACAGCAGTCTTTACATCGAGAACCTCCTCTAGTGTTGGATTTGTTGTAGACATAAATGCAGCCACAACAATTCTTGCAAAGCTTTCATTTTGAGCTATACTATTCAGTTCCAATTTCATCTCATTTGCGTTATCCATAATATCCTCCACATTATTTTTTATTGTTTTGTAACTTCCGAAATGCTATTTAATTTTTCAACTATTCTATATATTCCTGACATTAGTAATAACTTATCTATTGATTCATTCATATTTATTACGCAAGTTTTTCCTCCCATATCACATATCTTTCTATATCTTCCTGTTATTAAGCCAATCCCCGAGCTATCCATAAATTCCGTTAAACTGAAATCAAAAACAATTATTTCAACTTGTTCCTTACGAAATATATTTTCAGTTTTACTTTTAATATAATCAGCATAATAATGATCTAATTCCTTAGGCAGATAATATATCAAGCACCCATCTTTAATTTCATAAAGCTTTGTTTTATTCTTTTCTTCACTCATATAAAAATATTCTCGTGCTGCCTTTTTATAACAACAGCTACCATCCTTTCTTTTCCTGATTAATTTTGTTTAAAATAAAAAAACACGAAAGACAACCTTCGTCATCTTTCGTGTTTTACATACGTATTATCTATTCACCATTAATCAAATCATTAATGTCTTCATCAGACATTTCATGTTCAAAAGAAGAATAATCTGGTAATGGATTTTTGTTTTTCTTTTCTTTTTCTTTTTCTTTTGCATAATCAGTATTTATCTGATCAATCTGCTTTTCTAATTCAGATATCTGTGTATTCTTATCTGCTAGTTCCTCACTATAAGTTTTAATTATCTTTTCATTTTCAGCCTTTAGCTTCTTTTTTTGTGCTGGAACAACTGCAAAATAAAGAAGAAATACTCCAAGCACTAATCCAACTAATACATATAGACCTGAATATCTGGCAAAACCAATCTCTCCAAATTCTCCAGTTTTAACTAGCTTAGTTTTACTTTTGTCAATTATATCCCTAAACAAATTCTTAAGCGAATTATCTCTGGTTACATTAGTTACTACCAAAGGAATATCTCCTTTTGTTGCAGCAGCTTCTTCTAGAAAATCATCATCTAACAAACCATCATTTTCAACTGATTCTGATCTCATATGGATAATATTCTCATCAGTATCACCCATTTCATGTAAATAGTGAATTGCAACAGGGTTTGCCTTATCGATTTTAAGGACTCTTCGTAAGGTCACTCTTGCTTTCTCATAATTCTCAAGCTTTATATATAATAATGCAAGTAATAAGTATCCTTTAACAAAGTGAGCATTTAATGCAATTGTAGATTTAAGCTGTATAATAGCCAAATCATATTCTCCGCGATATGCATAATCTAATGCCATATTATATTTCTTCGCTAATTGATCTACATTTTCTAGCTCTATGGCATCTTTCTTAAGTTCCTTAAGAAATCTTGTTGCATCGTTGTTTGTCTCTTGATAATTAACACTCATAACCCAGTGGCTTAATGCAACAACAACTTCTCCCATCTCATAATGAATAAGACCAATTAAATTTCTGGCAAGAACATTTCGTTTGTTATATCTAAGCGCCATATTGAGTGATTCAATTGCGCCTGACAAATCTCTTGCCATAGCCTTATCGTATCCAACATTATAGTGATAGTTAGAAGTATTATATGCTTTCTTAATTACGCTAAGATGCATATAACAACCCGAACAATATCCATTTTTTCTAACAGGTGCCCCACAATTAGGACACAAAACTGGTCTACGTGTTGCCATAACTATCTCCTTACAATGCTATTAAGCTGTCCACCAGCATTCATATTTGCATTTTTAATCTCTTGAGTCATCTGCATAACAATATCACTAATATCCTTTAAGTCATTGCTATATATTGCTTCTTCTGCTTGATTAACCTCAAGTATAGGTTGAAATCTTTTAAGTTCTTCTTCAAAATTAATCATGTATTATCCTCCGCATACTATTACAAATCATACAATCCACTAAGCCTTGATATCTATTGCATTTCCTTAATGCTTCCAATAAGATATAAGGACCCAACACAAAACAATATATCATCGGCACTAACAGCAGATTTATAGCCTGCGTTATATGTATTATTAATATTATCATCTGAAAATATCTTAATAGGAATACCACCTTTTTTATTCGTATAATGCTTAAAAAGTGCTGCTATGTATTCTGCAGATATTCCACGTTCTGAATTAAGAGAAGTTACATATACTTCAATTAAATCTAGTCTATCACAGAGCATCTCAATCATTGGAACATAATCTTTATCTCCAGATACGGCAAATAATAGCCTAATCTTTTTATTGGGATACTCATAATTAACGCTTTCAATAAATCTGTCAATAGCATCAGTATTATGTGCACCATCCAAAATCACATTTTTATTGAGCATCTCCATTCTACCTGGCCAATAAAAATTATCCATTGCAAGCTGTATTTTATCTTCTTCAATACCTCCTAGGCATCCCAGCAATGTATTACATATTTCAATAGCAGTTGCCGCATTATCAACCTGATACTTTGCTCCTCCAACTTTTAGTTTGATATTTTCGTATCTATAATAACTAGTGTAATAAGAAAAATCAATGGTTTTATCTGTAAATTCATTTATTAAATATTCCGAATTTGCGACATTTATTGCCTTCGCACATCTAGAAATTGCTATTTCGTTAATTATTTTGTCAGCTGAAGCTTCACCAGTATTATATATTACAGGCACATTAAATTTGATTATTCCAGCCTTTTCAGCTGCTATATCCTCTATTGTTTCCCCTAAATATTTTGTATGGTCAAGTCCTATAGATGTAATTCCTGTAACAAGCGGCTCCACAATATTAGTTGCATCTAATCTTCCACCTAAGCCTGTCTCATAAACAATATAATCCACAATGCACTTGTCAAAATAAACTGCTGAAATAGCAAAAATAAATTCAAAGAAGGACAAATGAAGCATTCCCTCATCAACTGACTCATCAACCGCTTGTTTTACAATCAAAAAGCATTCCAAAAAATCATCATCAGAAATATCATAGTTATCTATTTTAGTTCTATCTTCTGACAATTTTGAAGTTGTAATTCTTTCATTAATCTTTACAAGATGAGGTGATGTAAAGCACCCAACTGAATATCCACAAGAACAGAGTATATTCTTAACAAACTGAACTGTAGAGCCTTTTCCATTTGTTCCAGCAATATGAATAATTCTTTTGTTTTTTTCTGGATGTCCAAGCTTATTCATAACATATAACAGATTATCCTTACCAGTCTTATGTCTTCCATCTGTCTGTATCCCAAACTTTGGAATATCCATTATATAATTTACCGCTTCCTCAAATAACATAATTATCTATTATCCACCTTTTCTGGGTAAAGGTCATGATTAGCCATTCTATTAAATGCAACCTCTTCCCACTTTGTTCCCTTACGTCCATAATTGCAATATGGATCAATAGAAATGCCTCCACGAGGAGTAAACTTTCCCCATACTTCTATATACTTTGGATCCATTAATTTAATCAAATCCTTCATAATAACGTTAACACAATCTTCGTGGAAATCGCCATGATTTCTGAAGCTAAATAAATATAGCTTTAAAGATTTACTTTCTACCATTTTAACATCTGGAACATATGAAATGTATATAGTAGCAAAATCTGGTTGTCCTGTAATTGGACATAAGCTTGTAAATTCGGGACAGTTAAATTTCACAAAGTAATCATTGTCCTGATGTTTATTAATAAATGTTTCTAAGATGTCACTAGAATAATCAAAATTATACTTCACGTTTTGATTACCAAGTAATGAAATTCCTTCTACTTCCTTCTCATTTCTCGACATTTTTATTCACTCCTTTTACATTGGATAAATGCTTATAAAGGAACATTGTAATATATTTATCACAATATGCCAATATTATTTCAATAGACTTCGTCGAATTATAGCTGTTTTTTATTTGGATAAGTTTTTGCAAATTGCTTTTCAACAGTTTTATGTCAAGTGAACTACATCGGCAATTGAATTACCGAGCATCTGATGTGCGAGGCTTCGCCTCGTAGATTCAGTGGTGCGTCCATTACACCTCTACTGCTACCTTATTCGGTTACACAGCTACTTTTAATATTCTTGTATTCGCTAGT